>JAFVDA010000021.1 GCA_017478765.1 Clostridia bacterium
ATTCCAAGGGGTTATATCAGAATCTAGATAAAGGGCAAGTCGATCAAGTACCACTGACTGTTAAACAAGAAAAATGGATTAACAGACAAAGACAAGAATGTCAAAAACATATACCTGAACACAGAATTCAAATTATTTTATTAAGGAGAGTGAAAGAATTTCATTAATGAGTGAAAGGTAAAGGAATAATGAAAATGAACCCAACATCTAAAAATAAATAAATAAATCATAATACCCTGATATAGAAAGTTCCTTCTCTCTAGTTAATTGGACATTTTTTAGAAGAGAATTTTCATCTTTTTTTTTTCTAGATCAGTAACAGATAAAATTTGTTACTATCAAAAATTAGAATGAAAGGGTGAACCAGCAGCCCACCAAGAGATAAGAATGATAGTCAAAAAGACCAGAAAGAACTCCGGCGCCAACACCGAAGAGTTCTACAGCAGAGACACTCGTGAAAAGGCTCAACGCAAGATAAACGAGAACAAGGCAAAACGCGAAGCGGCTGCAAAAGCCAAGGCGCAAGCCGACGAGCCCGAACAAGCGGACGAGCAATCGGACGATGAAGAACCCGTTGTCGAAGAACAACCCGAAGAGCAACCCGAAGAACAAACCGAAGAAACTCTTCCCGAGTACGATTACGACAACATGGAAAACAATATCCCTCAAGAACAATCGGAAGATAAACCCGAGTAAATCTTAAAAGCCGCGGCTATAAAAACGCCGCGGCTTTTTTTATACCTTTTTTTACGTACTCGCCACAGAAGAAACCGTCGTCCACCCTTTGATACGCCGACCTTTATATATATTATAATTTGAAAGGCGCCTATTCGCCCTTAAAGCGGCGTTTATCGGTCGGTTTTTACAGCGGCTAAACTTAGTCGTTTGCTATTATTAAACGGCTTTTTATACGCTTTCGAGGCGTCGACGGCAGTCAAACTCGAACATTCACAACAAATAAAAGAACGCCGAAGGTCATTCGACGTTCTTTATATTTGTCGTTATACTTCCCGTATCGGTTTTATGGTTTTTTCTCGTTTACGGAGTGGTGATACCGAACAACTTTTTGAGCGCTTCCAAAGTTTCCTTTTCTTCGTCGGTCAAGGTCTCTTCGTTTTCTTCTTCGTAACTTTGTATAGCGGACGATATAGCGGCTTTTTGCTCTTCGTCGGCGTCGATCGAAGCGCTTTCTTCGTCGGAAGTGTAATCCTTGATGACGTTACTCAAAGTCTGACTTGCGGTGACCGTTTCGATAATGCTCGAAGCGGAGACCTCTTCGGTGGATTCGCTACTCGTGTAGTTGATGATAGTGTTGACCGCCTCGGCGTAATCGGCAACTTCACTGCTCGTGCCGTCACCGGACGCGTTTTGCTCGGCGATAGTGTCGAGCGCTCTCGTTATGATGCCGGTTACGACTTCAGCCGTTCCTTCGTTTGCCACGACGTCACCGATGACGTCGGTCATAAGATCGGCAAGTATTTCCTTGTTGTCGTCGGTAACGGTCGAAAGGGCGTCGGTAAGCGCGGTAGCCATATCGGTCATATCCGCCTCAGTGGAAGAGAACGCCTTGACGTAAGCGTAAGTTTTTGAGATGGACGCTATCGTATCGGCAAAGCCGTTCAGATCGTCACCGACCGTCTGCTTCGTGGTGTTCGACAGTTTTGTAAGCATGCTGTCGAGAGAGTTTTTATAATCGTTTGGTAGTTGGCTCTTTATATCCAGTCCCAAGAACTCTTCGGGAGTAAGCCAACTCGTTCCCGCTCTCGAAACCAGCCCTGCGACCAACTCTTTTGTGAGCGTCGACTCGGCGTTTTCAACGTCGCCCGCGATCGCCTTGATGGGAGTTACGTCGACCGAATCGAGATTGTCTTCGTCAAACGACTGCTCGGTCAAGTCGTTGATCCTGCCGAGAACGGTTTTAACGTCGTCGAGCATGTTCGCAAAGTCCACGAGTTTCTCGCCGACGTCATCCTTGGTAGCCGACGCAAAACTGTCGTACGCGGGATCGAACAGACCTTTGAATTCTTCGGGCAGTTGCTCTTCGATGTTGATTCCCATAAACTCTTCGCTACTTTTCCAAGCCGTTCCGACTTTTGCGATAAGCCCTGCGACCAACTCTTTTGTGAGCGACGATTTAGCCTCGTCGATTTTTGTCGCGATGTTGTTGAGCGGAGTAACGTCTAAGTCGGCGAGATGTTCGACGTCGAATTGAGTTTCTTGTAAAGCGTCTACTTCGGTCAGAACGCCTTGCACGTCGCCGAACAGATTGACGAATTCACGAAGATGCGCTATAACGTTATCCTTAGTGGTATCGGCAAACATTTGGAATGCGGGAGTCAGCAAACCCTTGAATTCTTCGGGCAGTTGCTCTTCGATGTTCATTTCCATAAACGCCTGACCGTTGAGCCATCTTTCGCCCGCGTCGGAGATAACGTTTGCGACTATCTCTTTAACGATGACGGTGTTTTCGATAGCGTCGATAATGTCGTTAATCGGTGAAAGATCGACGGCTGAAATATCGCTGAAATCCGTTTTAGATAATCTTTCGATAGACGAATAGGATTTAGCGAGCGCTTCGATCTCGTCGATAAACTGGTTGAGATCGTCGGTCACGGTGTCGGGCGTGGTTTGCGCAAGTTTATTGAGCGCGGGATCGAGCGAATCTTTAAGGTCTTCTGGAAGACTTTCCTTTATGTTAAGTCCCAAAAACTCTTCGTAGTTCACCCACTTGTCGCTTGCGTAAGAGAGTATCTCGGCGATCACGGTGCGGAGCGCCGCTCTGTCCTTTATTACGGCGGTTATCTTTCTGAAAGGCTCTACGTCGATATTCTCAACGTCCGAAAAGTCGACTTTACTCAAATCCATCGCGACCGGAACGAGATCGGAATATCCGTCTACGTCGTCAACGAGGTTAGAGCCTTCGCCCGACGATATCTTATACGAAGTCGACCACTTAAACAGCGGGCCGCCGAGAAAATATTCGGTTTTGACGATAAAAAGTTCTTTGCCGTCCTTCAAAAGCGTAGTGAGTTTTTCGGCGTTTTCATCTTCCGTAGGCTGAATGACTTCGGCGGCTTCAAGTTTTTCATAAGTGTTACCTGCGAGCGTCAGATACCCCGTTACGGGCAAAAGCGAACAGGTCGCTATGACCACTCCGCACGCCATCGAGAGCACCATTCCCAAAATCCTCGATACAACACCGGGTTTTTCGGGTAGCATTTTTTTGAATATGGCTTTTACTATCGCCCCAAGCCCAAGGCTTATGAGCGAGAAAACTATAAACAACAGTAAAAACGCTATCGGCGCCACAGCGCTAACCACGATGAGCGGCAGGTATTCGGTGATAGTGGGGGAAGCTTCGAGTACTTCGTTGACCATAGCGGCGTTTTCCCCGAGAAGCGAGTCCTTGTTATCCATTACCACGTTGGTAAGCGTAGGCGCCGTTGAATTAACTATAATAGTGACGACGAGCGCCGCGCCGACTGCCGACAGCACTAAAAATATAAGTCTTACCGCCGACTTAAAAACTCCTCTTTTAAGTCCGACGAGTACGCCTATCAACACGAATAATCCCGCGAAGGCAAGATAAACGATGTTGACGATCATAACTAAATCGGGTAAATTTATTCCTTCCATAATTTCCTCCTAAACGTTATTATATAATTTTTAACGTGATTAACGTTTATTTTGTTTTACTTCGTTAAGTTTCGCAAACGCTTCGGCGATAAAGTAAAGGTGGTCGCCCGCCCTTTCAAGGTTGTTCACGAGGTTTATGAATACGCCCGAAGATTCAGGGCTGCAAGTGCCGTCGTTCAGCCTTATCATATGCCCGTCAAGAAGCGATTTTTTGTATGCGTCGATATTGTTTTCGAGTTGCTCGGCTTCGGCAACGTTGTAATAAACGTTCAAATCGAGCGAGCGCATAGCCGAATCGTAAAGCGAGCGAATGGCTTCAAACATCTGACCGAGTTCCTTCATAACGCTGTCCGAAAACGTAAGTTCCTGTTCGACGTAGCGGGTAGTATACTTGGTGACGTTTTCCGCAAGTTCGGCAAGCCTTTCTATGTCCGGCATGGACGCGTGTACCGCGGTTATTATCTTTTCGCCGTTCAACCCGACGTTTTTGGTCGACAGTTTAACGATAAACCCCGTTATTGCCGAATTCATTTGAGCGGTCGATTTCATATTATCCTGTACGACTTCCGATACCGACTGATCCCTGTTCATAAACCCGTCGAACGCAACGTTCAAAGCGTTCATAGCAATGCCCGCCATACGCTTGGTTTCCGTAACGACGTACCCTACCGCAACGTTCGGGGCTTCCAAAAGTCTTTCGTCGAGAAGCGCGGAAGAAGAAGTCTTGTCCTTTTTGACGGGAACGAGCCATTCGGCAACTTTGACGAAAACGTTTGTAAACGGCAGGAATATGATGGTACAAATAAGGTTGAAAGTCATGTGAAATAGAGCGATCTGCATTTTGGAAGAAGGTATGATCCCCGACCAGAAATCGTTAAATCCGCTCCATATCCAAAGCACGATAAGGAATATCAGCGAACCGACGACGTTGAACATAAGGTGAATGACCGCCGTTCTTTTCGCGTTGGTGCTTGCCCCCATCGACGACAATATCGCCGTAAGACAGGTTCCTATATTCGTGCCCAAAATGACGTAATAAATACTGTTGCCGCCGTTGCCTATCGTAAGCCCCGCGCCCGCCATCGACAGTAAGATACCCGTTACCGCCGTCGACGACTGCATAACTATCGTAAACACGATACCTATCGCGAGAAGTAGTAGCGGAAAGGTAACCGTGTCGAGCGCTTCGGTCACGAACGGCTCTTTGGCAACGACCGACATTTGCGTGGACATGGTCTTCAAACCGAAGAACACCAGTCCCATGCCCGCTATCGCCAAAAACAGGGACTTCGTTCTGTCTTTTTTGACGAGCTTCGCCCCGAAAATACCGATGAGCGACAAGCCCATGGCAAACAAAGGAACGTCGATAGCGTCGAGAGAAAGTATGAGCGCAGTAACCGTCGTACCGATATTCGCGCCCATTATAATGGGTACTGCCTGATAAAGAGTAATTATACCCGCGTTTGCAAAACCGATAAGCATAACGGTCGTAGCCGCCGAACTTTGGATCAAAGCGGTGGAGCCGGCGCCTATCGCGATGCCCGCAAACTTGTTCCCGGATATCTTATTGAACATGTTTCGCATGGTCCGCCCGGCGAACTTGGCAAGGTTTTCCGAAAGGATCTTGAATCCTATCAAAAACGCGCCGAGACCCGCGACCAGAAACATTATCGTTTCGATACTCATTGTCTTTTGTCGTTTCTCCTGATATAAAGTTACATTTAATCAAGTTTATTATACTATAATATTCAATGTATTACAAGTATTTTAACGAGTTTTCAAGAGTTTCCGATTTTTACCAAAATAAAAAACGACTCGCGATAAAAGTCGTTTTATAAAGACTAAAAGCTTATACTGTATCCGCAAAGGAGAAGTATTACACCTAAAACAAGCGGGACTATCACCTGATGCGCGATATAAACTATAAGCGCGTGACGGCCGACGAAGGTCAACGGATTATTTGAATACCCCTTCTTAAAAAGCAGAGGTTTTCTTTCGGGGTACAACAACTTACCCAAAAATACGCCGATAAACACCTGACCGCCGTAATACGGAAAACTGTAACTGTCGGGACCTAAAAGGATGTTTCCGACGAACGCCTGCCAAAATTGCTCGAAAAAGTTTCCGCTGCCGACGTAATATTCAAACGGCGGATGAAGCGGGTCGAACAGCAACCGCCCGACGGCTACCATAATTACGCCTATCGCAAGATATACCCACTTGTTTTGCGTTATCTTCTGAATGAGCGCGACAATTACGAGCGACAACGCAATACAATGCAGTATTCCGAAAACTATGGTCAACTGACCGCCTAAATGCGCTATCAAATCAATAAGATACGTTGCAAGCGACAGAGCAAGCGCAAAAGCGCCCAACTTCAAACCGCGCTTCATATTCGAGCGGGAAAACGAACAGCTGACGCCCGTCAAGCCCAAAAAGATAAACAGCACCGCCTGCCTGACTATTCTTCGTACCGACCACCACCAGTAATCCGCGGCAAGAACGGCGAACTTAGCCCAAAAACTGCCCATAACGTAAAAGCCGAAAATCTCAGGCATAAAAAACGCCACGTCGTACATGGTGTGATCCAAGACCATCAACACGACGGCTATTCCACGCAAAAGGTCGAGTTCTGTGATACGACCTTCAAATTTTTGTTTTACGCTTGGCACAACGTCCTTCATAACAATTATATTAGCACCGATAGACCTACTTAGTCAACGATTTTTATTTATAACGATACGCGGCGGCTGTCCTTTATCTTTCTGACAGCCATTTTTTTGACTTCGGCGTCCAGTCGGTCGCCTTTGAGAACTTCATTTACCCATTCGGGATTTTTATAAGCGGCGGTCGCAATGAGCCAAGCCATCATCATTTTGACGTAATACTCGCTCGTTTGTTTATATACGCATAGATCGAACAACTCGCTATCGAAGTTTTCGCCAAGATAATACGTCATAACCATCTCGATACCGAAACGCGCGGTGTAAGTATGGTCGGACGCAATAAATCTTTCGACGTCTTTTTTCGCCGTCTGCAAACGAGTTTTTATGGTCTTTGGGCGCATACAATCGCACACCGCCCAGTTGTTTACGAACGGCAAAAAGCCTTCTATCCTACGCAAACACTCGTCGTAATCTTTGACGGCGCAAACGATGAGTGCGTGAACGACGTTCTCTTCGTGATAATAGTGAGGCAGATCGCTCAAAAACTCATCTATATTTTGGTTACTCGCGTATTTTTTTGCAACGGCTTTCAGATCTTTCGAGTAAGCGCCGATAATTCTCGACCTATCGCCGTCCGGAATAAGCCTGAACAAAAAATCTGCGTTTTTGTCGTTTTTGAGCGCCATCAACTCTTGCCTTATCGTTTGCGATATACCGTTACTCTTCATAATACCCCCGACTTTTTTCGATTATATCATAACTTCCGCTTTTAAGTCAAATGAAAAGCCCGCTACGCTCAATTCAAAAGCCGAGCGTAGCGGGCGCAACGTATCGTAGAGATAAAACCGATATATAAATATGATTATTACAACTGTCTCGGATCGTCCGTATACGGAAGAACGGATATTTCAAGGTTGCCGTTTTTGATACGCAACTCGTCGATAAACTCCTTTTCTTCCGCGGGGTTTTTCATAACTATCCTGTAAGATAAACGGAACATAGAGCCCATTCCGGTAGTTTTCACGCCCACCTGTTCGACTTCCTTCAAAAAGTGCTCGAACGTCTTATCGAAAAGCCCGTTGTATTCGAGATTTTCCGGGATGGTTATCTTCAATATTTTTTCGCTCGACAATCTTTTGTTTTGGAATATTTTCAAGCAACTTACGCCTATAAATACGAGCGGAACGACGAGAGAGAACAGTATCGCGTAAGCGATATACCCCAATCCGCAAACGGCGCCGATAACGACCGAAACAAACAGAGCGATCATTTCTTCGGCTTTGCCTTGCGCCGAACGGAACCTGATAAGCCCCATTCCGACCATTATCGCGGCGATCGCGCTAATGGCTTTGGTTTGATCGTTTTGAAGCATTACGTTGAGAAAAATAAACGCCGTTGAAACGACCGCAGGCATGACCGTCGTCGTGACGAAAAACCCTTTGCTCGAACGCAGTTTTACGCTCGTTATCATGGAAGACGCCAGCCCGCAAACGACCGATACGGCAACCATGATAAGGACGTACGCCCACAGCGTGAGCGATCCTGATGAAACTGAATTATACAATGAATCGAACATAATACTATCCCCTTGTTAAACGTTTTTGATTTTAAGTAATTGCTGTTTGTACGCTTCGCCGTATTTGGAAAACGTACCCTTGTAAATTTTACCTTGCGAAAGAATTTCCGTCAGCCATAAAGGCATGGCTTGTTGCACCTTTATTTCGAGAATACCGTAGCCTTCGGGTAGAAGCGATATTCCGTTCATATCGGTCGAAAGATTCAACTGCGTTACCCTGTATCTCGGATTGAAGTCTATCGTAAGCCGCAAGTCTCCGTTCGGCTCGAAGTACGCCACTCTGTCGTAGATGATAAGACACGACGGAACCAGTTTCTGATAGTACGAGCGGAAGTAGGATATCTCCCTTGCGATCTGCCCGTCGGCGCAAACGTCGACATGGTAATCGAAAAACATGTTTGCCGCCCGCTCGGTGGTCGCCACCCTTC
>JAFVDA010000004.1 GCA_017478765.1 Clostridia bacterium
AAAAGTCCGTACGAGTGTAATTGCGCCATCAGGCGACGGTGAAAATCGTACGGACTTTTTGTTTCCAAAGGAGGCATTATGGATAGCAGTTAATGTAAAATAAGACAACCGAATAGAACAAGTCAGCAGTCGGCGGTAGGATATATCGGCGGCTTTTTTGCGCTCTTTTTGTGGCAAAAAAGTTTCGGATATAACCTTGACTTTTGACAAAAAACAACCCTTTTAAGTGAAGGGTAAAAACATAAAGGACGGTGATTGATATGATTGTAAGATGACTTGCAGGCGGACGTTAAACGCTTGTGGAAGTGATTGCAAAAAGACCTTTTTAAGGGAATCAAAAGTCAAGCAAAATGTGAGTAAGCGAAAAAGGTGTAGCCTACTACACCAAAATGCTTTTGGTTGCGTAGGCTCTGCGAGGCTTTTGTCCGCTGAACGAAGTCGATAAGACTAATCTACACACCTTTTTCGCACTCAAAAAAATCTATATTTACAGGAGGAAACAACTATCTATCAAATCGTATTTAACATGAAGAAAATCAAGAAGCCCGACGACATCGGAAAGATCGAAAACGAGAACGAGCGACAGGAAGGTTATACCCGTATCGGCAGAGAAACGATCGACACGGAACGAACTCACAATAATTATCACATCGTCCCCGCGCCTGATACTCGTTATATGGAGTTCATCAATAACCGTATCAAAGAAGTCGGGGTGAAAAGAAAGGTGAAAGACGACGCTGTAAGAATGGCAACGTTCGTTATCGGCGCAAAGGGAGATTATTTCAAAGATATGCCGCCCGAAACAGAACGGGAATTCTTTACCGATTGCGTGAATTTTATCGCAAAGCAAATGGGAAAAGAAAATATTATTTCCGCTGTCGTCCACAAGGACGAAACGAGTCCGCATATTCATATCAACGTCGTCCCCATCACTCCCGACAACAGACTTTGCGCCAAGTATTACTTTGACGGAAAGATGAGCGAGTGGCAGACAAAGGTTTACGAAGAAGTCGGAAAGAAATGGAACTTGGAACGCGGCAAGGAAGGTAGCGACGCCAAACACGTCGATCCGAAAACATATAACAAAGTCGTAAAACAAGCCACCGCCGACGCACGAGCCGAGAACGAGGACTTGAAAGAAGCCAACGCCACGGCAAGACATTATCTCGATAAGACGATCGAACAGGCGGATCAAGCAAGAGCCGAACGTGACAAACTCATTGCCGAGCGAGATAAGGAAGCGAATTACAGTCAAGCGTTAAAAGACGCAAAAGACGGTAAAATAGCCCGCGGCAAGAAAGAGTTAAAAGAACAAGTAATCGCTTTGACCGTAGAAAATAAACGGCTTGAAAACGAGAATGCTATTCTCGCCAAAGACAATGGAGACTTGTTCAAAGAATACCAAAAGGAAAAGACTAATGGGCAAAAAGCGGAAGTCGCTAAAAAGGCGGTGTTTGCATTAAGAGAACACGAGCCGGAAGCGTATGCAAGGACGTTCTTCAAAGCGACGTCGGCAATGCAGTCGTTCATAGATTTATTCGCTGCGCCCGTTCCCCTGCCGAGAAATCGTTTAAGAGAGATTGAGCGTGAGATTGAAGAAGAAAAGCGGCAAGAACAAACGTTTACATCCACGCGGTCGTGGAGCAAAGCGGATTAAAACCGAATATTACAACTGAATATCATAAAACCGGCTATTGCACGAAGGTCGGGTTTATCTTCTGATGGATTTATTATATATTTTTCTCATAAACACCTTGACAAAATTGTGTTAATACGATATAATATTTAACAGTAAACTTGCGAGGGAGATTTTCAATGAGGACGCCGACATCGGTAATCAATAAAAGATATGAGGATAAACATAAGGAAGAAAGAAAAGCCAAGAGTTTGGTATGGGGAACGAGTATGCCGCGAAAGAAAGCGGAAGAAATAAACGAATTCTTAAAAAAAAGAAACTTATCGAAAGTTCAACTGATCGAAGCCGGATATGAGGCATTAAAAAACAATACAACTGAATAATCGCTCTTACCCCTTCTTACCTTTCCTTTTCGTGTCGAGGTCAAAAAAATCATATAGAAGCGCCTCGGCTTCAAAAAGGAGATTATCATTATTAAAACACAAAGTAAACCAACAGCATCACGTTTAATCAATTATTACGAACAACCCGACGGCTCGCTTACGAGAATTCGGGAAAAAGTCATCGGCAACACGGTTTACGTCGTGATTGCGAGACAAAAACAGAACGCCAAAGAAACGGCGTTCGACATCACAAAGAGGCTCATTGAGCAAAACGCCGATAGCCTCATATACACGGAACCGCTTGGGAGTTGCAATTCGGGAGGTATTAAACAATGAATTTGCAACTACAACAACAAAAAACACATAAAAGAACAAAGAACGTAAACGAACAATGGACGGCACTCTACTGTAGGTTAAGTTGCGACGACGACCTCGCCGGAGACAGCAATAGTATCAAGAATCAGAAGATGTTATTGAAGCAGTACGCCGACGAACATCGACTGAAAAACATCCGATACTATGTTGACGACGGCTTTTCGGGTAGCAACTTCGACCGACCGGACTTCAAGAGGATGCTTGCCGACATCGACGACGGACTCATCTCCACCGTGGTAGTCAAAGATATGTCCCGTTTCGGGAGAGATCATATTCTCGTGGGATACTACACAAAGTATTATCTACCTGAAGCGGACGTAAGGTTTATCGCCATCTACGACCAAGTGGACAGCGAGACCAATCCCGACGACGACATAACCCCTTTCAAGAACATTCTCAACGAGATGTACGCAAAGGACTGTTCGAGAAAGATACGGACGGTAGTCAAGGCAAAAGGCAATTCGGGAAAGCACATCACGACTATCCCGCCGCTCGGATATATGAAAGATCCGGACGATAAGGAGAAATGGATCGTGGACGAAGAAGGCGCGGCAATCGTCAAAGAGATATTCAGTCTTTGCGTTAAGGGATACGGTCCGACGCAGATAGCAAGGATATTGACAGAGAACGGAGTGGAAACGCCAACGGTCTATGCCAAGAGAAAAGGTTTGCCAACCGTTCAGAAAGAAAAAGAGGATATGGAGATTTGGTCAACGCAAAGCGTAGTCCGTATTCTATCCAACATGGAATATCTCGGTCATACCGTCAACTTCAAGACGTACAAGAAGTCTTATAAGTCAAGACGAAAACTCGAAGCGCCGAAAGAGGACTGGGTTATCTTTGAAAACACGCAGGAAGCCATCATTGATCAAGAAACGTTCGATACCGTTCAGAGAATCCGTCAAGGGAAACGGAGGATTGCCGATATGGGCGAGCCGAATATGCTTTCGGGAATGCTGTATTGTGCCGACTGTGGACGAAAGATGTATCTTTGCCGTTGCACTACTATGAAACAAGCCGAATATTTCAACTGTTCGGGCTATCGAAAAAAGAAAAAAGCAGTTTGTACATCGCATCAAATCACGGCACATTCGGTCAAAACAATGATTCAAGACGACATTCGGTACACAATACGGTTTACCAAAGACAACAAGGAAGCGTTTTTAGAACTGTTAAAGCGCCGAAGCGACGCTAAAACAAAACGAGAACTCAACCAGTCTTTGAAAGAGGTTGCGGAGATGGAAGCGAGGATGAAAGAACTCGATAAAATCATCCAAAGCCTTTACGAAGACAAGGTCGCCGGCAAACTCTCCGAAGAACGCTACTTGAAGATGAGCGACAACTATGAAACCGAGCAAGCGGAATTGAAAGAAAAGGTCGAAAAACTCAAAGTCAGTATTGACCACGCCAAGAGCAAGATGGACGACATTTCAAAGTTTATCTCTCTCGTGGACAAATATAGCGACTTTGAGGAACTAACGCCGGAAATCCTGCGAGCGTTCATAGACAAGGTGCTTATCTACGAAAAGCAGAAAGTTGACGGACATTACAAACACACAATAGAAATCATTTACAACTTCGTCGGAGCCGTTGAAATCCCCGACTTCGACTAAAACAACCAAGAGAAAAGGCGTGGCATCACGCCACGCCTGATTCTCAAAGCCCCGTCCTTACCGAAAAATCCCTTTGGAACTTCCGGTTTAGCGCCGAGCGCTTTTTTCGTGTCGGATAGCGTTTTTAAGTTTTCGCCGTTTTTGCCGAACGCTTGACGAATAGTTTGCCAAAAATGCTTTTTACGTCCAAAAGCCCGAAGCAAATAAGAGTCACGCACTCGAAAACGAGCGTAAAGGCGGCTACCGTCACGATAAATAATATATCGGGTAAAGGTTTGACTATTCCGGATAGAGCCAGCCCGAACGCAGACGAAAACGCCACGGCGACCAATCTTAAAATTGCTTTTTTCGGCGGATCCGCCGTGACCGACAAGGTTTTTTTGAGCGTTATCAGATTGAGTACGGAGGATAGTGAAAAACTTACTATATGCCCTAAAAACAACGCGTATACTCCGATGATTTTGGGAGTGAAAAATATTATAAGAAACATGGCTCCTGCGCCTAAAAGGTAGTTGATAAGCGTGGAACGCTCCTTGTTGACCGAATTCAATAAACTTGTCGTTATCATCGATAAACTCATCGGGAGCATGGTTATCGCCGAAACGGCGAGATATACGCCCGCCTGCTCGGAGCCGTACAAAAACAGACAAATTCGCCTGCCGCAAGAGACGAATATCGGCACGATGACGGCGGATAAAAGCATGGAATACTCTGTCGAGCGGACGACCGTTTCCGAAAGCGAACGGTAATTTTTTTCGTAAAAACTGCCCGAAACTTCCGGAACGGTGACGAGCGCGATGGAGCCTATAACCGTCGACGGGATAAACAGCAGCGGCATAGCCATTCCCGAAAACTCTCCGAACGCGGTCATTGCTTGGGCGGTCGGCGCGCCGTAATGAATGAGCCTGACGGGCAGTACGAGCGCGACGAGGGTGGACGATAAAGACGACAGCGTTCTCATCGCCGTTATGGGGGAGGACGATATAACGAGCGGCTTTATCCTTCGCAAAGGATTTTTTAGCCTTCCGCTCCCGAATACGAAAACGAGAGTGGACACAACGAATGAAAATACGTATGATATAAATACCGCAACGCCCGCGAGCCTTCCCCCGTCGGCTCTGTCCTTCATCGAGCTTACGAGCAGAACGCCTGCCGTCGCCATAACAACTTCTTCCGCAAGTTCGATAAGCGAGTATCTCAGATACTGCCGATTGCCCCAAAAATAGCCGCGTATGACGGCGTAAACGCCCGTTACGGTTATCCCCGGGAGAATGGCTAAAAGAACGTCCATACACCTCGGGTCTGCAAACATAACGCAAACCTTGTCTTTGAATAGATACAGCGCTAAAGTTATGGGCAAACTTATGGCTATACTCGTCAATATCCCCGCCGACACGACTTCCTGCTCGCCGACGGGGTTTTTGTTTGCCCGCTCTTTTAATATGAGCCTTGAAACGGTTATGGGTATCCCGCTCGATATGAGCGTCACTACCACCCCGACGACAGACAACGCAATCTGATATACGGCTATGCTTTCCGCTCCGAGCGTTCTTGAAAGGTATACCCTGTAAATAAATCCTACCAGCCGTTCCACGCAGGATAGTAAAGTTACCCAAACGACGGCTCCGAATAATCTTTTTATAACTGCTTTCTCCAACTTTTCTTTTAATGTATATTCCTTTTGCTTTTGATTTATTTACGCCCGAATACTTTGAAGTTTGTTTTTTGTTGCCCGCGTCATTTAGCGGCGCCGCTTAGAATATATTATAAATATGAAGAAATTAACGCCCTGCTATAATGCGCTCGACAAATTTATTTATCTGACGGGCGAAGGCGAGACTATTGCCGATATATCGTATAAACTATGCGTTCCCCTAGAAACGCTCATATCCTCCAACCGCCTGACCGAGCGCCCGACGGTCGGGCAGGCGTTATACGTCGACGCCTCCGATAGGGGTGAGCCGCTCGGGTTCGATGAAGTTTTTAATAGCGATGATTATCCTTTTAAGATAGTGAAAAATCCTTAAAGTCAAAAACGGCTTTAAGGATTTTTTTTAGCGTAAAACAAACAAAAAACCTTTTATTACGGCATTTTTTATAAAAAACAAAAATTCTCTTGACAAAATCTAATTCGATGAATATAATAATAGATATAAAAATCAAATTCGGAAATTATCAAAAAATAAAATTAAATTTATTTTGATAAAAATCGAAACAAAAATGCGGACCGAAGAGTTATTCAAGGTGTTTGCCGACAAATCGAGGCTAAGGATAATAGCGTCGTTAAGGGAAAAACCCAAGTTTGTCGAGCAACTCAGCCTACAACTTAATATCAGCGTTTCGACCGTGAGTTTTCACTTGAAGAAGTTGCAATCCGCGGGCGTCGTGTCGACGAGAAAGGAACAATACTATCAGTTGTACTTCGTTGACGAAAAGGCGCTCGAACGTTCTTTTGCCGACTGTCTAAACGGAATGGGTTCCGCCCCTACAGAGACTGACAGGTTTTACGACATGGTGATAAAAGAGTCTTTCATAAAGGGTAGGTGCGCAAAACTTCCCAAGCAGACGAGAAAGCGCCAAGCCGTTCTCGAAGAGATTGCGAGACGGCTAAAGCGTAAAAGCGGCTACTCGACGGGGGAACTTAACGTTGCCATCGCCGAGATCTGCGACGACTTTTTGGTTTGCAAAAGCGAGATGATAGACAATAAGCTTATCGTCGAGCGCAACGAAAGATATTATATAAACGTTTGATTTGAGTTTGATTTTTTACCGCTACAATTACGAGCCGATAATATAAACTTCGGCTAAGGAGGATCTATGACAAAAAAAGGTTACACGTCCGGGGACATCAAGATTTTGGAAGGGCTCGAAGCCGTACGCATCCGCCCCGGTATGTATATAGGAACGACCAGCGTTAGGGGGCTTCACCATATTTTGTGGGAAATAGTAGATAACGCCGTCGACGAGGCGGCGAACGGTTTTGCCGATACCATAAACGTTACGCTTTATCCCGACGGAAGCGCGTCGGTCGAAGATAACGGCAGGGGTATCCCTACCGACATTCACCCCAAAGCCAAGGTCTCGGGCGTGGAAGTCGTATTCACGCAACTGCACGCGGGCGGCAAGTTCGACGACGGCAATTACGCTTTTTCGGGCGGTTTGCACGGCGTAGGCGCGTCGGTAACCAACGCTTTATCCGAATGGCTCAAAGTGGAAGTGTATCACGGCACCGTCTTCCAAATGCAATTTCACAGTTGGGTGGCTACAAAGACGGGCAAGATTTAAGCGGGCGTACCTTCGGCGCCGCTCACAGATACGGGCGAAAAGACCAAAAAACACGGCTCGTTTATAAGATTCAAACCCGACGCAAGCATATTTGAAACGGTGGAGTTTTCAGCCGAAACCATAACCAAGCGCTTGAAGGAACTCGCCTTTTTGAATAAAAATCTTAAAATAGTGTTTACGGACAAGCGCGTCACTCCGAGCGAAGTGGTGGAATACAAGTTCGAGGGCGGTATCGTCGATTACGTAAAATACTTAAACGAAGGCAAGACCGCCGCTTACGATCAGCCCATATACGTTGAAACCGAGCGCAACGGCATAAAGGTCGAGTTTGCCATTCAGCACACCAACGCCTATACCGAAAACGTTTTCTCGTTCGTCAACAATATCCCGACGGGCGAAGGCGGCATGCACGAAGTGGGTTTTAAGACGGGTATAACCAAAGTTTTGAACGATTACGCCCGCGCGAGAAACCTTCTTAAAGACAAAGAGCCTAATCTTCTCGGCGAAGATTTCAGGGAAGGCATTACGGCTATAATTTCCGTAAGAATGAAGAACGTTCAGTTTGAAGGTCAGACCAAGACCAAACTCGGAACGCCCGAAGCCCGCCCGGCAGTCGAGAGCGCGACGATAGAAGAGATCGAAAAGATAATAAAAACCAAAAAATATAACGCCGTGTTCGACGTTATGATACAAAAGGCGCTCGCCGCCGCCGCAACGAGAAAGGCTGTCAAGACGGCGAAGGAACTTCACCGTGCCAAAATGGGCGCCGACAGCGCTAAACTTGTCGGCAAACTTTCAGACTGCTCGTCGAGAAAGGCGCAATTAAACGAAGTATTCATAGTTGAGGGCGATTCGGCAGGCGGAAGCGCCAAGCAGGGCAGGGATAGACAGCACCAAGCCATTTTGCCCCTTCGCGGTAAGCCTTTGAACAGCGAGAAAAAGCGCCTTGCCGAAGTTCTCGACAACGAAGAGATACGTTCCATTATTTCCGCGCTCGGAACGGGTATAGGCAACGACTTCAAGATTGAAAACCTTCGTTACGACAAGGTCATAATTCTTTCCGACGCCGACCAGGACGGCGCGCACATAAGGGCGATACTTTTGACGTTCTTCTTCAGGTATATGCGCCCGCTCATATCCGAAGGGCACGTATATATCGGTATGCCGCCGTTATACAAGGTATTCAAAAAGGACGTCGTCGAATACGCTTACGACGATAAGGAACTTAAAAAGAAGATCGAAGCGGTGGGAAGAGGTTATTCGCTTCAAAGGTACAAAGGTCTCGGCGAGATGAATCCTTCGCAGCTTTGGGAGACCACGATGAATCCAAAAACGAGAGTCTTGATGAGGGTAACGCTTGAAGACGCCGCCGAAGCCGAAAGGCTTATAACCATTCTTATGGGCGACGGACTCGAAGAGAGAAAGTTGTATATCCAGACGCACGCCGACTTCAACAAGGTGGACGACTTTGAAGTAAAGCCGAGAGATTAGTCCGCCTATATAGCGATTAACAGCATTTTTTGAGGTGTTTCAAATGGAAGTAATATCTAAAGAGAACATAATATCCAGCAGTTTAGAGGACGTTTTACATAGTTCCATGATGCCCTACGCCGAGTACGTCATTCTCGACAGGGCTTTGCCGAGAGTAGAGGACGGCTTAAAGCCCGTTCAAAGAAGAATTATCTATTCCATGTACGAACAGGCAATGTTCCCCGACAAGGGCTATAAAAAGAGCGCGAGGGTGGTCGGCGACTGCCTTGCAAAATACCACCCCCACGGCGACACGTCCGTTTACGACGCAATGGTCAGGCTTGCTCAGCCGTATAATATGCGTATGACCTTGGTCGACGGGCAGGGTAACTTCGGCTCGGTGGACGGCGATCCGCCCGCGGCTATGCGTTATACCGAAGTCAAAATGCAGCCGCTTGCCCTGGAACTTACGCGCGACATCGAAAAGGACACCGTCCGTTGGACGCCCAACTTCGACGACTCCTTGAAAGAACCCGAAGTTTTGCCGTCGAGATTTCCCAACCTTCTCGTAAACGGCGCGACGGGCATAGCCGTAGGGCTTGCGACAAATATCCCGACGCACAATCTCGGGGAAGTCATTGACGGCGCCATCGCCTATATGCACAACCCCAAGATAAAACTCGAAGAGTTGATGAAGGTCGTTAAAGGTCCCGATTTTCCGACGGGCGGGATAATAATTTCCAACGGCGAGATAGAAAAGGCTTACTCGACGGGAAGGGGCAAGATACTCATTCGCGCCACCTACCACACGGAAGAAGAAAACGGCAAGATAAATATAGTGCTTACCGAACTGCCGTACGGGGTAAATAAGGCAAAACTATTAACCAAGATAGACGAACTTTGCGAAAAGAAAAAGGAACTTTTCGCAGGGGTCGCCTCCATCAACGACGAATCGGACAGAAACGGCATGCGCGCCGTCATCAAACTCAAAAAGGACGCGCAGGTCAACAAGATACTTGACGGATTGTTCAAGTATACCGATATGCAGGTGTCCTTCGGTATAAATATAGTCGTCATTGCCGACGGCAAACCGCAACAGTTGGGGCTTATAGACATATACCGCTATTACGTCGAATATCAAAGGAACGTTATCGTCAAGCGCACCAAATACGACCTTGACAGGGCGAAAGAGCGCGCGCACATTTTGGAAGGGCTGATTATCGCCGTGACCAACATCGACGAAGTTATAAAGATAATCAAAAATTCGCCGGATACGCCCACGGCAAGGCAAAACCTTCGCAACAAATTCGGCTTATCGGAAAAGCAGGCGAACGCCATACTCGATTTAAGACTTGCAAGGCTTACCAAACTCGAAGTCGACAACTTAAAGCAAGAACTTGCCGCTCTCAAAGAGCAAATAAAGCAGTTTGAAAACATTCTCGACAGCAAAAAAATGCAGTTGCACGTCGTCGAGACGGAAATGCTTCAGATACAGAAAAAGTACGCGGACAAGAGAAGAAGCCGCATTGTCGAGAGCGAAGACCAAATAAAGATAGTCGTCGAAGAAGACAAAAAGACGGTCGAGACCTATTACGTCGGCGTAAACGTCAAGGGAAGAATAAGAAAACTTTCCTTGTCGCAGTATAAGAGAATAACCGAAGAGACCGAACCGCTCGAAAGAGAGATATTTACCTGCGTCGAAAAGGCTACCAACGAACAGGTGCTTCTTGCTTTCACCAACGAAGGCAACTGCTATAAGATGGACGTCGAAATGCTGCCCGACACTCGTAATTCGAGCGCCGAGGGCGTCAAGTTCGGGGATTTATTTAAGAACGCGGAAAAGAACGAATATCCCGTCGCGCTCGTTTTGCTTGACGAGAGCGTCCCGCAGGACAAAAAACTTTACTTTTTCACCACGCAAGGTATGGTCAAGGCGACCAAATGCGGAGAATACAACCTTCAAAAACAATGCTATCAGGCGATCAAGTTGAAGGATAAAGATAAACTCTTGTCCGTTCAATGGGAAAAATCGGGCGAATATCTTATGTTCGTAACCAAACTCGGAATGTGCTTAAAAGCCGAAAACGAAGTGCCGGAGCAAGGCAGAGTGGCAGGCGGCGTCAAGGGCGTTTCGCTCGACTCGGGCGACGAAGTTCTATGTGCCGCGTTCATAGGCGAAAAAGCCGAAGTCATCTTGGGTTCGTCGTTCGGAACGTTCAAAAAGGTAAAACTCGACGCTATCGCTCCGCTCGGCAGGGCTCGTAAGGGCGTAAGGATATTCGATTTGAGCGCGCCCGCCGGCAACGGCAAACAGAGCGTTATGGCGTGTAAAGTTCTCTCCGACAGAAAGATAAGAATAAAACTTTGCGACCTATTGACCGACGCCGACCTTTACGCGAGCGGCGACGACGTGCCTTACGAAAGTCGTACCACCAAGGGTAAAGCCTTAAAGAGTATATTCTCCTGCAACGTCAAAACGCTTTACTTTGCGGAGGGCGGAACAAAGTAATTCACGAAAAATCTTCTGACGAAGATTTTTCCGTGAGAACTGTTGGTCGGAAGCGTTTACGGCGAAAGCAAATCCCGCCTTGCTGTTCTCGGTTTGGACTTTATGGAATAGTTTACTCTTGCGTCAGCATATATAATATGCCCGACCGCAACTCCACTTTCCACTCTCAACTTTCCACTCTTTATTGCAATTCAACTTTCCACTTTTATATTATTTGCTGTTGTCAAACGGCGGATTTTATGATACAATGATAAAAATAAAAATACGTCGATATATTTCTTGGTAATTATTCATCTTTATTTTTACTATAACGACAAAAGAGGTAATATGTTAATTGTATTTTCGGGCGGATCGGGAGTAGGCAAAAACACGGTTATCGAAAGGCTTTTGGAAAGCGACGAGTTTTCGCTTATGCCCACTTACACCACGAGGGACCGTCGCCCAAACGAGCGCGAAGGGTATCCTTACCACTTCATTTCGGAAGAGGTTTTTCTCGAAAAGTTGAGAAGCGGCGAACTGTACGAGCATCAACTGGTTCACGAGCATTATTACGGAACTTCCAAAGTGCTTATGGCTGAAAGCCTTGCGACCGGTAAAATACTTTTGAAGGATATCGACGTTATCGGAACGCAAAATCTCGTCAACTCGGTCGGCAAATCGGTCAAGATGATAACGCTTTTTTTGAAGGTCAACTCGCGCCTTGTTTTGGAACAAAGGCTAAAAGAACGCGGCGAAAAGGAGATAGAACTTCGCTTAAAGCGCTACGATATGGAGCAGGCTTACGCAGATAATTACGACTATATCATCAACAACGAGATGCTCGATAAAACTCTCGGTATAGTCAAAACCATCATCGAAAACGAACGGATGGGGCGGCTTCCGCTCGCTGCGGTCAAATCCCCCGTCATCGACAAAAATCTCGTTGAAGAATACGTTCAAAAATTGAACTCATTCAAAAAACTCCAACCTATGCCCGTGTCTGTCGTTGGCGGCAGGATAGTTGTGGTCGATCAATACGAAAAGTATCTTGCCCAAATGATTTCCGGACAAAAAGTAGCGAAAGAAGTGGTCGATTTTACGGGCGGCGCGACTTTCGAGTTTGACTGGAAAAATCAATAACTACCTTTTAACGGCAAAATTTTAGCGCCGACCTGTTTTTGTATAACGAAAACCACCGGATAGTCCGGTGGTTCTGAAATAGGCTTCTGCCGATGTGGTATTGAAATAAAACTCCGTTCGTGTATAATATATTTGCGGCCTGGCAGCAGCAAATAAAAGACGAACGGAGGTCATCG
>JAFVDA010000022.1 GCA_017478765.1 Clostridia bacterium
GCTGCTTGGGGGGCGCCTCACGGACGCGATCGGGCGCAAGGCGTCGCTCTTCAGCTGCGCCGTGACGTACTTCGCGACGGCGCTTGCGAGCGGCTTCGCGATTGGCCCCTGGGATCTCATGGCGTCGCGCTTCTTCGGCGGCGTGGCGGTTGGAGTGTCGTCCATCGCGGCGCCCGTCTACATCGCTGAGATATCGCCGCCTGAGCGCCGCGAGGCGCTGGGCGGGCTTTTCCAGATAAACATCATCGCCGGCATGATCGCGTCCCAGCTCGCCAACTGGGGGATAGAGACGCTGCATCTTGGCGACGCCACATGGCGGTGGATGCTCGGCGCGATGGTGGTCCCCGCCGCGGCGTTCGCGGCGCTCGTGCCGTTCATCAAGGAGAGCGAAAGCTGGCGCAGGATGAAGGCCGCGCCGGCGGCCAAGGCGGAGGGCGCGGGCGGGCTCTTCTCCCGCCAGAACTTCATGCTCGTATTCCTCGCCGTTTCGATATCGGCGTAACTGTAACCTTCGGTAGATGCCGCTATGCGAGCAACTTCCTCGTCGGTCAGATCCAACTTAAGCGAACGGGTGGTGTAAAGCCTGACGACCTCGGCTCTTTCCCTTTCGTCTGGAAGGTCTGCAAAAAATATTTCCGAGAACCTGCCTTTACGGAATAATTCGGGCGGAAGTTTGGAAACGTTGTTTGCCGTCGCCACGAGAAAAACTCTCGATGTGGATTCCTGCAACCAGAACAAAAATTGACCTAATATCCTGTTCCCCGTATCGTTGGACGTATCGGACGAAGAAAGCATTTTTTCGATCTCGTCAATCCACACCACGCACGGTGAAACGTTATCTATAAACGCAAGCGATTCGCGCATTTTTCTTTCGCTCTCGCCCATCCACTTGTCGAAGAGATTGCCCATATCGAACTTGTATAGCGGCAAGCCCCACGCCTTGGCGATCATCTTGGCGCAGAAAGATTTTCCGCACCCGGGAACGCCGGCAAGCAAAACGCCCTTCGGGACCTTCAAAGAATAGTATTCGAGCGTTTCGTCGGTAGCGAAGAAAACTTCCTTTTTACTCGCCAACCACTCTTTTAAGTTGTCCATGCCGGAAACGGCTATGGTTTTAGGAAGTTTTATAAGTTGAACGGCGCCTATGCTACCGAACAGCCTGTCCTTTTTTGCGACAAGACCGTCTATCCTGTCCGTTTTGAGCGCTCCCGTTGATATTAGTTCAGCCGAAAGCGTATTTATAAGCTGCACTTCGGACATACCCTTCAAAAGAGTCGCTACGTTTACGATATCCTTATCATTCCATTCGACGTCGTAAACTTTGGAATACTCCTTGATAAACCCTCGGATAACTCCGACCATCTCTTTTTGGTCGGGAAAGTCGAGCGTGAGTTTGGCGCCGAGAACGGATAATCTCGACCAAATATCGTCCGCGGTGATTATAAGGACGGTCGAAGAACTTTCCCTTGCAAGATACAAAAGGTTCAATAGTTCCCTGCTGAAAGCGTTATCGCCGTCTATTCTCGTGATGTCGCCTATCGCAAAGATACCGTTCTTACTCTTTTTGAACTTATTGAAGCCGTATTGAAGAGGATCCTTGTTGACGTCGGTAAAAGTTTGCGATCCGCCGCCCAAAGAGCAAAGTTGCTTGGCGTCGGTATAATAATCTATTTTGAAGTTGTTTTCGGTAGCAAGCGATAACAGCATCTTCTCCACTCTCTCCCGCTCGGACGACTGAACGACGATAAACGGGGTACGCGCTTGAAGATATATCAGAAGCTCTCTTTTTACGGACTCGTAATTACTCAATTTACGTTTGCTCCTTTCATAAAAGTAAATGCGGCGGGCGGATAAAACAAAAAGCTAAATCTCGCCCCTTATTATTCGTTTCAAAACTATCTCCGCCTGCGCAAAACAGTCGGAATAAGCGGAAAATTTTTCAAAGTAGGCTACGAGTTCATTCAAAAACGAACGATATTTTTCAGATAGCTGTTCGTTTAGTCCGCGCCTGTATGCGGCTGGCAAGAACGCCTGCTTTTCAAAAAATAACAGATTTTTGAAAAGTTTGTCGTAACGGTAAAAAGAGAGTATCAGATACTCGCAATTTGCCTCTTCCGTTATGCGGGCGACGGCGGTTTCGTAAGCGGAAATAAACAGCGAGAATTGAGCGGACAAAAAACCCTCGAGCGACCTTTGATATGCTGGCAGCGACAATTTTGCGTCCTTTAACTCGCCTTCCGCAAACTCGATGGACTTTTCAGCCGTTAATAGACGGTCGGATGCAATTTTGAACTCGTTAAGCCACTCGCCGTAAAACGACGGGCGGCGAGTTTTAGCCTTCTTTTTCCAAAAAAAGCACATGAATAATTATTTAAGGAATCCTTTAGGCGGTTCCAGACTCCACTTGGGGAGTTTTTTATTCATTTCCTTGATCTTGGCTTCGTCTTCGGTCAGTTGTTCGTCGTCAACGAAAGCGTCGATATAATCTTCATTCAAAGTAGCGTTACCGTTATTTTTGTTTTCAGCCATAATTATAATCTCCAAATAAATTTTATTCACGAAAAATCTTTTAGCAAAGATTTTTCCGTGAGGACTTGCGGTCGGAAGCGTTTACGGCGAAAATAAATTCCGCCTACGCTTCTCGGCTTAATTATTAAATGATTTGTTTACGAAAAAACTTCTTTACGAAGATTTTCCCGTGAGGACTGTATGTCGTAAAACGCTTAACGGCGAGAATCAATCCCGCCTTGCGTTTTTCGGCTTAATTATTAAATGATTTGTTCACGAAAAATCTTCTTTACGAAGATTTTTCCGTGAGAACTTGTGGTCGTAAAGTGCTTAACGCGAAGAATAAATCTCCGCTTGCACTTTTCGGCTTTAATTATATAGAAAAGTTTATGCTTGCGTCAGCATATATAATATGCTTATCCGCAATTCCACTCTCCACTTTCAACTTTCCACTTTAATTACAGGTGTTCCGTCAAAGAATAAAGTTGATCTTTTATGGAAAGGTTTTCGTAATAGACGCGCCTCGTTTCGGACAGTTCGTACATACAGCGGGATAGAATGGCAAGTTTTGCGTTTACCATCTTTCTGAACTTACTGCCTGCCGTCAGACAGCGAACGAGAATTATCACGAACAGTAGCGCCGCAACGCCGAACAAGCCGTAACAAACGTAGGGAGCCCAGTCGGGAAGCCCGCCCTGCGGAATAAGATAAAACATTCCGGCAGCCCCCGCGCCCGCAAGTAAGAGCATAAATACGAGCATCACGATATTAGGCGTGTTGAAGTACATCTTTTTGTACTTGTTCTTTTCAAGATGTTCCCTGAAGTTTTGTTCGTGTTCGTACTGGTCTTCGCCGTTGGAAACGCACGACCAGTCGTCTATTTTGATGGGGTATTCGGTAGGGAATTTATCTTCAAATCCCGCCGACCAGTTTTCAAGCGCGGTCAAGAACCAACCTCTTGAGTTCTGGAAAGCAAACTTACGAACGTGAACGTTTACGTCCTCCGAAGTCTTGTAGATAGCCCATTCCAAAAGTTTGCGGCCGAAGTTTTGCTTTTTATGGCGAACCTTCATGCGCTCGTCGAACTGTGCTTCTGCTGCCTCGACGTCTCCCTTATTGTCCATTATGAGTTGGTAGTACTCTCTCTGTTCCTTGACGCTCTCTTCCTCTTCGTCGTAGTTGGTGATAAGGTCGGTGACGATGGCGTCTATTCTCGCCTTGTAGTTGGCGGCGTTCTGCACTATGGATTCGACGTCCAAAGACTTAACTATGCTCAATAGTTTTGCATACTTGAAACTTTCAAGATAGGGCGTTTTCATGTCCATAGCCGTCGAGCAGTACTGGACGAGCGTGGAACACTTGAATTCTTCGGGAACGTTGATACTTTGGATAAATCTTTCGTAGTCGCCGACAAGTTCGGCGCTCATCTCCTGATTTTGGTTGATGGTCCTTATCCATTCGTCGACCACCTTTTGAACTTCGTATTCGAGCGACTTATCCGTGCCGAACACGCCGTTGACGTACGCCTGCAATAATATCGCCGTTTCTTCCTGAAGGTCTTCGGGAACCACAGTTCTGAAATACTGCGTCAGCCAATGCTTGGCAACTTCCGTCCTGCCGAAACGAAGATTCAATAGGCAAAAGAACAAACTGCTCTTTATATCGTTGGTTCTGTACGCTTCCGTGACGGCGTTGTCGGCAAGAGTTTTACTGTCGTTTACCCACGCGCTTATCGCGATGAGCGCGAACGAAAGCCAGTATCTCGAACTGGTTATCCACAGTTCCTGAGAAAGTTCTTCGATCGTCGAGTTGCGGCAAAGGTTTATATCGAAATCCTTCACTACGCCCATAACGGTCTTTCTTACCCTGATGTTGGACTCGAACTTTTCTCTTATTACCTGATCGAGCCTTAAAACGTTTTCGTGGGCGGCTTGCATTTGCTCGTCGGCAATGACCTGTTTGCGGAAACGGCGTATCTTATCCAAAGCCGTATCGGCGCTCTTTCTGGTCGCCGCCGTTTGCTCGTCGATGGTTCTTATTCTCTCGTCGACCTGCGAAGTAAATCCGCCTACCACCTTATTAAACTCGTTTAATACCTGTTGAGTATTACTCATCGCTATTCTCCTTCTCCGACGTGAAGTTGTTCAATTCGGTTATCAATTCGTCAAATTGTTCGTCGCGCATGCGATATTTTTTGCGCCAGTCGATAACGTCGTCAACGGCTTTTTGAAGTTTATTCATTCCGCGCGCCGCTCGCTCGGCTACCCGAGCGCCCACCTTGACTTTATGCACCGCCAGCCAAACGGTGAATGCGACCGCCGCGAAGAACGTTCCTATCATTGTAGCCATCAACCAAACGGGCAGTTCAAAGAACGGATCGCTCAAAAACCAGCCGACGGTACCCAGCACGCTTATCGCAAACGCCACCCAGAACGTTATCGAAAACGCGGTAAGCGCCTTGACGCCCTTGTCGTTGTTGATAAACTTCTTACGGTTTTTCTTGTAATAGGTCGCAAGTTCGACTTGCGCCTTTTTAGTATCGTTTTCGTCAATGGTAAGGTCGCAACCGTCGACGGTGGCGGGGTGCGTTTCTTTTGAAAGTTGAACGTAGTCGCGCCTATATCTCAAAAACGCTTCGATTATGCCGCTCACAAGGAAGGATACGGCAAACTTTCTCACCCTTACGTCCACTTCGTCCATTCTCGATGGGAACGCAAGTTTTACGAGAAGATCGGCAAGCGTTTGCGGTCTGTCGGGTTGATATTTGTTGTTGTACGCGCGTTGAGCCTGAACTATATCACCGCGCGCTTTCATAACGAACTCGTTATAATCCATCGCGCGGATTATCGCCATTTCGGCTTCGTCGTAAGTGTTTACCAGATCGTATAAAACGTTTTGTATCCTTTCGACGAGATTTTTCGGCGCTTCGCTGTCCTCGTTGTATAGCGCGTCGAAAAATTTGGTAAACTCTTCGTTTCTCTCGGCCCTCTCGAGCGCTTCGATCATATCGCCGTAATCGTGGCAAACGCCGCGCATCTCGTCAAAGTCTTCAAACGTCTTGTGTACCGACGACTCGATAAAATCCAAAACCCTGCCGATAACGAACTCGTCGTAGTTTCTCGTATGGCTCCTTGCGCTCGCAAGAAGTTTTACAAACTCTTCGGTCATCTTCGCCCGAAGTTCGGGATCGTCGCCGCAAATATTATACAGGTACGCTTGAAGTAAAATGCGCATCTCGTCGCCTACGTTATTGACGTCGATTTCCTTTATATAATACTCGAACCACTTTGCGGCGGCTTCACGGCGGTAAAACCTCAAATTTATGAGCAAGAAAAACAGAGCGCTCTTTCTCGAATCCATCTCCATCGCCTTATTGACGGCGCGCGCGGCGGCTTCGGGCTCGTTACTTACCCAAAGCATGGTCGCCATAATGCAGTGCGAAACCCAGTAGTCAAAGTTTTGAAGATAATTCTTTTCGACGGTAATGCGCAACTTCTCGTTGTCGATAATATTGCTGTCAACGCCGACGACGTAACCGAGCGTCACCCTTCGCAAAGTTTCGTATAAGCCGAATTTACGACGGTATTCGTCGTTCAACTGCGTAAGTTTTTTGGACGCCGTACTCAAGTTTTTGGCAATAAAGTATTTTTGCGACAGGACTGTTATCTCTTCGCTGACTTCGTCGGCAAGGGCGGCGGCTTCGGATGCGCTGTTGGCGGAATAACTTAGTTTGGGAACGATGTAGTTTCTCGCCTGCGCCGTATAGTTTATGGCTTCGACCGCTTTATTCAAAGCGTTTTGCAACTCGACGATAAGCCTGTTATACTCTTCCACCAGTTCGTTGCGCCTTCTGAGATAGTAATTATAGTCTTCGACCGCTTGATTTCTTCTGTCGAGGGCTTCGTCTCTTTCGCGGAGCAGTCGCTCGTACTCTTCCGCTTCGGGATCGCGTTCGTAATAATCGCTCACGCCAGGTTACCTCCTTTTATCTGAAGTGTATTTTTGCCCGAGCAAACTTAATTATAAAAGTCCGCTCGTA
The DNA here is from genome assembly GCA_017478765.1 of Clostridia bacterium. Taxonomy (GTDB): domain Bacteria; phylum Bacillota; class Clostridia; order Christensenellales; family Borkfalkiaceae; genus UBA4636. Next base: position 6,548 of record JAFVDA010000022.1, read on the forward strand.
AAGGAATTATTATATTTTCAACTGCTTCGCTATCGAAGTCATATCGCTTCTTAACGCGCTTTGATTGCTTTCGATGAATTTACGCAGTTTTATCTTTTTGTTCGCGCCCCTATCTTCAATCGGGGCGTCAAGTTTTATTCTCGCGGCGGACAGCGCCTTCACGACTTCGACGATAACGGACGGGGCGTCCTTGGTAGTCAAAAGGTAAATTTGCGCGACGTTTGCGCCTATTTGCTCTCCGTTTATCTTGGCTGACACCACCTTTTGAGCGACTTCCCTTTCGTTTGTCGCTTTCAAAAATGCCGAAGCGTTTTTGGCTTTGTCGCCGTCGCAAGTTACGTAAAGAACGTATCTCAAATAGTTGTCGGCTGATATTTTGAACGAGCCTTGCGTACATATCTTTGCGATCGAAGGTCGATATTTTGAGTAATCGTTAAGATTGAAAAGATAGTCGTCGAAAGCGCTCGATAAGGTACGGCAACCAGCGCTCATAAAGGCTTCTAAGATGCAATCGGATCTTAATTCCTTATCGTTTATAAGATAATACGAAAGCGCGCCCGCATCCGGCGTCACGCCGCTATCCAAAAACAGTTTTATAACGGCTTCCCTCGTGGCAGAATCGTCTATATCGGTCTGCAAATATCTTGAAAACGTACCTGAAAAAACGGTTGCGGATCTGACCTTTTCAAAAAGCGTTCGCATTATCAGAGGCTTGTTTTCCCCGTCGTTTGCGCAAGTCAGAACGTACTTTTCGACGGTGGACAGTTGCGCCGAAGGGGTTTTTTCAAGCAAAAACTCGCACACCTTAACGCGGAACTCCGACTGCCCTTTTCCGCGGAGCAAGAAGTTTTCGATCGTTCTGTCGTTATTCTTGCCGGAAACGTTGAAAGTATCGTAAACTGCCGTCAGTTTCTCAAATTTTATTTGTTCGTCCTGATCGGTCAGCAAAAATCTTAACAGATCTTCGTAGGTCGCTTCAAACATCGATCCCGAATTTTTCAGCGCTTGCAGCCCGAGCGTACAAACTTTTGTCGACTGGCTGTATACCGCGCACCACTCGTAAACTATCTGCGCCGTTTGTTGGTCTAAGCGGGAAGCCGATAGGGAGGAAAAAATTATCTCCGCGGACTGCTCGTTTTCGCATCTTGACAAGACCTTTCTTATAATCGAAAGCGTTTCTATTTTTATCCCGACGTTGATCGCAGACAAGAATATCGAAACCACTACGGAGTCGGCGTCTTCGGTGCCGTTAAAATACCCGTCGAACTGCTTTGACAGATCGTACCTTTCAAGATCAATCTTTTGAAGCAAAGCCTGAACGTATTCGGATTTTTTAGGTAACGACGGATAATCGCTTAAAACTGCCGAAAGCGTCTGTCTTGCGTTTACGGCGGTGACGTTCCCGATAAGATCGTCCGCTTCGGTCACTCGCCCGTTTTTGAGCATGACGGGAATAAGATACCTGATAACGTTGTCATTGTACACTTCGTTTTCAAGCATCATATCGCACATTGCGTTAAATCTGCCCGTCTGCCCGGTTGTGCCGTAAACCACGGCAAGTAGCCCGTAAAGGTCGGCGGAATTTATAAAGTCGTACAATATCTCTTCGGGCGCGGTCGGTTTGGGAAAATCGCGCTCGAATTTTGACAGTTGAAGGTTAAGTTTGGCTACGTCCTGACTGCGGTCTTTGGAGAAAAACGTCTTGAATAAGGTTAAGGCTATCTCCGCAATGACCGTGCCGAAGTTGGCGTAATCCACCTTTTTACATTCGTTAAGGTCCTTTTCGGCTCCGTCGAAGTCAAGGTCGGCAATTTTAGTCAAAGTAGACCTTACGAGATCGTTTATCCCCGCAAGCCCGTCTATCTGAACCTTGTTGAACCTGAGTTCCCGTTCGTAAATTTTTCCGCAGTAAGGACATTCCCAGTACTTTTCCTGCTTGTTGTAAACCAGCCCGCCCTGACAGTCTCGGCAGCGCTGTTCGGTAAATCTTTCACCCATCGTTTAAGTCGTTTTATCCGTTAGTGTTATATATCATCTGACAATGACGCAATAGGCGCTTAAATTGCAAAAACTTTTACATAGTTCTCACGGAAAAATCTTTGCAAAAAGATTTTTCGTGAATACATTTATATAATTAAGCCGAAAAGCGTAGGCGGAATTCATTTTCGCCGTAAACGCTTCCGACCATAAGTCTCACGGAAAAATCTTTGCTAAAAGATTTTTCGTGAATATCTTTATATAATTACGCCGAGAAGCGTAGGCGGAATTCATTTTCGCCGTAAACGCTTCCGACCACAAGTCCTCACGGCTTTTTCTTTGCTAAAAGAAAAAGCGTGAATATCTTTATTTTGCGTCTGCAAGTCTACGGTTTCTCTTGGAGATAAGGTTTTGAGTTAAAGTTATTTGAGCGGCCGCCCTGTCGAGTTCGCCCGCGCCGACCAGCCGAGCAAGGGTATCGACGCTTTCTTTGATTTGCGCGTCGTAAGCGGCGACCGATTGATCGGTCATAGGGTCGGAATACCTTATATCTTCCGCAAGGCGGGAAAGTTTTTGCTTTAAGCTTGCGTCGGTTACCGTATCGGCAATATCTTCAACGTCGCTCACTAAACTTCTTATCGCAAAAACGTTTTGCTTTATCTTTCTATCTATCGCAACGACTACGTTTCTGTGCGTAAGGCTTACGATAAACGCTATGGCGTACAGCCCGAGCAAGATGACTTCGGGAACGAACATAAGCATAAACGGAACTTTAACGCCGAAAGATAAAAGTATCATAAACGCAACGGACAAAACGCCCGTGAAGATAAAGTACAATAAAGATACCCTTATCATAGGCAAGCCGAAGAATACCGACTGCATGCCGTTTTCATATCTTCCGGTAACGAGCGCCGCTATCTGCAAGACGAACGCCAACGCCATAAAGCCGTAGGCAAACCAGAAAACCACCTTCATGTCGTTGGTTTCAAGATTCGCGGGCTTGAATATCGCAAAAATAACGAGATTTATAAGCGCGAACATTATCGCGTAAACTATAATGCCGGTCCATACGGCTTTTTTCGCCACTTTATTTCCAAACATAAATTTTCTTTTCCCCCGCTAATTATTTGAGTTTGGTTCCGCATTGCGAACAAAACGCCGCTCCCGAAGGAGTTTCCATTCCGCACGAAGGGCAAAAGGTCTTAGCGTCCAACTTGGTTCCGCAATGAGAGCAGAACTTATCCTCCGCCGAAACGGGTTGACCGCAGTTGGGACAAAATGCCTGACCTTGCGCCTGTCCGCCGAAGAAACCGCCGACGTTTACGTTCATTCCGCTGTAATCGGCGTTCGCCGTTCTCGCCTGCGGTGCCTGAGCGGTATTTTGACCGGTCGCGGCTCCCGTCATACCGCCGAAAGCCGTTCCGGAAACGTTGCCCATAGCCTGTCCCATGGTGACGCCTATGCCTGCGCCCATACCCATGCCCATGCCTGCGCCCATCATATTGCCCGACGAACCTTCGTTCTGAGCGGCGGCTTTTAAGACTTCGTACATTCTCTCCTTATCCCAAGTGGAGCCTTCGGCAATACGGCCGGCGCTACGCTGCTTGGCGGCTTGGAGTTCTTCGTAATCCTCTCTCGGAACGTCGATGGTCTCGATGTTAAACAAAACTATTTCCAAACCGTAACTGTCGAATATAGGTTGAAGTTGTTGCATCACGAGTTCGCCGATATCGTATATCTTTGAGTTCATCACGAAGAAACTCACCGAGCCTTGGATCATCATCTTTGAAATGTAATCTTTGACTCTCGAAGATATTATGCCTTTCAGATTGCCGACAAGATCTTCGTTGGTGAAGGTATCCTTGTTGCCGACGAACTTCAACAAAAACTTCCTCGAATCGGAAATTCTGACCGCCATCGTGCCGCAGCAGCCTACGTGAAGGAATATGTTATATACGGGATCGTCGACCGTTATTCCGCCGCGCGTTCCCCATTGCAGTTCCAGTTGGTGAACTTTATTGATAAAGTACACCTTGCACGGAAAAGGCGTTTTGTCGGTCAAAGATTCGTATTGAGCCTTCAAAAACGGGATATTCTGAGTGGTCAGAGTGTGTCTTCCGGGCTTAAAAAGATCGAGCGCGTTGCCGTTGGCAAATAAAATAGCCTCGTAAAACTCGTCCACGATAAGTTGAGAGCCGGAGTTTACGCCCTCGTCGCCCGCAAGATAGTATTCCTTACCCGTCTTTTTCCAGACGAGCGCGTCCTGCGGTCCCTCGAATTTGATGGTTTCGAATATAGCCATATAGGATACCCCCCAAAAAAAACTTTCACGCCGATAAAATACGGCGTATTTTCGTCATTATTTTCATTCAGTATAACACAAGTTTACAGTTCGGTCAATGGTTATTTGAAAAAAATACATAAATTTATTAAAAGCGAAAACAACTCCGTAAAAACGCCCTGTCAAAACCGTTTTTTATTGGCAAATTTATACACGTTTCAAAAAGGTTTTTTTGTTTTTTTTGATAAGCAAGGTGCGTTTGTCGTTTGCGCTAAAGTAAACAACAAACAGCCACGCCAAAGTGAAATTCGATTATCAACGTTTTCCGACGCGAACGGGCTTTTTACCGCTCGTACGTATCGGAAATAAATTTTTACGACAAAATGATAATATGTTATCCTTCGTTTATCAAGTGGAAAAGCGAATAAACGTTTTATTTTACGGTGCAAGGTCAATCTGTTGACATCGACAGAATATTGAACTATAATTTATATTTGCAACGACATTTTACGAAATCAAGGAGTTATAATGGAAAACAAAAACGGCTTTACGAGAATAATAATGCCTATTCTCTCCATCGTTTTAATCGCGCTTATTTTGACGTTTTCGGTTCTGAACGAATTTATTTTCAGCAGATTTTCACGCGGGGTCGTGCCCACCGACAGTCAACTTGCGGCTTTGAAAGAAAGCGGCGGAGTTTACGATCACGTAGTTATATTCGGAGTGGACGGCGCAGGCGCTTACTTTGACAAAATTGACTCCCCGGGCTTCGATTCCGTATTCAAAAACAAAGAACTCGACGCTTCCGTAACATATAAAGCGCTCGCGCAACTGCCTTCAAACAGCGGACAAAACTGGGGTTCTATGTTTCATGGCACGAACACGAGAAAGTTAAACGTCGACAACGAAATAGTTTCCACGAGAAAGTACGCCGACACCACCTATCCTTCGTTGTTTAAGGTGTACGCCGAGCGTCATCCCGAAGCAAAAATGGTTTCCGTGTGCGACTGGTTTGCGATCAATCTCGGCATTATCGAAGATATCGAACAGGTTACAAAAATCGACGGAAGCGATATCGTGGGCTCTTACGACAACCCTAACGGTTACGAAGGCGAAGAACGCGTGGACGAAGTAGTCGCGCTTGAAGCCATAAACCAAATAAAGACCAACGACCCGACAATAGTATTCATGCACTTCGACTGCGTTGACGGCGCGGGGCACGCTTACGGCACGGGTTCCACTCAGTACGACGCAGCCATGAAACACGTGGACGGACTTATCGGAATGGTCTATAACGCCTGCGTTGAAAACGGCTGGCGCGACAACACTCTGTTTATGTGCGTAGCCGACCACGGTCACGAATACCGCGGCGGACACGGCAGCAATCACGATATAGTAAAATACGTAACTTTTGCGGTTGCAGGCGGCAAGGGCAACGTTATAAACGGTTCGCCCGAATACGTCGTCACCCACGACCTTGCGCCCGTCGTTTTTTACGCTCTCGGCGAAAAACAGTACGAGACCTGGGACGGTTCCGTTCCCAAAAATATGTTCAAAGGCTTATAACGAAAATAAAATAGCCCCGCTCGGCGAATTTAGCGCGCCGAGCGGGGTTTTTCGTTGTTTTTTAGGTTTAAGGGTTATTCGCTCTTCTTTTTCTCTTGCGTTTTCGCCGTGGGAGCGACCACTTCCTTCATGGCGGTTATCAATCCCGTGACGTTGGAAATATCGGTCGGGATAACTATCTTTGCCGAATCGCTCGTAGCCATCTTTTCAAGCGCTTCGTAGCCTTTGAGCGTCAGATAAGCGGCGTTGGGGTTGGAAGCGTTTATCGCCGTAATACCTTGCGCCTGCGCTTCGTAGACTTTCAAAAGGGCTTGCGCTTGACCTTCCGCTTCCGCGATCATCGTAGCTTTTTTTGCTTCGGCGCGAAGAATGGCTGCTTCCTTTTCGCCCTGCGCCATCAAGATAGCCGCTTCTTTTTTACCTTCGGCAGTCAGAATGGCTTCACGTTTTTGCCTTTCGGCTCTCATTTGCTTTTCCATCGCTTCCTGAATATCCTTGGGCGGAAGAATGTTTTTAAGTTCTACGCGGTTGACCTTAATGCCCCAGGGATCTGTGGCTTCGTCAAGTATCAGGCGCATACGTTGGTTAATGGTGTCGCGGGACGTGAGCGTCTGGTCGAGTTCAAGGTCGCCGATAAGGTTACGAAGCGTCGTGGCGGTAAGGTTTTCTATCGCCTGCATGGGGTTTTCGACGCCGTAGACGTAAAGTTTCGGATCGGTTATCGCGTAGTATACGACGGTATCTATCTGCATGGTAACGTTATCCTTGGTGATGACCGGTTGGGGCGCGAAGTCGGCAACCTTTTCCTTTAAGGAGATGGTCGACACTCTCGTTTCGATGAACGGGATAATAAAGTGTATGCCGGCAGGCAGCGTTCTCGAATACTTTCCGAGTCTTTGAACGACTACCGTTTCGGCTTGAGATACTACGACTATGCATCTTGCGATAACCAAAATGATGAGTACCGCGATGACAGCCAAAATAATGATTGCAACAGGTTCCATAATTTATACCTTCCTTTAATATTATTCAGCGTTTTTTCTTTTTGCAACGAGTTTGTTGCCCTTTATTTCCACCACGAGCGCAAATTCGCCCTCGGGAATAGGCTCATCGGACACCACCGTCCAGGTGACGTCACGAAATCTTCCTGCGCCCGCCTTTTCCGGCAAAACGCTCTCGGTTATTAAAATTTCGTCGCCGATAAGCGCGTCGTAGTTTGTCTTGGGCGTTCTGTCCTTTATCCGTTTTTCAATGAATAATTTGAACACGATAAGAAGCGCCGTCGACACGCCGACGAACACTATTATTTGTATGACGAAGTCCACGTCGAACCCCGCAAGCACGGCGCTGACCAGCGCTCCGCCGCAAAACCAAGCGGAGATCATTTGCGTCGTGACCAGTTCCACCGCAAGCGCCACGACGAACACCACCGCCCATACTATCATCCAACCTACGTTTCCCATAAATTCATTTCCTTTTTTCGCTGTTTTTCGTTTACGATATCATTTTACCAAAAAGTCGGCAAATAATCAAGGCGTTTTCTACGTCGGTTATACGTGTTTTTATAATTTCTTTACGCAAAACCCGTAAAATATACGACTTTTTCAGTCGAAAACAAAACGTTTATCGACTTATAGGCGGGTTTTTTATACTATTATATAAAAGGTCGCCGCGCGTTTTTGACAAACGCGCAGCGACTTAAAAACAATATCGTTTAATTAAAGTTGGCTTTTATAAAGCGCTTTGATCTCTTCAACGCTCGTTTCTCTCGGGTTGCCCGGACGGCAGGCGTCGGCGTAAGCCGATTCGGAAAGGAAGTCTATATCCTGTTCCTTCAAAATGCCGCGAAGGTTTGCGGGAATACCCACGTCAGCCGACAGTTTTTTGACAGCTTCGATGGTCGCGTTCGCGGCGGCTTGGTCGTCCATGGCGTCGATGCCGGGGACTTCCATAGCCCTGCCGATGGCGCGATAACGCTTTCCGCTGACAGTCTTATTGTATTCGAGCCCTACGGGAAGAAGTATCGCGCAGGCTACTCCGTGCGGAGTGTCGTACAAAGCCGACAAGCCGTGCGCCATGCTGTGTACTATGCCGAGCCCTACGTTGGAAAAGCCCATGCCGGCTATATATTGACCGAGCGCCATGCCTTCGCGGCCTTCGGGAGTGTTCTGAACGGCTCCGCGCAGGTTCTTCGCGATAAGGCGAATGGCTTCGAGATGGAACATATCGCTGATTTCGCAATGACCTTTGGTTATATAGCCTTCGATGGCGTGAGTCAAAGCGTCCATACCGGTGGCGGCGGTCAAGCCCTTGGGCATGGTAGCCATCATATCGGGATCGACGACGGCTATTTCGGGAATATCGTTGGCGTCAACGCAGACGAATTTACGCTTTTTCTCGACGTCGGTGATAACGTAGTTGATGGTAACTTCCGCGGCGGTACCGGCGGTCGTGGGGACGGCTATGGTGAATACCGCGTGTTTCTTGGTGGGCGCAACGCCTTCCAAGGAGCGAACGTCTTCAAATTCGGGGTTGTTTATGATTATGCCGATGGCTTTCGCCGTGTCCATGCTCGAGCCGCCGCCGAGAGCGATGATGCAGTCGGCTTTGGAAGCCTTGAACGCCGCAACGCCGTTTTGAACGTTTTCGATGGTGGGGTTGGGCTTAATGTCGCTGTAAACTTCGTACGGGAAGCCGGCTTTATCGAGCAAGTCGGTAACTTTTGCCGTAACACCGAACTTGACCAGATCTGCGTCCGAAGTTAAAAACGCTTTGGTGTAACCCCTGTTCGTAAGTTCGGGAACGATGTTTTCGATCGCGCCGTGACCGTGATAAGAAATTGTGTTGAGAATAATACGATTTGCCATAATGGTTCTCCTTTAATATTCGTTCGGTTTGATTATACCAAATTTTTCCACGATAATCAATAGGTAATTGTAAAATATAAGGTCGAAAATCGTTTTTTTTAAGCGGTACTTTTCGCCGCCGCGCTCGACGAGCAAAACGCAAGGCTTTTTTGCCTTTTTTCAGGAATCGAAGAATTGTCGACCGTCGTCGGTGACCAACCTTTCGGACTTCGGATACTCGAAGATACTATCGTCACCCGCGTGTTCGCAAAGATATTCCGCAAACCTTTTTGCGTACCACTTAGCCATATCGAGATTATGCATAAGATAGTTGCCGCAGTTTTTAGGGCTTGCGCCGGGAACGCTGTCGGCGGCTACGACAGACTTGAAGGCGTTTACCAAAAGGTCGAATATCTCTTTGGGCTTGCGGTCGCCCTTCATAATAAGATAAAAGCCCGTCAAGCACCCCATAGGTCCCCAGTAAACTATTTGGTCTTTCCAGTCGTCGTCGTTTCTCAAAAACGTGGCGATAATATGCTCGAGCGAATGCATTGCGGCAACGTCTATCGCAGGTTCAACGTTCGGGCGGGTAAGTCTTACGTCGTAAGTGGTAACTTTGTTACCCCCGAGAGTATCCACCCTGCTCGTGAATATCCCAGGAATTATTTTAGTGTGGTCTACCGAAAAACTCGGGATAAGTTCCATAATCGTTTCTCCTTTTTAGTTATTCGAGATATTTGCGTTTGAGTTCTTCAAAGTCGCTTTGTTTTAAGCCGAGTTCTTGGGATAAATAGCCGTTTATCGACTTATAGCCAGACTTTAACGTTTCTATCATGTTTTTCATAAAAGCCCCGTCTACCGAGTAATGAATGAGCGGAGCCTTGTTTATCAGCGATACGTCGTCCGTCAGCGCCGAAATACCTTGCTTAAAGTTTAAGATAAGTTGTTCGTTGAAGGCGTTGGTCAAAAGGTAGTCTTCCAAAAGGGTGTTTTCGTCGACGCCCAACGCGGACAATAGAAGCGCCGCGGCTATGCCCGTCCTATCCTTTCCGCTGGTGCAGTGCCAAAGAACGGCTCTGTCGTCGGGACTATTCAAAAGCAGGTCGAAAAACCGCTTATAACCCGACTTCCCAGTTTTGGAAGTTACTACGCCGCTATACAGGCGATCGTCAAACAGACCGAATTTTTCGCACAGTTTTATCATCACGATAGGGTCGGTTCTGTCGGCTTTTGTAAAGACGTCTTTAGTCTCTTGGTCGTCGGGCACGGACATAACGCTTATATTGTGATAATCCACGCCGTCGATAGCCACGTCCGGCTTTTCAAGCATTTCGTCGTACAGTCTGAAATCGATGACCGTACCCAAATTAAACCGTTCTTTGAGAAGGCAAACGTCCGCATCGGTCAAAGCCGAAAGTTCCGCCGTGCGAAGCAGCAGCCCTCTTTTAACCTTTTTGCCGTCGGCGGTGACGTAACCGCCCAACTCGCGCGCGTTGCGAGTGCCTTGCAAATTTATTTTCTTATCGCTTAATTTTATCATCTCATCCTTTGAAACAGGGCGTTCGTAAGGTAATAATCGCTCGCCCCGATCGATCGCTTCGATTATATCATATTACCTTGGCAAAAACAAGTTTTCTGAAAAGCAATCGTCACCTTTTTTGCCCAAAAGAATAAAACGACAACCCAAGTATAGCGCAAAGATAAAGCGCATTTTGAACTATCTGAGCCGACGCCAAAAGGCTCGTCTCCCACCATACTTTAACTAAAACCCTATATTTTCCTTACAATTTGCGTCTGACAGACTACATTAAAAGGCGGAAAAATCATAAAGATTAAAATTCAGGTCGCAAACGCTTGAAATTTTCTTTGGATTTTGATATGATAGTAATGCTTGAAAGCGTTGGGGACTCGCCAAGCGGTAAGGCTACGGACTCTGACTCCGTCATCCGGGGGTTCAAATCCCTCGTCCCCAGCCAGCGAATTGCGCTTTTTATCTTCGTTTTTTGAGATTGACGTTAAACGAAAATAAGAGGCGCTTTTTTGCGTTTTGTCGCAAAAAGTTGCGCGCAAACTGCGCGGAGAAAGACTAATAATCGTAGACGACTTTTGCGATTTCTCGTCTTTGAAGGTCCAAAGAACCTTCAAGATGAGTGTAAACAAGCGAAGTCATGCTGCTGTCCGGCGCGTGTCCAACCCACATATTATCAAACAAAAAAACGGTTGAGTTTGCATCTCAGCCGTTTATTATATTAAATCGATAAAATAAGTAAAAAACGATAAATGTTACTCATAGAGTGTTGAAATAAAAGTAACATTTTTATAAAATTTAATTACATTTTAGGAGCAACAAGATGATAAAAGAAAAAGTCGGTAAGAGAATAAAGGAATTGAGACATAAATTAAATATAAGTCAAGAAGAATTGAGCTTTCGTTCTTGTGTGCATAGAACATATATTGCAAGTCTTGAAGTTGGAAAACGTAACATCTCAATTGAAACTTTAGAAAAAATAGTAACTGCTCTCGAAGTATCGTTTAGCGAATTTTTTAATTTTTAGTATATTACGAGTTAATTACAAATGGAGGAAAAATGGCAATTAATAATGAATCTATAGGGATTGCAGCGGAAGTTGCAATTGCAAAAACGTTTAATGTTAAAATTAACCCTGACTATGAATTGAGAGCAGAACCTGGGATTTCAGAATTTTTATTAGGTGAGAATTATATAAAAAAAATTTTTGAAAAAGAAAAAATTCCCACTCCTGTTAGTCATATCGCAGAACGTCAAAATCCAATAGATTTTATTTTGGATGACAACAAAACTCTTTCTGTGAAGACAAACCAAAATCAAATCGGAAAGGCGGCCCCTCAACATATCGGACAACCCACTAATCAAACTTACTTTAACTTTATCGAATCGCAAGGGGTGATACCTGAGTTCACATTAAAAACTTACTTGGCAAATAATAATTTAACGGATACAACTGAAAACAGAAAATTTGTTTTTAAAAAAATTTCAATAGAACATATTGATGTTTTAATAAATATGTATTGGAAAAATATATTTGAATGCGACTATTTATTGTTATTGTATAATTTAGAAAACCATGCCAATCCATTAGACAATTATAGGCTTTTCGGTAAGTACGGTAATTTACCAAATTGGGATAAAACATTATTTTCTTTTACAAGGACGCTAAGCACTTGGAAAGAATCAACGACTTTAAAATATAATGGTGTCAGTATAGGAGAATTTCAAGCACATAATAATAGAAATTGTTTGAAATTTCGATTTATAATGAAAGGCATCATGAAATTACTGGATTCAAAACTTATATAATAAATCAAGGAGCGTTTTTTAATGCTCCTTTTTGAACAAAAATATATATTCGTGTTTGAATAGATAAAGCCCATTTTGCAATGCCCGTCGTTGCCAAAGGGCTTTTTGATTTGCCTTACCTTTTGTTTCTTCAAAGTTTTTAACGATAGTCGCCTTAAGCGTTAGTCCTTCGTTTTGCATCGCTTGCATACAATAAAAGCCGAGCGGTACTAACTGACCTTTTGCATATTTGTCACCAATAACAACGGCACAATATCTGCCTTTTTCAAGTATAGAAGAAGTGTTCCTGACAACCTGACTGAAATTGTCCAAAAACTCTTCTAAACTTTTAGAATTTGATAAATCGTTTTCATCGTCGCTAAACTTTATAATATCCCAATATGGCGGGTGATAGATTATAAATTGAACGTTTTTAATTTTATAAGTATCAAGAATCCTATTAGTATCAAATGTTCGACTATCATCAACGAAAGTATCTGCGATTATACCGTCTTTTTGTTCCGAGTGTATCCTTCCGATTGCTTCCATTGCGACACTTGGTTGAAGTTCTATACCAATAGAATTCCGGCCCATTCGTTGCGCTTCTATAAGTGTAGTTCCACTACCTGCAAAAGGATCTAAAACAAAGTCGCCGGCTTTCGTGTATCTTGTCAAAAGTTGATGCGGTATTTGAGGAACAAAATTGCCATGATAATGCCCGTTGTGTGCGCCGGAATTATCTCTTTGTGGAATAACCCAAAGGCTATCCGTCCAAACGTCGGTTAGTTCTTTCCATTTTGTCAGGTCAAGGTCATTAATTTGTTTCATAATTTGAACTTTTTTTCGAAAAAAACATCGATATTATTCTGAGTTTCGCATACTAACCAGTCAACATTATTTTTTTCTTGTGAAAAACAAAACAATATACTAATGCCAGTATTGCCATTATGAGCAAGGTTTCCACGTTTCTTTCCAAACTCATTTAGCTTTGTAATATAAGTATCATTGATTTCATCAATATTAAAACACGCTAACTTTAATAATTTTTTAACATTTTCAAATTTAATACCATTATTTGAATCAATTACCTTTTTAGCAAGCTCATTTTGTTCTTTTAAAGAGTTTAAATAATTACGGCGAATCCGTGCTTTATTTGCTCGAATAATACTTTCAGAGATAACGCTTTTTACCACTTGTTCAAAATAATATTCGAATTCAGAATGACATAATAAAATATATGCCTTAATAATATCTTGGGATTTTGCATCATTATGGTTTGACGGATCGGCATCTAATATCGAATAAAAAGATTTGCCAATCTCATCAATCCTAGATTTAAAAATTGTAAAAAAACTGGTCATAATTAAATATTTTTTAGTGCATTTATGAACTCATCATGTCGTGCCTTGGTTTTTTCCTTTGTATGGGTTGTAGGAAGAAAAGCATCTGCAAATATTCTGTTAGTTTTAAATAATTCTATTGTAAATGATTTCAGATTGATATTTTTCCTTTGTATTTCATCTCGGTTAGAACTGTCAGAAAAAATTGATGACATAAGGTCAAACATTGGACGATTAAATGGACCAAAATACTCCTTATCATCTTCAATAAAGTAGACTTTAAAAGCATCTTCTCCAAAGTGTCTGTAAATAAAATCAATAGCAATTTCCATTTCTGCACAATCTTTATTTATTTTTTCTTTCTTAATTTCCCATTCGTTATTGAGAATAATACATGTATCATTAAAAAAATCGTTTATACTTCCGTTATAGTCTTTATAGAAGTACTTAAATGAAAAATATCTTACTAACAATTCTGCATCACGCATTCGCTTGTCTGGAGCTTTAAGTTTTAATACTTTTCTAATTCCTTCTGAAGTGCTTGAATATTTATTAACAAAGTCGGTAAAAGCTCCTGGATATAAAGCTTGTCTCAATTCTTGTGTTGAGAGAGGAACACTTCCACTATTCAGCCTGCTAAAAATAAAATATAATAGCTTGGTATCGTGTTTTTTAAGGACATTAGCCTTGAGTAGATAATTTTCGATTTTATTTAAATACATCTCTTTTGATGGGTCGTTTTTAAGTTTAAAAAAGGTATAGCCTTCTATATCTTTTAGGACTTTTAATTTTGATAGTTTTATTCCTTTACCATTATTATTAGGTGATATAAAACTAATAATTGCGTTTAATCTCTGTTTGCCATCAATAACTAAAAACTTATTGTTTTTCTCATCGTTTGCTAATAAGATCGAAGGTATAGGGACATTTAATATCAAAGATTCAATAAACTGTGAAATTCTATTTTTATCCCAAACAACACGTCTTTGGAAAGAAGGTGTCAATATAAGTTTACTTGAATTTTGCCAATTTGTAATCATTTCAATGGATAAATCCATAGGTAAAACATATGCATTTTCAAAACTATCTATAGTTATATCACTAGATTCGGATATATTTTCTTCAGCTTCGTAATCAAATTCTTCTAAAATAATATTGTTTTCCATAACTTACTCCTTTATTAAACAGTGTAAATATTCAATTGTTGATTCTGCTTTTGCATCTCGTGCGTTGTCCGCTTTGAAACGGCGGTGTTGTTGCATATAAACTTTATACTTTCCGTGTTTTTTCATTATCTTTTCGATTGTGTCAAAAGACATAAGTCCTTCGTTATTATAACTTAAAAAGATATATTTGAATTTTGCATTTTTAATTAAGTCGGCAAAGGCGTCTGCAACTTTGGCTTTATTACAAAAAACACTCTTTTGATTTGCGTAATCGCGTAAGCCTGTTTTACCTTTAATCTGCGGATTGTCATACCTTGCTATTGTTTCAAGCAAATGATAATTGGTGCAGTATTGGCGTGCGTTGTAGGGCGGGTCGAGATATAAAATATCTCCCGAAACATTTTTAATAAGTTCACTTATGTCCTCATTATAAACTTTGCAATCAACACTACCTTGCATTATAGGGAGGGCTGTTAATTCCATCTCTTTCAGTGCGGCCTTTTTTAATTTTTTAAGATATGCACCATAAACTGATGCTGTATTTGCACACTTATCTATACTGTTAATCAAAGAGCCAAGCAAGAAGAAATATTCGTTCTCGTTGATTTTGCCTTGATTGAACCAATCTTCAATAGTAATTCTTATAGCATCACACTTCTTAGCGTTGAAATCTGAGAAATACAATCTTCTATATTTTTGTCCTTCCGTGCCTTCATAAGAGTAGTTTTTATATATGAAACCTTCCACACCGTCTAAAGAATTAAGTTCTGCAATAAGTTGATTGCAACGTTCTTTATCAAGATTACCGTTATTTTCAATCATGTGTTTGGTGATAACGTAACTATAATATTGAATATCGTTAGCAATAATCGAATAACCTTGTTTCTTAAATGAACCACTAACAACGCCTGTCCCCGCAAACAAATCAGCAAAAACCATTTCAGAAGGTTTTCTCGTTTCATTACAAATCCTTAATGTTTTATCGATTGATTCTTCTAAAAAACTAATTAAAGAATATTTAGAGCCTATATAATTCATATCATTCCCCTTTTTCGATTAACTCTTTTAGAAGTGTGCCGTTGGCATCTTTCCAACATTTTTTACCATTTAAACTACTTGCCGATACAAATGTAGCGACAGCAGAGCTACTCTTAAACATTATATCATCGGTTAATATATAATCCGCATTAATTTTATCAGCATTTTCTTCTCTTGCCTTTTTTACCCAATCTTTACAACTTGGTGCGATTACCGAAGATATTTTACTTCCTTTTAATAAAAGATATCCGTCTTTAGACCACATACAAGTGGCTGGGTATTTACTCATTGTAAAATAGAGTAAAGTATAATTATTTGGTTCTTCAACATCCTTATCGGTAGTGGTTTTAAGATCGGTGTCATCACAAATTGCGTATTTATTTTCATCTTCAAGACGTTTTCTTAATGCGGAAAGAACTTCGCCATTATAAGTAAAATACAACGTCCCTTGAATACCGTTATCCTTTTTTAACAGT
The DNA here is from genome assembly GCA_017478765.1 of Clostridia bacterium. GTDB lineage: Bacteria > Bacillota > Clostridia > Christensenellales > Borkfalkiaceae > UBA4636. The sequence continues at coordinate 22,554 of JAFVDA010000022.1, forward strand.
TTCTTTGCGAGAGCTGTTAGCGAAGTGTTTTTGCCATTATAATTTATTTCTCTATCTCCGGCAACGGTGCAAATGATTGAAGAATCGTTTATATAAACGATTTTTGCACCGTCTTTTATTCCACATTTATAGAAAGAAAAAGGCGACCGTCTTTCAGTTGCAATAGCAGCATCAGTTGCAATCTTTTCTTCTCTCTTTTCGTCTTCGGTGCGTTCATATACTTGTGGTGTTTCACCATAAATGCTACCGATCGTTTCAAGCAAATCAACAGCTTCTTCTGCCGGCATAGCAAAAAACTCACGGATACGCATTTTCCCGTTGACGTTTTCTTTTGCTCGTAATTCCGGTTTGAATTTATCTATTATTTTATGAATATTTTTATCGGCAAGTCGATTTGCAACATGCAATGTTGCATACTTTCTAAACGCAAAAGGCGTGCATTCACTACGGTTAAGTTGTGCAACTCTTTCATCAACATTGTCTGCGTACCCAATCTTAACGTATTCAGGAAAAGACGGGTTCGTCAAAACATATATATATCCATCTTTAGCCGGCATAATCAGTTCTCCTCAAATGTAATGCTTTTTTCTGTGCAATACTCATCAAATGCTTTTCTTGCTAAACGACTTGGATTATAGCTTCCGTTTTCCCATCTATTGATTGTTGCAAAACTTACACTGAGTTCGCGAGCTAATTCTTCCTGAGATAGTTGAAGTGTTTCTCTTACTTTTTTGACTTTGTCAGCAAAGTTCATAAATGCCCCCTTAATGTCAAAAATATTATAACATTTTATATATTGTTTGTAAAGACTTTGTTTCAAATTCGTAATAAACACTTTGCAATATAA
>JAFVDA010000023.1 GCA_017478765.1 Clostridia bacterium
GCATAAACGACAGACGCGCCGAAGCCACCGACGCAGGAATATTCCCCGTCGCCACCAAGAAAGGCATATCGGTCATGTCCATCAATTTGCTTTTGGAAGACGAGACCGACCCCGTCGTTTGGCGCGGTCCGGTCGTTGCGGGTGCCGTCAAACAGTTCTGGACGGACGTAGTCTGGGGCGATTTGGACGTTTTGTTTATAGACTGCCCCCCGGGAACGGGCGACGTTCCTTTGACGGTATTTCAGTCCATTCCCGTCGACGGGATTATAGTCGTCACTTCCCCGCAGGATCTCGTATCCATGATAGTCGAAAAGGCTGTTAAAATGGCGGAAATGATGAACGTTCCCATCGTCGGCGGAGTGGAAAACATGGCGTATTTTATTTGCGATAAATGCGGAGAAAAGCATTACGTTTTCGGTAAAGGGAATTCCGAGCAGGTATTTAAGACCAAGGGAGTGGAAAATTTTGCGCAGGTACCTTTTGATAAGTCGCTTGCCAACGTTTGCGACCACGGGCTGATAGAACTCAACGAATGTCCCGCGCTCGAGGCGTTTAGCAAAAACGTTTTGAAAGAACTATTGTAAAAAACAAGGTAATAAAAAAGCGGTTTGCCCGACGGTTTTCGGGTCTGCCGCTTTTTTTGTTTAATTGATTTTCCGCTTGCGTTAAAGCGCCGCCCCTTAACGATTGACAACTAAGTTATTCTGTGGTATAATTTCATCGAAATTCGGAGCGAATATGAGCCAAGATACCTTCAACCTTGAGAAAATTTCAGACCTTACCGTTAAGCTTATAGGGCTTGCCGTTTTCGGCAGGCAACTTTCTCAAGCGGAAGTAGACTTGCTCGACGAGCCTACGCTCACAAAAATTTATCAGCTGTCTCACCTGCACGACGTAACTCAGATAGTCGCGTTCGCGCTTGACAAACTCGGGCTTTTGGGCGGCGAGGATAAACTTACCACGGCTTTTTGCAATTCGCGGTTTTTTTCCGTTCTGAGAGTGGAAAAAGCCGAATATCTATACGAACAATCAAACGCCGTTTTATCTAAAGCGCAGATCGACTATTTACCCATTAAGGGCAAGGTTTACAGGGATCTTTATCCTGTCAATTACTTCAGAACGAGCAACGATACCGACGTTTTGGTAAAAAAATCCGACCTAAAAAGGGCAAAATCGGCGCTTATGGCAATGCTCAATTTGAAAGTGGAGTATTCCACTTCGCACGACGTCGTTTTATCCAACGAAGCGCTCGGTCACTTGGAACTTCATCATACGCTTATCGAGAGTTGTCACGCCGAAAAGGCTTCAAAACTCCTGGACAAAGTTTGGGATTCGGCAATAAAAACGAGCGAGTACGGCTACGAGATGGACAAAGAAACCACAATTTTCTATCACGTGGTGCACATGCTCAAACATACCTTCGGCGGCGGTTGCGGGATAAAGCCGTTTATAGATCTTAAACTGCTTATGGACAGCGGTTACGACAAAAAAAAGCTATTCGATCTTGTGGATCGCGGCGGAGTCAGAAAGTTTTTCGACGAGTGCGTCAACCTTTCCGAGTTTTGGTTCGGCGGCGGTCGACCTTCCTCGGTCTCGGCGGAATTTTCCGAGTACGTAGTCGGCGCAGGTGTGTTCGGCGATCTTCACAATCAAGTCGCCGTGCAGGAGATCAAACAGGGCGGAAGATTCAGATACCTTATGTCAAGGGTGTTTATGCCGTACGAAACTCTGAAAGGCAAGTACCCGTCGCTCGAAGGCAAAAAGTGGCTTACCCCCTTGTACTGGGTAAGGCGGTTTTTCGGTATGCTGACGAGTAAGCAGGCAAAATACCGTTTCAAGGAACTGCAACAAAGTAAGTACGTCGATAAGGAGATAGTAAAAAAGATCGAAAAACTCATGTCCGATCTCGACCTTCTTTAAGATTTTTTTCGGGGTTTTGGGAGTTTTATCTTTCCGAACCCTTTTTTCGTTTTTTATGGTGAACGTAAATGATAGTAAATGGTTTTTCCGTTGACAATAAGACGGTCACGCTGTATGGTTCGAGCGAAAAGGACGCTCCGCTTATAGTATTCAATAACTTTGACGGCGACGGTAGCGGTATAGTCGACAGGCTGAAAGCTCAAGGCTTAAAATTTAATTTTTTGAACGTCGGCGGTCTTGACTGGAAAAACGACACGACGCCCTGGTTTTGTCCGTCTCCGTTTAAGGGGCAAGCGCCCTATTTAGGGAATGCCGACGGTTATTTACGCCTTTTGACCGACGTGATAATGCGTCGGGCGGGCGAGTATATTTCAGGGAAACCCAAGTTTAACGTCATTGCGGGGTATTCTCTTGCCGGGCTTTTAGCCGCGTACGCGCCGTATAGGACGGAAGTTTTCGATAGAGTCGCGTGTATGTCCGCTTCACTTTGGTATCCCGGGATAAACGAGTTCACGGCGGAAAACCAAATGAAAAAACGCCCCGACAGGGCGTACTTTTCGCTTGGCGACCTAGAGGCGAACGTAAAAGACGTTACGCTTAAAACGGTCTACGACAATACTTTGCTCGTCGTCGGGCGATTTGCCGCGGCGGGCGTTGACGTCAAATTTGAATTAAACCAAGGCAATCACTTTCACGAGGTCGACGAGCGCATATCAAAGGGCTTGACGGCAATGCTTATTTGACGCTCAAGATCTCGTCCACCTTTTTGAAAACTTCGCCGATGGGCGCGTTGATCTCCAAATAGTTGGGCGCGTTGAATTTAGCTTCAACGTGGTCTTTGTTGATAAGCACAAGATTTTCGCCCTTAAAAAAGTTGACGTAAGAAGCGGCGGGGTAGACGGTCAGACTCGTGCCGCCGATGATAAGCGTATCGCACGAAGAAATGGCGTTAATCGACCTATTGACGGCTTTTTCGGGTAAAAGTTCTTCGTATAAAGTGACGTTGCACCTGACCATGCCGCCGCATTTAGGACAGGTTGGGATATGCTTATCGCAATTAAAAAAAAATCGGCAGGATAGGTTTCGCCGCAGGATATGCAGTAGTTTTCGGTGGTCGAGCCGTGTATCTCCAAAACGTTTACGCTGCCCGCGCGTTGGTGAAGTCCGTCGATATTTTGCGTGACGACGGCTTTAAGTTTTCCGAGCCGCTCAAGTTTAGCCAAAAACAGGTGCGCAAAGTTGGGAGCAACGTTTCTCGCGTCCATTTTTTGACGGTAAAACTCAAAGAACACTTTCGGCTCGTTTACAAGGCAAGTGTGACTTAAAAGATATTCGGGCGAATACCCTTCAAAGCGCACGTCCGGCTTATTGTATAAACCGTCTTTGGAGCGGAAATCGGGCACGCCGCTCTCGGTGGAAACGCCCGCCCCGCCGAAAAACACTATGTTCCTACTCTCGTCGATTATTTTCGCAAGCGCTTCTATCTTATCCATTCGGCTATATCTCTCCCAAATAAATCTTTTACCCTGATATTTTAGCAAAAACCAGCCGCAAAAGCAAGGCTTATGATAAAAGTGGAGAGTGGAATTTCCACTCTCAACTCTTAAAAATATAGGTATTGTTTTGACTTTTATATAAAATGGTGATAAAATTTACGGCGTAAAGGAATGACGTATGAGAATTATCGACGTAAAACAAATTGAAGAAGCCGTCTATCGTATGGCGCTCAAAGCGGGCGTAGGGGTAACCGAGTCCTGCGCTCAAGCGCTCAGAAGAGCTGCGGAAGAAGAAACTTCAAACAGCGCCAAATTCGC
>JAFVDA010000024.1 GCA_017478765.1 Clostridia bacterium
CCGTGAGAACTGTCGGTCGTAAAGTGCTTAACGCGAAGAATAAATCTCCGCTTGCGTTTTTCGGCTTGAATTATATAGAAAAGTTTATGCTTGCGTCAGCATATATAATATGCCCGACCACAACTCCACTCTCCACTTTCCACTTTCCACTTTTATTATAATCCCATTCTTTCCATTATGGAGTCGGCGACCGAGAGACCATTTGCCGAAGCCTGCTGTACAAATGTTTTGGCAATCGCTACGCGATTGAGGCAAAACTGCGTTTTGCACCAAAAATTATCATTATATGATTTGGCTCGCGGCGTCACCGCGCGAGCGAGGATTACAGCAGTCTTACTTTGACCGCATTATAATCCCATTCTTTCCATTATGGAGTCGGCGACCGAGAGACCGTTTGCCGAAGCCTGCTGTAATCCTCTCGTTACGCTTGCGCCGTCGCCGATGGAATACAAGCCCTTGACGCTCGTTTCAAAGTTCTTGTCGATAACGACGGAGTTGGAGTAGAACTTGACTTCGACGCCGTACAAAAGCGTTTCGTCCGAAGCGATACCGGGGGTGACTTTATCGAGCGCGTAAAGCATTTCGATGATGTCAACCATAATTCTGTGCGGCAAAACGAGCGACAGATCTCCCGGAACGGCGTCTTTCAAAGTAGGGATAATGTTGTTGCGGTAAAGCCTTTCTTCGGTGGTTCTTCTGCCGCGGCGGAAGTCGCCGAAGCGTTGGACCATAATTTTGCCGTCGCACAGCATGTTGGACAGTTCCGCTATCTTTTTGCCGTACTCGATGGGCGTTTTGAAAGGCTTGGTGAAGTTCTTGGAAACGAGCAAAGCAAAGTTGGTGTTGTGCGTTTTGAATTCCTTACTTTTATACGCGTGCCCGTTGACGACCGCCAAGCCGTTTTCATAGTACTCGGTGGCGACTTCGCCCGAAGGGTTAGTGCAGAAGGTTCTCACCTTATCGTCGAAGGTCGGAGCGTAGTACACGAGTTTTGCCTCGTACAAATTCTTGTTAAGGTACTCCATGACCTCGTCTTTAACTTCCACTCTCACGCCGATATCCACCGTGCCGACGTTGGTTTTGACGTCGTGTTTGCGGCAGATATTGCACAGCCATTCGGCGCCCTCTCTGCCGATACCGGCGACTACGTAGTCGGAATAATACGTTTCGCCCTTGTCGGTCACCACGCCCTTGACGACGTTGTCTTCTATGATGATATCGGTGACCATGGTGTTGAACTCGATGGTCACGCCCGCCTTTTGCAGGTGCTGTTGCAGCCTTAGATAAATCTTGTAGCCCTCTTCCGTGCCGAGATGGCGAATAGGACATTCGATAAGTTTAAGGTTGGCGCTTATTGCCTTCTTTCTTATTTCGGTGATCTCGTCGTCCTTATTTACGCCGTAAACGAAGGTGTCGGCGCCGAATTTAAGATAGATATCGTCCGACCTTTTGATAAGTTCCACGGCTTTATCGTAGCCGAGAATGCTTTGAAGATTTCCGCCGACGTCGGGAGATAGGGAAAGTTTTCCGTCCGAAAACGCCCCCGCGCCCGCAAAACCCGTGGTTATCGAGCAGGGCTTACACCCCACGCACACCCCCGTATAACGTTTGGGGCATTGGCGTTTTTCCAGGCTTCTGCCCTTTTCGATCATTAAAATATTGAGTTCGGGATGTTTTTCCTTGAGTTCGTAAGCGCAGAAAATGCCCGAAGGTCCCGCGCCGATAACTATAACGTCGTATTTGGCTGAGTTATTCATAATTTCTCCTTAAAGTAGTTGCGTTTTCGGCTCGTCGGTCGCAAGGCGCAACCCGACCTTTCAAACACAACTTGATTATTCTATCACACAATTTTTAATTTGACAATACTTTTTTTGAAAATAAGTCAACTTTTTCTTTAGCCGACTTTGCACGCCGATATTTGGCGATTTTTGCCTATACCCTTTACATGTATCCGTACTTTTTGCGGTTGGCTATCAAAAACGACCAGGTGACGATAAACGCCATTATGTCCGAGAATACCCCCGCGAACCATATCCCGTCCGTCGGATTCCAGCCCAAGCCCTCGAATACGCTCGGAAGCAGCAGCACGGCTGTCGCCTGAAAGGCAAGCGTTCTTAAAAGCGAAATGATAAGCGACACCACGCCGTTGGATAGCGCCGTGAAAAACGCCGAACTGAATATGTTGAATCCGCACAAAAGGAATATAAATCCGCTGAACAAAAACGCGCGCTTAGTTAAAGATTCGAGGTTTTGGTTGCCGTTAGCGAATATTGTGGCGAATACGGGCGCGAGCGACTCGGCAAGCGCGAACATCGCCACCCCTATCGAAAACATCATAACAAGGCTCTTTTTGAATACGTTTTTGAGTTCCTGTTTGTTTTGGGCGCCGTAGTTGTACCCTACTATCTGCGCCGTGCCTATTGAATACCCTACGAAAATGGCTATAAATATAAAGTTGACGTACATAAGCGTTCCGTACGCCGAAACGCCGTTTTCGCCGACATATACAAGCAGTTGCGCGTTATACAGCATACTGACGAACGAGCCCGAAACGTTGTTGGCAAATTCCGAAAGTCCGTTTCCGCAAGCTTTTGCCAGCGCTTTGCCGAAAAACTTGGTTCCGCCAAGCCGCAAGATAGTACCATTCGGTCTTGAAAAATAGATTATCGGTAGACTCCCGCCCGTAACTTCGCTAACGAGCGTTGCCGCCGCCGCGCCCTGTACGCCCCAGCCGAACACGAAGACGAACAAGAAGTCCAAAATCATATTCATAACGCCGGCAATTACCGTGACTATAAACCCGAGATTGGGCTTTTCCGCCGTGGCGAAAAAGGTCTGGAATATGTTCTGCGACATGAAGAACGGCAACCCTACGAGCGCTATCCTGATGTATTCGAGACACGTCGGGATAAGATACGCTTTATCGTTATCGGCGCCCAATAGCCTTATTATCCGCTCGGCGAACACCTCGCCCAAAACAGCGAGAATAAAACCCGCAATAAGCGTGACGTACGCGAAAAACGAAAAGTAGGCGTTAGCCTTATCGACGTCGCCTTCGCCCAAAGTTTTTGCAACTATCGCGCTGCCGCCCGCACCGAGCATAAACCCGACAGCTCCCAGCGCCATTATGAGCGGCATAACGAGATTGACCGCCGCAAACGCCGTTTCACCCACCACGCGAGCGATAAAAATGCCGTCTACCACGCCGTAGATAGACGTGAATATCATCATAAATATGGACGGCAAAACAAATCTTATCAGCCGACCGTAAGTAAAGTGGTCGGAAAGTTGTATCCTACTTTTCATCAAACCACTCCGTTGCGTATTGCGCCACCGCTTTCACGACCGAACGGTCATTTAAGCCGGTAAGGTTTATCATTAAGTGGTAACAATCCTTGTCGCCCCACTTGGTGTCGGTTGTCATCTCTCTGCACCTTGCGCGCTCCCTATCCACGGCGAGAAGTTTATTCTTTATCCGACGGTCGGAGTCTCCGTCGTTAAACGCCAAGCGATATCTTTGAATACGCTCCTCGATATCGCGGTAAACGAACAAGTTGAGAGTATTGTATTCTTTTAATATAACGTCCGCCCCGCGCCCGACTATCACGGCGTTGCCGCGCTCGGCAATGGACTTTATTATCTCCCTTTGCGCTACCGCCACGTTTATCGCCGCGGTGTTTATTATGGGCGAATAGTAGCTTCCCCTGCCGAAGTGCGTAGGGTACGCCGAAAAGCCTTTTTCAAGGTTATCCTTGACGAATTTTTCGTCTAACTCGGTTTTTTGAGCGATTTCGGTTATTATAGCCTTGTCGTAAAAATCAAATCCGAGGGTTTTTGCAAGTTCGCGGGCAAAATCTCTGCCGCCGCTGTAAAACTGCCGACTGACCGTTATTATCTTCATAGATGGTTTAGTCCTTTAATTAAAACTTCTTAAAAAAAGTAAAATTCTCCGCCTGAACGGGCAGAGAATATCGATTCAAAAGTTAATTGTTCCGAATTGTGTTTTGTTTCAGATGAGTTGCATCATCTTTTCGTTTTCGGTCATTTCTAAAGAGCCTTCTTCCTGTTCGCCCGTGCGAGCGACGCGGTATCTCGCCTTGACGGTGAGTTTGCCCATTGCGTAAATTATCCTGTAACGCTTTACTCCCGCGTCCAAAAGCGCTTGAAGCGCTCCGAGACAGTCGGAAACTATATTGTACTTGGTTTCTTCCTTGCCCTTTTGCGTTTTAACGAGCACGTCGCACGCGCCGGTAACGGGCTGTTCGGGCTTTTTCGCCGCTATTTTTTTTAAGTACTCGAACTTGGCTTCCTTGGTGCCCTTGACGCTCGGAACGTCTATAAACACCGAGGCTTCCAACACGTCGGACACATGATATTCTTCCTTTGAATACAGCCTTACTTTGGTTTCACCCACTTCGATGAGCGGTTTATTCTTGGTCGGATAGTTGGTAAAAGCGCTCGGAATGGTCAGCAAAACGAGCAACAATACCGCAAGCATTATAAGCCCTATCATAAGGTTTTTAAGCACGAATATCATTACCGCGGACATTCCGCCGACGAAAAACACCGACAGCAATAAAAGCGTAATATACTTGTTTCTTTTTGATTTGTTGTACTGAAGATCGGGATAAAATTCTTTCACTGATTTTATTCTCCAAAGATAATTTAATTCACGAAAAATCTTTTAGCAAAGATTTTTCCGTGAGAACTGTTGGTCGTAAAACGCTTAACGGCGAGAGTGAATCCCGCCTTGCGTTTTTCGGCTTAATTATATAAATATATTCACGAAAAATCTTTTAGCAAAGATTTTTCCGTGAGGACTGTAGGTCGTAAAACGCTTAACGGCGAGAGTGAATCCCGCCTTGCGTTTTTCGGCTTAATTATTAAAAAATATTGTTCCCGAAAAATCTTCTGGTGAAGATTTTTCCGTGAGAACTGTTGGTCGGAGCAACTTTACGCGCGAAATCAATCCGCGCTATCGCTCTCGGCTTAAATTATATAGAAAAGTTTATTCTTGCGGCAGCATATATAATATGCTTGTCCTCAACTCCACTTTCCACTTTCAACTTTCAACTTTCAAGAAAGTTTCTTTACTCATAGATTATATAATGATTTACCTTTTGCTGTCAATCGTTTTTAACTCGTTGCGACATTATTTCCGAGCCTTTTGACGCCGTAAAAGCGGTCAGCCGAGCGGCTTGTCGGGATAGGCGTTGTCGGAGCCGACCTTGATAACGCCGTCGACAGCCTTGTAACTATCCTTTCTTATAAGTTTTCGCCAAACGACCTTGCCGTTTTGCTTTTTTATAAGATATCCGCAACTTTTAACTCCGTCTTTCGGATGAGTTACCACCACGTATTCGCCTTCCGAAAGGCTTTGGTCGAGCGTTTTCAATATCTTTGGTTTTATAGTTTGGTCGACCACGCTTTCGCGCTCGTAAACGCAGTCAAGCTTTTTCCCGTAGACGGTGATAGTCAACTCGCCGCTATTGCACGCGGCGCGAATATAGACGGGGCTATCGGTCGTATTTTTGAATTTAAGGTCGCACGAACCGTAACTGACCATTGCGTCAAACGAACTTTTAACGTAACTGACCGCCAAAGTGTGCGGGTGGTACTCGGTGACGGTAAGCCCGGATAAAAGCGCGGCGTTATATAGCGTCGTCGAAACCTGACAGACGCCGCCGCCCACGCCTTCGACGAAGTTGCCGTCGGAAATTATCTTGGCGTTTTTGTAGCCCCTTTGCTCGCTTCTTTTACCGACCGTGTCGTTAAACGAAAATTCTTCCCCCGCTTCTAAAATCGTTCCGTTTATCGCCTTTGCCGCGAGCGCGATATTTGACTTTCGCTCGGCGGACGAAGTTGAAAAATCGGTTGAAAACTTTGCCCTTTCGTGTACGTCGATGGAAAGGTCTTTTTTGTAAATAGTGGGTTTAACGGGCTTATAGACGGGTTTTACGCATCCGCCTCCCACCGAAAGACAGGAAATAATATCGTCTTTTAACCTTTCGCAGTCGACTTCTTGGCCGTCGGTTTCGGCAAGAATGGAAAACTTGATTTTTGCCTCGGGCGAAAACTTGATACGCGCGTTTTTGCACGCGACCAACTCCGATTGACAAATCTTATCTATCTCTTCGTTGAGTTTAGTCAGCCTGCACTCTCCCATCTCGAATTTGAGTTGCGGGTAGGTGTAGACGTAGGTCGACTTCTCGCCGACTATAACGAGCGACGGCGATTTTTCGCCGAAAGCCCTTTGAGCGCACAACGCGCCCGAAGAAAAAACTACCGCGGTCATAGCGGTAGCCAAAAAAACTATTATCTTCCGCATAGTGTTAAGTATGCGTAGTTTGGATTATTTTATAAAAAGCAAAAACCTTTCAGCCGACGATCCTGCCGTTACTTACTCTGAACAGTTTGCAGTCCGATTGCGAAAAAACCTTCTCGTCCATTTCGGCACAGGTTATTATGGTTTGTACGCCTTGTATGCGCTTCAAAATGGCAAGTTGCCTGTTTTTGTCAAGTTCGCTCAAAGCGTCGTCCAAAATCAGCACGGGATATTCGCCGTAAGTATCCTTTAATATTTCCAGTTCGGCGAGTTTCAAAGATAGCGCCGTCGTCCTTTGTTGACCTTGCGAGCCGAAAACCCTCACGTCCTCGCCGTTCAAGGTAAGTTTAAGGTCGTCCCTATGCGGTCCGATGGTGGTATAGCCTAAAACCAGGTCTTTTTCCACGCAGTTGGCAAGGTCTATCTTTATTTGTTCGACCACTTCCGCGCGATCGCCGAAGTATTTCTCCGCGCCCGACACTTCCAGCCGCTCTTTGCCGTCGGTTATGTAAAGGTGCGCTTCCATGGCTTTCGGGGCAAGTTTACGAACGTAATCGGCGCGCATCAGCACGACGTCCGCAAAGTATTCGGCAAGTTGGTCGTCCCATACGGGAAGGGTATCGAGCACCATTTCCCTATCTTCGTTTTTCAAAAGTTTGTTGCGCTGTTCGATTATCTTTTTGTACTTTTGCAGCGAATAAAAATACCGCCGCGACAGTTCGGATATGGCGATATCCAAAAATCTGCGCCTGTCGTCCGGGCTCTCCTGCACGAGTTTTAACTCCTGCGGACTGAAAAACACGGCGTAGACGTTGCCGAATATCTCGCCGATACGCTTGGTTTCGGCGCCGTTTATGAATATTTTTTTGCTCCCCTGTTCGTAAAAGTTGAGTTTTACCGAGACGTTGCCGTAATTGCTTTGAGCGTCCACCGATATTTCCGCTTTGTCCTGCCCGTATCTTATGACCTGCCTATCCTTTTTCACTCTCGGAGAATACCCCGTCGCAAGCAAAAAAACGGCTTCGGCGCAGTTGGTTTTGCCCTGCGCGTTGTCACCGGTCACGACGTTTACGCCTTCGCCGAACTCGAAAGTCTGGTCCTCGTAGTTTCTGAAGTTTTTCAAGTACAACTTTTTGATGAACATCGTCAGCCCTTTAGTCTCACGAAAAATTTGTCGTTAAATAATTGCGAAATTAAAAATTATATAGTATAATACTATTTACCCGCTTTCAAAAGAAACGTCCAGTCTATTTTGGAGCGGAAAACGACAGCCGACGGCAAGCGGAAAAATCCGTTCGCCGATAAAAATACGTCTGTCAGCTCATTTATTTTAACATATCCGTCGGTTTTTAGTCAACGACTTACAGGTGATTTACCTGCGACAAAATCCGACTTTTCGGGGTCACTTATGGAAAACATCGAAATTTTATGGAATAGCGCGTTGTCTTATATCGAGAAGAATATAAACAGAATAACCTACGCCACGTTTATCGTAAACCTTACGCCCGTCGATCTTGAAGGCGATAATATCGTCCTGCTCGCCCACAGCAAACAGGACGCCGTCAGCACCAAGAGAGTGGCGGATAAAATTGTCGAAGCGCTCAGAAAGTCGGACACGGGGCTTAAAAACTTCACGATATTCCTTGAAAAAATGACCACTCCGTTCTTTACGACCGTGGAGGCGGACGACCGTTCCGCGGAAGACACCCCGATAAACCCCAACTTTACGTTCGACTCGTTCGTGGTGGGAGAGAGCAACAGTTTTGCGGTCGCCGCGGCACGGGCTGTAGCGGAAGATCCGGGAAGATCGTATAATCCCCTGTTCGTTTACGGCGATTCGGGATTAGGGAAAACCCACCTTATTCAAGCCATTGCAAACGAGATCAAGTCCACTCACCCCAAGTTAAAGGTCATGTACGTTACCTGCGAAAGGTTCGTCAACGACCTTATTCAATCCATTCGTTCTGGTAAATCCTTTCAAGCCGACGGCTCGGAAGAGTTCCGCAAACGCTATCGCTCTGTGGACGTTCTCATCGTGGACGACGTGCAGTTTTTGGCAAAAAAACAGTCGACGCAGGTGGAATTTTTCCATACGTTCAACGAACTTTACGACAACAATAAGCAAATAATTCTCTCCGCGGACTGTCACCCGAGTAGGATAGAAACACTCGAAGACAGGCTCGTGACGCGTTTTCAGGGCGGAATGATGGCTGAGATAATAGTTCCCACGTTGGAGATGAAGATAGCCATTCTTCAAAAGAAAGCCGAAAAACAAAAGGTCATCTTAAAGACCGAAGTTGCGGAGTTTTTAGCCGAACACGGCGGAAACGACGTTCGCAGTCTCGAAGGCTTACTCAACAAGGTAATATTCACTTCTCTACTTAAAGAGCAACCCATAACCGTGGAACTTGCGCGCGAAGCGATAAATCTATCCAAGCCCGCCGCAAACAGTTCGGAAACTGTCACGACGGAACGCATTATTTCCGCCGTATGCTCCTACTATAACGTTCAAAAATCCGACCTTATCGGCAAAAAGAAGAACAAAGAACTGGTCGAACCAAGACAAATTTGCGTGTATCTTATGACCGAACTATTAAATATCCCGCTCGTTTCCGTCGGTCAGGCGGTGGGCGGCAGGGATCACACCACGGTCATTTACACGCGCAACAAGGTCGCCGAACTTATCAAGACCAGTCAAAAAACAGCCACCGAAGTAAACGACCTTAAAAACCTTATTTACAAAAAATAACCTACTTTTATGATTAACGATCGTTTGATTGAAGACAATTTTGACGCCGTAGTCATCGGCGCAGGGCACGCGGGCGTCGAAGCGGCGATGGCGCTATCAAAACTCGGAAAGCGCACGGCTCTTATGACCTTGAACGCCGACAGTATAGCCTTTATGGCGTGCAACCCCTCCATCGGCGGAACGGCGAAGGGGCATCTCGTGAGAGAACTCGACGCTCTCGGCGGATTTATGGGAATAGCCGCCGACAAGTGCGCCCTTCAGATAAAAATGCTCAACCGCGGTAAGGGCGTAGCCGTGCAGAGTTTGCGCGCGCAAGCCGACAAAGCCTACTATCACCGTTATGTAAAACAACAACTCGAAAAGACCGAAAACCTCCGCATTTTACAAGCGGAAGCCGTCAAAATACTTACCGAAAACGGCAGGGTATGCGGAGTCGAAACGGGTTACGGTTCCATTCTCACGGCAAAAGCGGTGGTCGTTTGTTCGGGCGTTTACTTAAACAGCAAGGTGATCGCGGGCGAATGGTACAAGTACACCGGTCCCAACGGATTCGAGCCTGCGAATAAACTTACCCAAAGCCTTATAGAACTCGGGTTCAACGTAAGAAGATTTAAGACGGGTACCCCCGCAAGAGTAGACGGAAGGACGATAGATTATTCAAAATGCACCCGTCAGGACGGGGAGACCAACGTTTATCCCTTCTCGTTTTTAAGTAAGCGCGTGCCGCAAAAGCAAACGCCGTGCTATCTTACCTACACCAACGAAAAAACTCACGAGATAATTCGCGCTAACCTCGATCGCTCGCCGCTATATAACGGCACGATAACTTCGACGGGTCCGAGATATTGCCCGTCGATAGAGACCAAAGTCGAAAGATTTAAGGACAAGGAAAGGCATCAGATATTTTTAGAGCCTGAAGGCGCCGACACGCAGGAAGTTTACGTGCAGGGTATGTCCACTTCGCTCCCGCAGGACGTGCAGCGCGCAATGTATCGCACGATAGCGGGCTTGGAAAACTGCGAGATAGTCCGCTACGGCTACGCCATAGAGTACGACTGCATCGACAGTCTGGATCTTCTTCCCACCCTTCAATTCAAAAAGGCGGAAGGCTTGTACACGGCAGGGCAAATAAACGGTACGAGCGGATATGAAGAAGCGGCGGCACAAGGGCTTATCGCAGGCATAAACGCGGCGCTATATATCGACGGCAAACAGCCTTTCACACTCGACAGAAGTCAGGCGTATATCGGCGTTATGATTGACGATTTGGTCACCAAGGGAACGGACGAACCCTATCGAATGATGACTTCGCGCGCCGAATACAGGTTGCTTCTTCGCCAGGACAACGCCGACTTAAGGCTCACCCAACTCGGAAGAGATATAGGTCTTGTAGACGACAAGCGATACAAAATCTTTCTTAAGCGCAAAAAACTTTTGTCGGACGGAGAGCAACTATTAAAAACCGTAGTTCCTTTTTCAAAGGCAAAACCGTTCGTGGAAGCTTACGGCGGAACGCTTTCGGGAAGCCTGACCTATTCGGACATGATAAAGCGCGGAATACCGCTTGCCGATATCATCCAAACCTTCGGCGGGTTTGACGGGTATCCCTTCGACGTACTCGACACTTTGGAAACCAACGCAAGGTACGAGGGCTATCTCGAAAGAAACTTAAAAGAGATTGAACGAGCCAAAAAGATGGAACAAAAACTTTTACCAAAAGACATTGACTATCTGAAAATCGAAGGTCTGCGCATAGAGGCAAGGGAAAAGTTAAACGCCGTTCGCCCGCTCAATTTAGGTCAAGCCGAAAGAATCCCCGGAGTAAACCCCGCCGATATCGCGGTACTTATGATTTATCTTAAAAATTAAAATTGCGGGGTTGAAGTAAGGTTACTTCAACCCCGCAATTATTGCCGTTTATCGACTTATACGCGGACTTTTACCTTTTTATCGCCTTATTCATATTGCCGCTTTTATAGCCGTTCATATCGATAGAAACGTAGTCGAACGAAAGCCCGTTCAAATAATCTTTTACCCTTTCAAAAACTTCCGAGCGAAAAATCATAGGCAACTCGTCGGGAGATAATTCTATCCTTATGGAGCCGCCTTGCAGCCTTACTCTTACCTGTGTAAACCCGAGCGACCTTATAAACCGCTCGGCTTTTTCTATTTTTTCAAGTTTTTCACGCGTTACCCGCTCGCCGTAGGCAATGCGCGTGGCAAGACAGGCGTTTGACGGCTTGGAATGGGTTTTAAGCCCCAACCTTTCGGACAATGCTCTTATCTCCCGTTTGGTAAGCGAGAAACCTTTCAAGGGACGTACGATCCCCAGGTCTTTGAGCGCCTTGACTCCCGGTC
>JAFVDA010000025.1 GCA_017478765.1 Clostridia bacterium
GATATTCCTTGCGTTTAGTGCGCTCGTACCTGCTATCGTCTTCAAAGCGATTGACGCGTCCTCGTCCGCCGTATTCAGCGCAACGGGTATGCTGATCGCAGTTTCGGTCGCCCTTGAATTCAACACGGCGCTCGAATCGCAGATAATGATGAAGCAATATAAAGGGTTTCTTAAATAAGAATCGTTGAGTATGAATATGGTCTTATTGGGCGCCCCGGGCGCCGGTAAAGGAACGCAAGCGTTCAGAATATGCGAGAAGTTAAACGTTCCGCACATCTCAACGGGCGACATTTTCAGAAAAAACATAAAGGAACTTACCCCTATCGGTGTGATCGCAAAAGGTTACATCGATAAGGGGGAACTTGTTCCCGACAGCGTCACGGAAGAGATAGTAAGGCTTCGCCTTGCCGAACCCGACTGCAAAAACGGGTATCTTCTGGACGGGTTTCCGAGAACGGTCGCTCAGGCAGTTGCTCTCGAAAGATTTTCAAAAGTCGACGTAGTCATCGACATCGACGTCCCTACCGAAAAGCTTTTGAGAAGAATGACGGGAAGACGCGTTTGCGAAAAATGCGGTCAATCCTATCACGTGGACTTCTTGAACGGTAAAACCACTTGTTCGGAGTGCGGAGGCAGTCTTATACACCGCGCCGACGACGTAGAAGAAACGGTCAACGAAAGATTGCGCGTTTACGCTGAAAAGACCATGCCACTCGTTCAATTTTATCAGGATAAGGGATTGTTGAAAAGGGTGAACGGAGATTTACCGACGGATGAAGTGTTCGCGGAAATTCTCAAGGTGTTAGAATGATCTATATCAAGACCGACGAAGAAATTGAAAAAATGCGTAAAGCCTGTAAGGTTACGGGCGACGTATTGAAACTAATCGAAGAAAAGATAAAGGTCGGTATGACGACCAAGGAACTTGACAAGATAGCCTACGATTACATAATATCGTGCGGAGCAAAACCCGGGTTTTTGGGGCTTTACGGCTTTCCGGGAACGTGCTGTATCTCCATTGACGAGCAAGTCGTTCACGGCTTCCCGTCGGACAGGGTGATAGAAGAAGGCATGATAGTATCGGTCGATACGGGCGCTATCGTCGACGGTTGGAACGGCGACGCGGCGAGAAGTTTTTACGTAGGGAGCATATCTCCCGAAAAAAAGAAACTGCTTGACGTAACGAAGGAATGTTTCTTTCAGGGCGTTGCGACCGTAATGGAAGGTTCCACGATAGGCGATATCGGTCACGCCGTTCAAACTTACGCCGAAGCCAACGGCTTCTCGGTGGTAAGGGAGATGGTCGGGCACGGTATCGGCAGAAAATTGCACGAAGACCCCAACGTTCCCAACTACGGGAAAAGGGGCGTCGGCGCAAGAATAAAAAAAGGTATGACGCTGGCGATCGAACCCATGATAAACATGGGCGGGCACGAAGTCATAATCGACGGTTGGAAGTGCGTGACGAGGGACGGGAAACCTTCCGCTCATTACGAAAACACCATTGCGTTGACCGACAACGGCGTCGAAATACTTACGCTTTAATAAAATAAGCGAATATACTTTGCTTCAAACCTAATTTGGTTTTATAAACGAAAATATCGGAGGATCACAGGTGTCTAAAAACGACGTAATCGAAGCGGAAGGCGTAGTAGTCGAAGCGCTTCCCAACGCCACCTTTAAGGTCAAACTGTCCAACGTTTCAAACGAATACGTTATAACGGCGTACATATCGGGTAAACTTCGTATGAACTTTATCAAGATAATCCCCGGCGATACCGTAAAACTTGAAATGAGCCCGTACGATCTAACCAAGGGCAGAATAGTTTGGCGCAGCAAGAACTAACCGATTTTTATAGGGCGTAGCCCTTAAAAAACTTACAAACGGCAAGTATAGAATAATTTTTAGTCAGGAGAAAAACAATGAAAGTCAGACCGTCCGTTAAACCTATGTGCGACAAGTGCAAGGTCATCAAAAGAGAAGGCAAAGTTATGGTCATTTGCTCCAAGAACAAATCCCATAAACAACGTCAAGGCTAACAGTTTTTAACAATTTGTAAGGGTGATCATCGGGCTAGATAAAAAAAAGTCCTTCCCTTACTCACTTATCACGAAAATTCTTTTTCAGGAAAAGGTTTTTCGTGAACGCGGAAGCAAATCGTTTGGATTATTACCGACCATTCCAAATATAACCATTCGGTAACTTTCAATCGATATTATATATAATCATATTTATTTTACATTTTTTTGGAGGATCAGTAAAAAAATGGCACGTATTTCGGGTGTTGATTTACCGAGAGAAAAGAGAGTGGAAATAGGCTTGACGTACATTTACGGTATCGGCAGACCTACCGCTACGAAAATTTTGCAAGAAACCGGCGTAAATCCCGACACGAGAGTCAAGGATTTGACCGAAGACGACGTTTCCAAAATAAGGGAATACATCGAGCATAACATTCACGTAGAAGGCGAACTCAAGACCGAAGTAAGCATGAATATCAAAAGGCTTATCGAGATAGGTTCGTACCGTGGTGTCAGACACAGAAAGAACCTGCCCGTAAGAGGTCAGAGTTCCAAGAGAAACGCAAGGACGAGAAAAGGTCCGAGAAGAACGGTCGCTAAGAAAAAGACCGCAAGTAAATAAGGAGTGAATTGATATGGCAGCAACTAAAAAAGTCGTAAGACGTCGTAGAGAGATCAAGAAGATCGACAAAGGTCAAGTTCATATTCAATCGTCCTTTAACAACACGATAATCACCATCACCGATATGAACGGCAACACCATTTCGCACTGCTCGGCAGGCGCTTTGGGTTTCAGGGGTTCGCGTAAGTCCACTCCGTTCGCGGCTCAACAGGCTGCGGAACAAGCGGCAAGAGCGGCTATGGAACACGGTTTAAGATCGGTTGAAGTTTACGTTAAAGGTCCCGGTCAAGGCAGAGAATCGGCTATCAGGGCTATGGGCGTATGCGGAATCGAAGTTACTTTGATTCAAGACGTATCACCTATTCCTCACAACGGTTGCAGACCGCCTAAACGTCGTAGAGTATAAGGAGTATAATTATGGCTAAATATACAGAGAGTAAATGCCGTCTTTGCAGACGCGAAGGCGCAAAGTTGTTTTTGAAAGGCGATAGATGCTACAAGAGCACGTGCCCCTTTGAGAGAAGGCCCGTTGCCCCCGGCGTTCACGCTAACATGAGAAAGAAAGTTTCCGAATACGGTCTCCAACTTCGTGAAAAGCAGAAGGTTAAGAGAATTTACGGCGTATTGGAAGGTCAGTTCAGAATGTACTACGAAAAAGCCGATAGAATGAAAGGCATTACGGGTGAAAACATGCTCGTCCTTTTAGAGAGAAGGCTTGACAACGTAGTTTACAGAATGGGCTTTGCCGCTTCCAGAGCGCAAGCGCGTCAACTCGTAACTCATTCGCACTTTACCGTAAACGGCAAGAAGGTAAACATTGCTTCCTATCAGGTCAACTTGGGCGACGTAGTTGCCGTAAACGAGACGAGAAAGGAAAACGCTTACTTCACCGCTTTGAAACAACTTGAAAAGAACGCGGCTATGCCCAAATGGGTTGAATTCGATCCTGAAACACTTACCGGAAAAGTCGTCGCGCTTCCCACGAGAGAAGATATTGACGCACAGATCACCGAACAGATGATCGTCGAGTTGTATTCTAAGTAATAACGGCTCGAAGACGCAAAAAGCGCTTGATAATATTATTTATAAGCGCCAAAAAAATTTAATTGGAGGTAAGTATTCCTATGATGGAAATTGAGATGCCCAGAATAGAAGTCGAAGAAAACGAAGACAAAAGTTACGCCAAAGTGACGGTCGCGCCCCTTGAAAAGGGCTTAGGTCTGACGCTCGGCAACGCTATGAGAAGAACTTTGTTATCTTCCCTTCCCGGAGCGGCGGCTCAAGGAATAAAATTTGCGTCCGAACTCGGCGTAAAACATGAGTTTTCGACGATAGAGGGCGTACAGCAGGACGTTCCCGAGATAATCCTTAACTTAAAGGAAGTATGCTTCACCACGGTCAGCCAGGATCCCGCATTCAAAGACGTAGTTACGTTGTATAAAAAGGGACCTTGCGTAGTCACCGCCGGCGATTTGGAACTGCCTGCCGATATAGAAGTAATTAACCCCAACGCTTTCTTGTGTAAGGTTGAAGAAGGTTACTACGTCTCCGCCGAAGTTACCATCGGCAGAGGTCGCGGATACACCACGGCGGACGCCAACAAGACGGGTGAGATAGGGTATATCCCCATCGATTCCAACTACGCTCCCGTAAAAAAGGTCAGTTACAGCGTTGAAAACGCGCGCGTAGGTCAAAGGACCGACCTTGACAAACTCGTTTTGGAAGTAACCACCAACGGCACCATTGCCGCAAAGGAAGTCGTTTCTTTGGCAGCAAAGGTGGTCGAAGAACATATTCACATCTTCGTTACTTTGAGTGAAAAGATGGGCAACCTCGGTATTTTGGTTCAACAACCCACCGATCCGCTACCCAAGATACTCGAAATGAAGATAGAGGATATGGATCTATCCGTTCGTTCCTTCAACTGCTTGAAGAGGGCAAATATTCATACGGTTGAAGACCTAACCAAAAAGACGCAAGAAGACATGTTGAAAGTTCGTAATCTCGGTAAGAAATCGCTCGACGAAGTTATTTTGAAACTCGCAAGTTACGGACTATCGCTCAAAGAACAGGAGGACTAAAAAATGCCGGGAAAATTAGGTATGACGACTACTATCAGAATGTCGGTTTTGAAAAATCAGGCTACTCAATTACTTTGGTACGGCAAAATCGAAACGACGAAGGCGAGGGCTAAACAGCTTCAATCCTACGTCGAAAAGATAATCACGCTCGCGATCAACTCCTACGAGGACACTATCGAAGAAACCGTTACCGTTACGAACGATAAGGGTAAAGAAGTTCAGAAAAAGACCATAAAGGACGGCGCCAAGAAACTTGCCGCCAGAAGAAGAATTATGGCTAAACTTCACGATATTCCTTTCGAGAGAGTCAAAGGCGAATCCAAAGCCGATTACAAAACAAGGACAAAGGGCATCAATAACCCCGTAGTCGAGAAACTTTATAACGAAATTGCTCCCAAGTACGCTCAAAGAGCGGAAGAATCCGGTCAAGGCGGCGGCTACACGAGAATTTACAATCTCGGAAAGCGCGTCGGCGACAACGCGGATATGGCAATTATCGAATTGGTTTAATCCAAACGCCTTAAAAAGGACGGGAACAATCCCGTCCTTTTTTGTGCGCTAAAATATGGGTTTTGTTTTTTAAGTACATAAAATGACAATTATATAGCGGAAAAACGCAAAAAATAACCATAAAAAACGCAACTTTACCCGAAAAGTATTTTATTTGTGTTGATTTATTAAAGATATTATGATAAAATGAAAAAAATAAGATTTGGCTTATTTTTTGTTAAACTATACAAAGTTAAGAAAATACGCCCCTATATAGAGGCGGAAAAAAATAATAATTATTATTATTCGTACTGTAAACTAATCGATATCGCGCTGAATTATTCTACTAACGGTTTATGGGTAGGAGGCACGAATGAAAATATTACTTGCCGAAGACGATTTGGCAATAAGCACCGTACTTGAAAAACGACTTAAGTTTTCGGGCTACGACGTCACGGTCGTCGACAACGGTGAAGACGCTTTGGCTTTCGTGATGGCGGATAACTATGACATTGTAATATCCGACATTATGATGCCGAAAATGGACGGGATTGAACTTTTGAAAGCCGTTCGCGCAAAGAAGAAGGACGTTCCCGTGCTTTTTCTTACCGCAAAAGACTCTACGAGCGACGTCGTTACGGGTCTTGACAGCGGCGCCGACGACTATATGGTAAAGCCGTTTGAGTTTTCCGAACTGTTCGCAAGGATAAGGCTTTTGACGCGCCGCCGCTACGGCTCAAGGGAAAACGTCTATTCGGTAGGCGATCTTACCATCGACGCCATGACGAGAAAGGTCGAGCGCGCGGGGAGAGAGATAACCCTTTCCAAAAAGGAATACGAACTGCTCCTTTTGCTTGTCCAGAACAAGAATATCGTCATTTCAAAGGAGCGCATATCCGATAGACTTTACGGGCTTGACGATGAAATCGAGTCCAACACCATAGCCGTTTATATTAACTTTTTAAGGAAAAAGGTCGACGACGGTTTTGATAAAAAACTTATCGAAACCATAAGGGGCGTCGGCTATACTATCAAGGACTGATGAATTTAGCAAAAAGACGGTTTATTATCAACGTCGTGTTCATAGCCGTAGTTACCATAGCGTTGATTCTCTCGTCTTCCTTTCTGGCAAGGACCATGCTTTCTTTTGAGACAGAAAGAAAACTCCCGGATCTCGTCAGGAAAAAGGCGGAGCTTATCGAGAGAACGCAATCAACGGACGGTGTCGTTTGGCTTGAACAGGACGTTTATTTTGCCCTTTATAACGAGCAGGGCGAACTGATTGCAGGCGTTTGCCCGCATGAGGACGCAAAAATGAAAAAGGAAGACATTCAACCGCCGCCACAGCCTCAAGCGAGCGACGGCGCAATGGATAATTTTCCAAGAGAAAAGCAGGACGTTCTTCGGATAAAAAACGATGCTGGCGAGTTTATGTTGTACGACGCTCAACTGGTTTTTTCCGAGTACGGCAGATGTACTTTGCGCGGCGCTGAAGTTATAGGCGCGAGCGCCTTGAACGGCATATTGCCGATAGTGTACATAGTGGCGCTCGTCCTTGCGGTTTTAGCGATTATAGCGTCGTTTTTCTCCTACTATTACGGGCAAAAGCCGATAAGAAAGATGGCAAGCGAGATAACCGAAGTGGAAAAATCGCTCGATCTATCTAAAAGGATCACGCTCGACACTAAGGACGTGGATATCCAAAACCTTTGCGTGGCGTACAATAAAATGCTTGCAAGGGTGGAAAACGTCGTCAAAAACCAGGAAAGGTTTACTTCCGACGTCTCGCACGAACTAAGGTCTCCTTTGACCGTTTTGCTCGCCGAGAGTGAATTTGCGCTCAACGACGTCGATACCATAGAGGAAAAAGATAAGTCGCTCGAAGTCATTTACACCCAAACCAAAAGACTGACGCAAATGGTCAAACAACTGCTCGAGTTTTCAAGAGTTGCGGGGACGGAGTCGGTCGAACTTGACCAAGTAGACCTATCGGCATTGACCGAACAAACGCTCAACGTTTTCAGCGCGGATAAGGGAATAACCATTCATCCGTCGCTTCAGCCGGAAATTGTCGTTAAAACCAACGAAACGTTGTTTTTGCGGCTGCTCATCAATCTCGTCGACAACGCCGTAAAATACGGCAAACAGGGCGGTAACGTGTGGGTGTACTTAAAGCGTGACGAAGCCGTCAAACTGATAGTCAAAGACGACGGTATCGGCATGAGCGAAGAGACGATAAAACACGTTTACGAAAGAGCCTATCAAGCGGATAGAAGCCGCCCCGCCGGTTCCGGGCTTGGGCTCGGATTGTCGTTCGTTAAGGAGATATCGAGAATTCTCAACCTCGACGTACAAGTCGAAAGTAAGTTAGGCGAGGGCACCAAGTTCACCGTAACTTTTAAGTAAAATTATAAATTCTGTTCATCGGCAAGCGCGAAATGTATCGGCGCTTGCCGATTTTTATCGAAACGCAAACCATTTGTAAAAAAAACGGGCGGAATATCGTTCTATAAAAAATTTTATCGCATATCTATTTATTAGACTAAAAAAAGGAGCGATAAAAATAATGGCAAACGACGAATATTGCGAAATGATAGAACTGCCCGTTTCATCGTGTGAAATGGTGACCGTTCCGCAAAAGAAAAGGGCTTTTTCAAAGAAGAAACTGCTTAAAAAAATAAACGAAAAGGCTCCGATTGCGGAAGCGGAAACGGAAGCGCCTACCGAGAGCGCCGCCCAACCCGAACAAGAGATATCCACCGTAACGTACGCGGAAAAAAACGAAAAAAACAAAAAGACAAAAAACGGCGGACGGTTCAAATTTACGCTCGTAGGCGCGGAGGTCGTGGCGATATTCGTGCTTATAGTAGCCATAATGCTCACCAACATCTTTTGGGAAGACAGCGGCATAAACGTTATGATCCGCAGCGTATTCGGGCAAACCGCGAAAACCACCGACGATCGCACGGCGAGAGAACTTGCCGTATTCGCGCCGACTTCCGCGGATAACCTTACCGCAAGCGAAGGCGTGATATCGTTCAAGTCTGCGTGCGCCGTATATCCGACTACCGACGGCACGGTCGAAAGCGTCACGGCGGTCGACGGCAGTTATACCATCACCATAAACCACAGCGACGTTTTCAGATCTGTCATCGAAAACGCCGACGCGACTTATGTTTCCGTTGGCGACAAAGCTTATCCCAACGTGCCGATAGCGCTTTCAAAGCAGGGTACGACGCTCAAACTTTACGATAATAACGTTCTCGTCACCGATTATATCTTAAAAGACGGAAATATCGTATGGGAAAGTTAAAGTTTACCGTACACCCGTTATTCATTCTGTTTGGAATTTACTTTGCCGTCATCGGCAAAGTATTTTCTTTTTTGACGTACACTTTGGTTGCCGTCATTCACGAACTCGGACACTCGCTCGTTGCCGAGGCTCTCGGCTATAAACTTCAAAAAATAACGCTTATGCCGTACGGAGCGCTTGTCAGCGGAGAGCAGAGTTTGTTTTCCTTTTCGGACGAAATAAAAATTGCCTTCGCAGGTCCTATCGTCAACCTTGCTACCGCGGTTTTGTTCGTCGCGCTGTGGTGGTTAAAGCCCGAAATTTACCCCTATACCGATACCGCCGTGTTTGCCAGTTTGTCTATCGCGACCATCAACCTGCTCCCTTGTTACCCGCTTGACGGCGGCAGGATACTTCTTGCCGTACTGTCGACCGTCATCGAACGCAAAAAAGCGTTTAAAATAGTAAAAGCCTCGGGGATAACGCTATCGGTCGCGCTAATAATACTATTCGTCTATTCGATATTCGTAAGCGTAAATCCGAGCATACTGTTCTTTGCGCTTTTCGTGCTGTTCGGAAACGTCTTCGTTTCCACGAAGTGCGATTATATAAGGCTGTTTTCAGGGCTCGATATGCGCGCCGTCGAAAAGGGGCGAGCCATCAAAAAGGTCGCCGTCAGCGAAACGACCAAGGTCAAAACTTTATATAAATTTATCGACTCGTCGACGCTTACGGAACTTGTCGTCTTGTCGACCGACGGCAAAACGAAAAACGCCCTGTCGTTTGACAAGACGTTTACTCTCGTTTCGTTGGGTAAGCCCTATTTGACCGTAGGCGACGAAGTTCGGCGTTTGCGCCTTACTTTGTAGAATGTAAACAGCGCGAGTACGGTCAGACCTATGCCGACCGCATAGCCCGCCATATCTATCAGGATATCGGTAAACTGGAACGCCCGTCCGCTGGTAAACAGCGACAGTTGAAATAGTTCCGAAAGTACCGCGACGATAAGCCCCGCTATGGTTATTACGACGTAGTTAAGGGGCTTTTTGCGTATAAAGAACAAAAACGCCACCGTTCCGAACAAAGCCAAAAGGGCGAACAAGCCGAAATGCCCGAATTCTTTACGCATGCGCAGTTCCTTTTTGTCGTCCACGACGACGAGCGTAAAGGTATAACTGTCCTCGGGGTAGTATTCGGACGTAAACGTTACGTTGAAGTTGCCTACTCTATCGAATACGACGTAATTGTTTTCGTCGAAATGATAGTCGTTGCCGTCTATTTTATAGGTGTAGCCGACGAGCGAATACTTGTCGTTTACCGATAACGTGAGTTCGTACGGCCCGCTGCAATTAAACCCGTACGCCGGCACGGTCAGCCCAGTGACCACCGCTTTCGGCGGAATGACGTTTGCGGTAAAGGTTGCTAAAGGCTCGGTAAAATTCATTGTCGAATACACTCTTACGAGGCACTTTCCGCACTCCTGCGCCGAAACGTTTATTTGTTTGGCGTCGTCAACGTAAAGCGCGGTCAGGCAGTCGTTTTCAATACGCAGCCTGAAACTTTGACAGCAATCGCTCTCGTTGTCGGCTGAAAAACCGAAAGAATAATTCTTGCCGAGATAAAAGGTAAAATTCTCGCCGACCTTCTCGCCGTTAAAGGTAGCGTTAAAGTTTTGGGGATATTCGTACACCTTCCCGTCGACCGTTATGTCTTTACTGAAAACTTCCTGCTCTTCGACGGTCATTTTAAGCGTTGCCGCGCCTTTTGCGTGAGTTAGAACGAACGCTCCGTTGGTGGAAAAAACCTGCGTGTTCGAAGAAGACAGTTTATATCTTATATTCACGGGTTTGCCGTCGTAAAGCACCTTGACCTGCGCGCAGTAATTTACGTCCAGAACGTCGGCTATCTGAACGGAAAGTTTATCCCTATCAAGCCCGTCCAAGCCCGACGGGTAGACGGACAGCGGAAGGGAAAACTCTGCGTTTCCGCTCTCGCTCGTCGCCGTTATCAGGGCGTTACCGACCGAGAAAAAGGAAACTTCGCCTTTGGAGGTGACCGTGGCGATATTTTCGTCGGAAGATGAGAACGAATACTTTTCGGTAGCGTTTTCGGGCATTAGTTTGACGGTCAGTTTTACCGTCGTGCCGACGTAATAATAGTCTCTCGGCGCGGAAAGGGTAATTGCCGTTATATCCACCTTTTCAACGTCTATATCGGTAGACTGTTCGTTAAGGTTGAGCCCGTCCAAAAGCGCGTAGAAAACCTTCGAGAATTCGCCCGACTCCGTTCCCGACTGAAAGGAGAAAAAGAATATGGCAAGACTCGTTATAATAAACGCTATTAACGACGCTACAGCCCACGGCTTTTTATAAAATACCATAAATTATCCGTCCATCTAATATTATAATCTACATTTTCGGATAAGTCCACTTTTTTTTGAAAAAACGCGCCCGTTATTTTATGTGATGTACCCGAAATCTCCGCTGAAAAACGCAAACGCTTGATTTTTCATCCGCCGCATAGTATAATCAAACGGAAAAAAGTTTAACGGAACGTTATCGTTAAAATGAAAAAAATCAACCTTCTTTTAAAACTTATCTGGACGTTTTTCAAAATAGGTCTTTTCACGTTCGGCGGGGGGTACGCTATGATATCGGTCATCTCGCACGAAGTGGTGGACAAGAAAAAGTACATCACGCAGGAAGAGTTTTCCGACGTGGTGGCTATTGCCGAATCAACTCCCGGTCCTATTGCCGTCAACAGTTCGACCTATATAGGCTACAAGGTAGGCGGGATTATCGGCGCAATACTTTCAAGCCTTGCCGTGTGTCTGCCGTCGTTTATAATAATTTTCGTCATATCGCTGTTTTTTGATAAATTCATGCAGTTTGAACTTGCCCAAAAGGCTTTCAAAGGTATTCAATGCGGCGTGGCGATTTTGATAATTTCGGCTTCCGTAAAACTATTCAAAAGCGTAAAGAAAAACGCAGTCAGTTGGATACTGATAATTTTTGCGGCTGCGATGCTGCTACTTATCGACCTTGGCGTGTTCGGAATAAACATTTCGACAATTTATATAATTTTGCTCGGAATGGTCGTGGGTATAGCCGTGTATTTCAGACCGAAAAAAAAGCAAGAAGACGGTGTAGCTAAACCCGACGGCGGCGTAGACAAGTCAGACGAAGGGGGTAAACTATGATACTTATCGATCTGTTGTTTACCTTTATGAAGATAGGTCTGTTTTCGTTCGGCGGCGGCTACGGTATGCTTCCCTTAATGGAGCGGGAAGTTCTGGAACACGGTTGGATGTCGAGCGAACAGTTCGTGGACTTCGTTGCCGTCTCCGAATCCACCCCGGGACCTATCGCCATCAATATGGCGACGTTTATAGGCTCGTCGCAAGGCGGCTTTTTAGGCGCTATGTTCGCAACGCTCGGCGTGATGATCCCGTCCGTAATCATAATTCTGCTGATAGTGGCGGTATTCAAGGGCTTTTTGCAAAGTAAGATAGTATCGAGCGCGCTCAAAGGCGTAAAACCCGTGATAGTAGGGCTTATATTCACTACCGGCGTATGGCTTGCCGTCCGCAACTTTTTGCCCAATATCGGAGCGCTGTCCGTCGAAGGGTTTTCGCTCGCGCCGCTGCTTATAACCGTAGGGCTTGGAGCGGCGTATATAGGCTACAAACTGCTTTTTAGAAAGAATCCGTCGCCGATACTGCTCATAATCGCTTCGGCGATAGTCGGGATAATAGTATTTTAAGCATAAAAAAGCCCCGCGCTTTTGACCTAAGAAACGATAGGTCGAAGTTGCGGGGTAATTTTTATTATGCTTTTTTCTCTCTTTTTAAGTTGCGCTGATACAAAACTTCGAGTTTCGGTAGGTTGAACCTTAAAATAATCAATGACAGCGAACTTATTATAAAGTTGATCACGGCTATCGGGATACTTATCGACAATAGTTTTTGCGGATAGATCGCCACTATCGCAAATCCGAAGATCATTCCCAAAAGATGCCCGAACGCGCCGATGTTGGCTTCGGTTATGTAGCGAAGCACGTATTCGTTGTTGGTCGGATCGTAAATCTTATCCTTGCGGAAGGCGGCGAGTCCGCCCCATTCGGGAATATAATCCTTCCACTTTTTGACGCCTATCTTCATATAGAAGTTTTTCTCCCACTTATGCACTCTCACGAGTTTGGTGCCGCGCCCGAACCATTTTGAGGGGAACACCCAGCGCGTGAGCGTCGCCATAAGCCCGTCTACGGCTATCACGGCTACAGTGAGCCCTGCGGTTATAAGCAAGACCTGCCACCATTCGAGATTTCCGCAAAGAGAGGGGAATATCATGTTTACCGACGCGACGAGAAGCGCGAGGGAAGGTATCAGTATAAGGTATAACATATTATATTTGCTCCTTGGTATCGTAGGCAAGTTCTACGCCGTAAACCGATTGATAAATATTCTTCCAGCACTCGAAGTTATAATCCTTCATCCGCTTGACGTTTTGTTTTCTGTCGAGCGCGGGATCGGGATAGATAGGTTTACTTATATGCACCGTGAAGCGTTGAACGGGAAATCCGTCTACGCCTATTTTTTGGTCGTCGCGCATGGTGATGAAAAACGGAATTATCGGCGCGCCGTTTCTGACGGCGAGATTGAACGCTCCGTCCTTTAACGGGCGGGGCTTGCGGTAGTTCCACCACATGCATTGTTCGGGGTAGATAAGTATCTTTTTGCCCTTTTTGATCAGATACTCCACTCCGCTCATAAACTCTTTCAAAGTTTCGTAATTGTCGCTTAGCGGCAGCGTGTTGCAATGGCGGAAAAAGTATCCGTAAAGTCCCGGAAAGGACGTATAATTGCCTTCGCGAATGACCTTGTAAAGGTTGCCGCCGAGTTTTTTGCGTATCACCCTGTATACGGCGTAATTATCGAGTACGCTGAAATGGTTGCAGGTGATAAACGCTCCGCCTTTTTCCGGAAAGTTTTCCAGCCCTACTACGTTTTCGATAATAAAGTCGCCTTTTTTGATGAGTTTTTCATAATACGAGCGAGCCGCTATATTTGCAAAAAAGGACGCGATTTTCGACGATAGTTTTCTGTTGGCAAAGTCGCACTCTCCCTTTTTGAGAGGACGGGTAGGCGGATCGGCTTCAACGTCCACGTTGAAGTTTCCGTCAAGTTCGTTTTGCCTGATGCGCTCTAAAACTTCCAGCCTGTCGGGTGATTTTTGTATTTGGTCGCTCATAGGTTAAAATACCAACTGCGCCGCGTAAATACCAACGAACCCGTTCTCGTCGATGGGGACGGAAGCGTCGGCTTGCTTGGTCTGCCGTATAGCCATAAGCGCAAGGTTACGGCACATAAGTTGATCGTTTAATCTATCTTCGGGGGTGAAGTTATCGTAGATAGCGCGAAGAACGTCGTAGTAGCCGGCGAGTTTTGCGTACTTCCAGAACTCCTTTTCGTACATAACGCCGTCGTACTTCCACGGGCGAAGGGTTATCTTGAAGTGTACTATATTCGGCTTGTCGCAAAGCCCTTCCACGGGCATCATATTCCATTCGTAACCAAGCCTTAAAACCCTGTCCTTACACAATACGTTCATGTAGTCCTGGTCCTCGGTCACGGTAAAGGTCTTTATCTTGGTGTAGTTCAAGAACTGCCCTTGAAGGTTTTCCTTACGCATGAGCGCGAGATTCATCAGCATTACGCCGTCGTTGAAGTAGTCGTGTCTGTTGACGCCCACGACAGTTTCGACGTAATAGCCGAAAATATCTTCGAGCATAACGTTTTCCTGACCTGCGGCGACCAGATTATCTTTAAGGTCCATTTCGTAAAGTTTGGACACGTCGCCTAAAATTATGGTGTCAGAATCGAGATAAATGGCTTTGTCGTATTGCGGAAACATGTTGGCGATGAATAATCTGTAATATATCGCCATGGAATAGTAGTCGCGAACGTGGAACTTACTGCAATATTCCTTTGCCGTTTCGTGCATATCGTCGAATATCAAACGGCTGTTTTCGCTCGTAAGCGCGGACAGCCTTTTTTGATTGTCAGCGTTAAATCCGCAACTCAATATATGTATATTATAAAAATAATCTTTCGACGCATTCGTTATAAGCGACTTTATAGAGGTTCCGAGCAAAGGCGCGTAATTGTCGTCGCAAGCGTAAAAAACGGGAATTATTTTGGTCATAAGAGTTTTGTTTTCTCCTCGTGTTTTGTCCGAAATCGTATGTTTTGACGGAAATTTCTATTATATAAAAATTCGGGACGATCGTTTATCGTCAGTCAAAATCAACATTATTGTATCACTTTAACATCGTACTGTCAACCTTGTTGATATATTTTTCATATTTGCGACGATATAATCGGGCGTTAAAGCCGAACAAATATCTCGCATTGTTTTATGGGGTAAAAAGATCGGCGAATCAGTTGTGACGGCGCAAAAAAAACATACGCGGCATTGTACGGTTAAGGCGTAAAAAAACTTGCAAATATCGGCGTTTCGTGATAGTATAAAAGGCGTCAGTAAATTAAGGAGGTATTGTCTTTCAAAGGACAATAACGTAAAATGAGTACCACCGTTTTATATTTGGTAGTCGTCTTTGCGGTCGTGTTCGGTCTTGGCTTTGCGGCGCTTAACTATTTCGGCGTCAAGAAGCTGCCCGAAGGCACCGAAAAGATGCAAAAAACCGCCGCCGCTATAAGACTTGGCGCGAACACGTTCGTTATGTACGAACTTAAGATAATCGCCGTAGTCGCAGTTATAGTCGCGGTCGTATTAGGTCTTCTCGTATCCTGGCAGGCGGGCGTAGCCTTCCTTGTTGGAGCCACGATGAGCGAATGCGCGGGCTTCATCGGCATGAAGATCGCCACTTACGCAAACGTAAGAGTTACCAACACCGCAAAGGAAACCAAGCACATCGGTAAGACCTTGAAGGTCGCGTTCCGCGGCGGCTCCGTAATGGGGCTTTGCGTTGCGGGCTTTGCCCTTCTCGGCGCGATCATCGTATTTTTGGTATTCGGCGTAGCGCTCGGTCAACTCAATATGTCTGCCGACAACAGCATCGAACTCGGGACCAACCTTATCGGTTTTAAGGGTACGGTAGGGCTTTCCACCACCGTTTCCGGTTACGCTCTCGGTTGCTCGCTCATAGCGCTGTTTAACCGCGTGGGCGGCGGCATTTACACCAAGGCAGCCGATATGGGCGCCGACCTTGTCGGTAAAACCGAAGCGCACATCGCCGAAGACGATCCGAGAAACCCCGCCACCATCGCCGACAACGTAGGCGATAACGTAGGCGACGTCGCAGGGCTTGGCTCCGACCTTCTCGAATCCTTCGTCGCGGCAATAATGAGTTCTATCATTCTCGCGTGCGAACTTGTAAGAAGCCCGCACCACAACGTTTCCGTCGACTTTGCTAAGAATATGATGATATTCCCGCTCATGTTCGCCGCTATAGGCTTGATCGGGTGCGTCATCGGCATAGCCACTCTCGTATTCAGAAAGAATATTTCCGACGATCCCAATAAGGTCCACTCGCAGTTGAACGGAGCCACCTGGCTGTCCGCAGGTATCACCGCCGTTGTCGGCTTGGGTCTTGCGTACGTCATGTTCGGCAAGGAACCGGTCATCGGCGACTGGGCTCAGGCTGCATTCAACCTCGGCTGGGTAAGCCCGTGGCTTACAGCGGTTATAGGTATCGTTGCGGGTATCGTCATCGGTGTCTTCGCCGAATACTACACCAGTTACGACTATAAACCCACGAGAAACATTTCTCACGCTTCCAAAGAGGGCGCCGCTTTGACCATTACTCAGGGCTTGGCTCTCGGTATGATCTCCTGCTTGTTGCCGGTCGTCGTACTCGGCGTGTCCATTTGGGGCTCGTATATGATAGGCGGAATGTACGGCGTTGGCGTAGCCGCTATGGGTATGCTTTCGTTCGTCGCCGCTACCGTTTCCGTCGACACTTACGGACCTATCTCCGATAATGCCGGCGGTATCGCCGAAATGTGCGAACTCGATCCCGAAGTCCGCGAGATAACCGATAAACTCGATTCGGTCGGCAACACGACCGCCGCTATCGGTAAGGGCTTTGCTATCGGTTCCGCGGCGCTTGCCGCGCTCTCCATGATGAGCGGATACTTGTATTCCTATATCGAATACGAGTTTGTCGGCGGAGTTGTCCAAAACGACATCTTATTGAACCTTATCGATCCTATGACGCTCATGGGCGCTCTTATCGGCGCGGCGCTTCCCTTCTTCTTCTCGGGGCTTTTGATCAACGCGGTCGCAAAAGCGGCAAGGCACATGGTCGACGAAGTTCGTCGCCAGTTCCGCGAGATTCCCGGGCTTTTGGAAGGTAACGCAGACCCCGACTACAAGACCTGTATCGAGATTTCCTCCAAGGGCGCTATTTCCGAAATGAAACTCCCTGCCGTTCTCGCTATAGCCGTTCCCGTCGTGACAGGATTTATCTTCGGACCTGACTTCGTTGCGGGCTTACTGATGGGCGCTACCATCTCGGCTATCATGCTCGCCATCTTCACGGGCAACGCCGGCGGCGCTTGGGATAACGCCAAGAAGTATATCGAATCGGGCGCGGAAGGCTTGGGCGGCAAAGGTTCTCCCGAACACGACGCTTCCGTCGTTGGCGACACGGTCGGCGATCCTTTGAAGGATACCGTCGGTCCGTCGCTCGACATTTTCATCAAGATCATGTCGGTCGTTTCCGTCGTTATGGTCGTCGTCTTCAAGGATTACTATCTGTTGAAGCTTCTCAATATGTAATTTGAAGTTAGTCTAAAAAACCTTCAATAAAAACAAAAACACAGCCGAGGCATTCCGCCTCGGCTGTTTGCGTATGTTGTGTTTTTCACCGCGTTTTAGCGTCAACTGTTCATTTACTTGACGATCTTGCACCGAATAACAAACTCGTAATATGTGTATCGGGAATTTGTCGTGCTCCTACGCCTGTTTAACCGTCATTGCCATAATTATTCTACTTTTGCGGAACAATGTATGTCATTATGGGAACAATGTCAATGCCTTTGCTGAATAAAATTTATATGGTA
>JAFVDA010000026.1 GCA_017478765.1 Clostridia bacterium
AAACATCAACTTTGATAATTTACTGACTTTGTCTTTGTTTAGTAAGTATAGTGGTTAGTTAAAAAGTCGGATATGGAACAAACAAATTATCATATATTTTTCGTATCCATATCTCCACTCTCCACACTCCACTCTCCACTTTTACATAGTTCTCACGGATTTTTCTTTGAAAAAGAAAAATCGTGAATTAAATTAAAATAATTAAGCCGAAAAGTGCAAGCGGAGATTTATTCTTCGCGTTAAGCACTTTACGACCAACAGTCATCACGGAAAAATCTTTGCTAAAAGATTTTTCGTGAACATCTTTATATAATTACGCCGAGAAGCGTAGGCGGGATTCATTCTCGCCGTAAACGCTTCCGACCGCAAGTCCTCACGGATTTTTCTTTGAAAAAGAAAAATCGTGAATTAAATGTTTATGGATGCTTTTACCAAGACAGCTGAATTATTATCTCCCGTAGATTTGTGGCGAGACTTTGACCGCAGTTTACCTTTGTCCGATTCGGTTTTGAACGAAACGGTCGACGGTAGCGTGGTTTATAGTTGCGTCAGTTTTTACGGCAGGCAGGTTGACTTAGGAGATCGCGTTAAGATCTTCGGCGTTTTTGCGTACAACAAAAAATTTACGAAAAAAACGAGAAAATCCGCTATTTTGATCATTCCCGACGTCGGTAAAAGCATTGATTACGATCTTATTAACGCGTTCGTCAATCAGGGATATTCGGTGTTTTCTCCGGATCTGTATGGCAAACGTCAGGACGGAGACAGTAATTACACCGTCTACCCCGACGCCGTATCCTACGCTAATTATCAATCTGTCGGAAGGCATCTGGATTATTGCGACGGCACGGCTAAATCTACCGCATGGTACGAGTGGGTTGCCGTTTCTATGTACTGCGTAAGATTCTTAAAGGAATGTCGCGCTATCGAAAAGATAGGCGTTTTGGGCGAAAAGGACGGCGCCAACGTTGCATGGCAGCTTTGCGGAATAGATAGGGA
The DNA here is from genome assembly GCA_017478765.1 of Clostridia bacterium. GTDB lineage: Bacteria > Bacillota > Clostridia > Christensenellales > Borkfalkiaceae > UBA4636. The sequence continues at coordinate 1,000 of JAFVDA010000026.1, forward strand.
CGGCGATATAAATTGTTTCGTTCCGCTTTTCGGCGCAGGTTGGAGAACGTACAGGGGAGTATATAAATATTCCGGTAAGGAAATCGCCGTCAACGACGAGAGATTGCGTTATCTGGCGGGCGTCGACGCTCACGCATACGCGCAATACGTTCGTTGTCCGGTCTTTTATATGACCGCCACCAACAGCGATAAATACGACTGCGACAGGGCTATGGATACCTTGGCGAGAATTCCCGAGTCAATACTTCACAACTTGAATTTTTCGGTTAAATACCTTGATTGTTTGGACGTTAATTGCAAGAGAAACGTCGATTTATTCTTTGCTAATCATCTTTTGGGATATTCCAAAGCCGTTTTGCCTACGACGCCGAGACTCAACTTGGACGTTGAAGACGGCGTTATCAAAGCAAATCTCGGACTGGATTTTTCGGACGTTCTCCGCGTTAAAAAACTTTCCGTTTACGTTTCCGCCGACGGTCAAAACCCCGTGTTCCGCGATTGGCGCGAAATGAAGATGCTGAAATCCTTGGAGGAAAACAGCAAAAACTTTGTTTACAACGTACCGAACAATTGTTCGTTCGTTACCGCATTCGGCTTGGTCGAATATCGTAACGGATATACGGTTTGCTCGCCGATGATAACCAAAAAGACGGTAAAGGTCGACGGCAGAAAAAACAATCTTTTGTATTCGACTTCAGATATTTTGAACGGGTTTTCCTTTCTAACGCCCGAAAAAACCGAGTTATGCGGTTCGTTTTTCCTATGCGACGATCCTATCGAATACGTCGAGGGCAGCGATAAGATATGCGGCGTGTTTTCAAAATACGGGCTTATAAATCTTTGTTTTAACGATAGGACGTTAAATCTTACCGAAAGAAACTATCTCGTTTTTGACGCTAACTGCGTTGCTGACGCCGTTTTGAAAGCTACGCTCGTGGTAGAAGACGACGGAGCGATAGACGAGTTCGTTTTTGCTACCGCGTTGACCGGTGGCGACGTCTGGCAAAAAGTTCTCATTAAACTGTCTGATTTTAAGAATGAAAAACTTTTATCTGTAAAAAAATACGACAAAATAGTTGCGTTAAAATTGCAAGTAAACGAAAAATGCATATTCAATAACTTGCTTGTTGTGTGATGGTAGATTATAAAGTCAACAATACGATAACCGAAGTTAAAGCCGAGCGCCGCCGCGAATTGCGTTCGTGGATAGACTTTTTCGTCATCGTGCTTACGGTTTTGATAATTATGACCACGATACGCGTAAACGTAATATATCGCGTGGTGGTTGACGGTTCGTCTATGACGCCGACGCTTCATAGCGGCGATTATCTCATCGGCTTCAAAGTGGGTGAAATAGCGCGCGGGGACGTGATAGTGTGTCATTCGGAATATCTGAAACAGGAAGCGATATCGTCGCAAAACGGCTACCAAATGGCAAAATTGAACGCCGACGGCGAATATCTTTTGATAAAACGTGTTGTCGCGCTGCCGGGTGACGTAATAACTTCCGTCAACGGAAAGATATATATAAAATACGGCGGACAAGGCGAGTTTGAGCCCGTTGAGGACGATTTTGTAAGCCTTGCCGAGCCTATTTTGACGACGGTGGTCGAGCCTGAAACGTACTTTGTTCTCGGTGATAACAGAAAACTCGGCGGTTCAAGGGATTCTCGCGAGATAGGGCTCATTCCTTTTCGCGACGTCAAAGCCGTCATTCCGCAGTATCTGATAGACGCGAGATATTCGCTTTCATTTTTATATAAGATATTATAACGCGTTAATTTTTGAACGCGTTTTCCATAAAAAAATACAATAAAGGAGTTTGCTTATCGTGAGTTTTATTATTTCATCGGATTCCACCTGCGACTTAAACGCAGAACAAATTGCCAAAGAAAACATTAAAATTTATGCGCTCACCATCTTTTTGGGCGGAAAGCAGTATAGAGATAACGTCGATATAACCATCGATCAGGTTTTGAAATTCGTTGACGACGGCGGCGATCTTCCCAAAACGAGCGCCGTTTCGGTCGACGAATACGTTGATTTTTTCAAAGAGTTGACAGCCGACGGCAGTCAGGTTATTCACTTTAACATTTCCAGTAAGGATTCTTCGTGCTACGATCACGCGGTAGCCGCTTCCAAAATGGTCGAAGGCGTTTTCGTAGTAGACAGTATGCAACTTTCGAGCGGACAGGGCTTACTTATCATGAAGGCTTGCGATATGCGCGCGAAAGGTATGACCGCAAAGGAAGTCTTCGATGAAATCGAAAAGATGAAATTAAATGCCAGAACGTCTTTCGTCGTCGACAGGCTCGACTATTTGCATAAAGGCGGGAGGTGCTCTTTAATTGCTTTGATCGGCGCAAAAATTTTGAAACTTCATCCGCATATTTCTATGATCAACGGCGCTTTGACCGTCAAGAAAAAGTACTCGGGCAATATGTTAAGATGTATTCGCCAGTACGTTTCCGATCTTGCCGAAGAATTCAAATCTTACGATAAAACAAGAGTTTTTATAACTCATTGTAACGCAGACCCGGAACTTGTGGAAGCCGCGAAAGAAAAGGTCAAAGAACTTTTTGATTTTAACGAGATAATCGAAACTCACGCAGGAACGACAGTTGGCTCTCACTGCGGAAAGAACACGCTCGGCGTATTGTTTATTACCGAGTAAAATAAGGAGCGGACCGTATGAAGACAAGAGATCAGGTTGCTAAAAATCTAAAATGGGATACTTCCGTTATATTTGCCGATCTTAGCGATTGGCAAGCGCTTTACGATGAAGTCGGAAAAAAACTCGACTTTTCTGAATTTGAAGGTAAACTTGGCGATAAGCAGGCGCTTTTGAGTTGCTATAAAAAACTGTATTCCGTCGTTGCCGATATCGAAAAGTTATACGTTTACGCGCATATGCGTCACGACGAAAATACCAAAGATCCGATATTCGTCGGTGCCATGCAAAAAATGGGCGCTTTGGACGTAGAGTTCAGTTCCGCAGTTTCCTTCATGACGCCGGAACTGACCGCTTTGGATGAAAAAACTTTGCGTTCGTTTATCGCCGATCCCGATTTTGCCGATTACGATTACGAATTAAGACTTATTTTGAAGGATAAAAAGCACGTTTTGTCCAAGGAGACCGAAGCGGTTTTGTCGCTCGGCGGTCAGGTTTTCGGCTCTTTCAGGGATATATTCGGAATGATCGAAAACGCCGATCTTCCATTCCCTACGGTCAAAATCGACGGGCAGAAGGTCACGGTATCGCACGGCGTTTACGGGGTTATGCTCCGCCACCCCGACAGAAAGGTCAGAAAAGCCGTTTTTCAAAAGTATTACGCGGCGTTTAAGTCGCTTTTGAGAACTATAACGGCAACCTACGTCGGAAACGTAAACAAAAACGTCTTTATCGCAAAGGCGAGAGGGTATAATTCTTGCCTGGAAATGGCTCTATCCGCCGAGGACGTTGACGTTAAAGTATACAAAAACCTATTGAGATCGGTCAAAAAAGCGCTTCCGCAACTTCATAGGTACGTAAAACTCAAAAAACGCGCGTTGGGCGTAGGTACCATGCACATGTACGATATTTACGTCCCCACCGTCGACGATTGCGAACTCGAACTTGAATATGAGCAGGCTTTTGAACTGGTCAAAAAGGGTTTGAGCCCGCTTGGTGACGACTACGTTGCGCTCTTGCAACGCGCTCACGACGAAGGCTGGATAGACGTTGAGGAAACCGACGGCAAAAGGAGCGGTGCGTACAGCACGGGCGTTTATTCCATAAAACATCCGTACGTTTTACTCAATTACCAAAAGACCACTTCCGATATTTTTACCATCGCGCACGAATTAGGGCACGCCATGCATACTTATCATTCAAATAAGTATCAACCGCAGTCCAAAGCCGACTACAAGATTTTCGTAGCGGAGGTCGCGAGTACGGTCAACGAAGTGTTGCTGCTGAAATATTTGTTGAAAACGACCGAAGATAATAAACTTAAAAAATATCTTTTGTCCTACTATACGGATATGATAAAGGGTACGCTGTTCCGCCAAACCATGTTCGCGGAGTTCGAGTACGACGCGCACGAAATGGCTTATAACGGGCAGGCGATGACCGATGAAAGTCTGTCGAAAGTCTACCTTGATCTTAACAAAAAGTATTACGGAAGAAGCGTCGTTTCCGATGACGAAATTTCCTACGAATGGGCGAGAATACCGCATTTTTACAATGCTTTTTATGTCTACAAGTATGCTACGGGCATAATATCCGCAATATCCATTGCCGAAAGAATATACGCGCTCGGCGCTCCTGCCGTTGCCGATTATAAAAAGTTCTTGTCTTCCGGCGGAAGCGACAGCCCCGTGGAACTGTTGAAACTTGCCGGCGTCGATCTCACTAAGCCCGACGCTTACGAACTTGCCATGAAGTCTTTCAAAGACGCTTTGGACGAGTTTGAATGCATTCAATTATAATAAACTACGATAACGATATAATAAATTGTTTTTTTAGCTAAAGAAAAAAGTTTGATTAGCGGGGATTTAATATGCCTAACAATTCCATGCCGTACAATTTAGAGGCTGAAAGATCGGTTCTCGGGTGCGTTTTGATCGACCAGGTGGTTCAGGTCGATATTCTGACCGAACTCAAAGAGGATGACTTTTTGGTCCCTACGCATCGCAAGATATTCACGGCGATGCGCGATATTTATAACGACAATCAACCTGTCGATATAGTTACGCTTGCCGACTATATGCAAAAAAGCGGTACGCTCGAATCGGTCGGCGGTCTTGATTATCTGACGTTGCTTGCCGATTTCGTTCCGTCGTCGGCAAACTATAAACAACATCTCGACCTTATCGTAAGGGACGGCATTTTGCGTAGGCTCATAACCGCTTCAAACACAATTATAGAGAACGCTTACAACAGTAAAAGCAGTCGTGACAGTCTCGATCTGGCGCAAAAACTCATTTTCGAGATAGGCGAGCAAAAGGACAAGTATTCGCTTGAAAAGGTCGGCAATTATTTTCAAGACGTTATGAATATGTTTGAAAAACTTCAAACGGACAAGACCTTTTTGACCGGGATAAAAACAGGCTTTACCGAACTTGACTCGATGATAAACGGCTTGCATAAGGGCAACCTTATCATTCTTGCCGCTCGTCCTTCCGTCGGTAAAACGACGTTTGCGATGAATATCGCTGAAAATATAGCTATAAAAGATCCTAACGCGGTAATCGCCGTGTTCGCGCTGGAAATGACCAAGCAGGAACTTGCGCAAAGAATGATTTGTTCGGTCGGTAACGTCAATATGGATCTTGCTTTGAAAGGTAAACTTGACGACGACGGTAAGTCCTTCCAAAAACTATGGGATACCATGCGCCTTATGGGTGGCATGAATATCTTTGTCGACGAAAGTTCATATCAGACTCCGCAAACTATTTTGAGTAAGTGCCGTAGATTAAAGGCGCAACTCGGAAGGCTCGATCTTGTTATCGTCGACCATATCCAACTTATGGATTCGGCCGTGCACGCCGAGAGCCGTCAACAGCAAATAACCGATATTTCAAGAAAACTCAAAATGGCGGCAAAGGAGTTGGACGTTCCTTTGATCGCTTTGTCGCAGTTATCTCGTCAGGTCACAAACCGTAACGGAGGAAAGTCAAGACCCGTTTTGTCCGACTTGAGAGAGTCAGGCGCTATCGAACAGGACGCGGACGTAGTTATCTTCTTACATAGACCGGAAGAAAAATCCGATAAAAACGACGAGGGCGAGAACGCTCAGAAGAAGGCTTTGGGCACGGAAGATCGTGAAGTCATCGTTGAGAAAAACCGTAACGGCAGAACGGGCTTGTTTGAAGTTTTGTTTAAGGGCGACTTCGTTAAATTCGTCAACAAGTCAAGGGCGGAAGCGCCTTCGTATATGACTAAGGCTGAAGAAAACCCTAAGCCCCAAAGCGAGGTTGAAAGCGAACCTTTCGATCCCGATTCGCTACCGGTTCCCGATGAAGAAATGGACGATGATCCCTTCAACGCCTAACTATGAATCAATTCGTAAATATTTATAAAATCAACGATAATTCCTTAAAAATTGCGAAAGATTACGTCTTACGTAATATCCCTTTCGGGTTTCCTACCGAGACCGTCTACGGGCTTGGCGCAAACGCGTTTTCATCCGAAGCGGTCAAAAGGATTTTTGAATTAAAAGGGCGGCCGCAAGATAATCCTTTGATAGTTCACGTACACCCCGAATACGATTTAGATAAACTCGTTTTCGATAACCCGACCGCAAAAAAATTGCGTGAGGCGTTTTTGCCGGGACCGCTTACGATGGTCTATAAAAGTAAAGGCGTCGTCAGTCCGCTCGTTTGCAGGGGACTCGATACCTTGGCGATCAGAATACCTAAGCACGAGGGTGCGCTTAAGATATTGAAATATCTTGACCTTCCGATAGCGGCGCCGAGCGCAAATAAATCAAAACACACCAGCCCCGTTACAGCCGAACACGTTTACGAAGATTTCGGTTTAGAGGTTCCGCTCATTTTCGACGGCGGAAGAAGTCAGGGCGGCATTGAGTCCACGGTTTTGGACGTAACGGGCGACGTTCCCATCGTTTTAAGAAAAGGTTTGATAACCGCCGAAATGATAAAGAAGGTCGTAGGCGAATGTCGCTACGCCGAGGACGGCGAGAGCCTTATGAAGCGTTCTCCCGGCACGAGATACAGTCACTATAAACCAAAAACGAATACAAAACTTTTCAAGGCGGACGAGATAGACCTTCTTATCGAGTTTTACGACCGACTGCGTTCGCAAGGCAAAACCGCGCTTATTTTGTGTGAAGAAAAGGTCGTTGGACGGGTTGGAAAAAGAAGTTGTTTCAGTCTCGGTTCGGACGGTGAAACCATGGCTAACAGGCTCTACTACGGTTTAAGAGAAGGCGAAAAATACGATTATCTTTTGGGTGTTGATTTTTTGCTTGACGACGAAGTAAAGCTTGGCGTTGCCAACAGGTTTTTGAAGGCTTTTGCCGAATAGCGTTCGTTAAAATACGTATTTTTTATAATAGGTTAAATGAAATCTTCACGCGGCGAAAACTCAAAACGCGCGATAAAAATCGCCTTCGTTTGTACGGGAAATACCTGTCGAAGCCCTATGGCGCAGTTTATCCTTAGGGACAAGCTTAAACGCGCCGACGAAAAGGGCGTTCTGGTCAAAAGTTTCGGAATACGCGCCAAGCGCTCGCCTATGAACGAAAACGCCGTCTTAGCGCTTAAAGCGCTCAACGTGCCTTTTAGAGAATTTACGTCAAAACCCATTCCGAAAAGTCTTTCTTCTTACGACCTGGTGGTTTGTATGACGGAAGAGCATTTTGAGTTGTTGAAAGACTTTTGTCCTTCCGCAACGACGTTCGACAGGTTGTTTAACTTAGGCGACGTTGCCGACCCTTACGGCAAGGATTTGGAAACTTATATCAAAACGGCTCGGCTGTTGAGCGATAATTGCGAAAAACTTTGCGAAATGATAATCGGTTACAAAAGGAGGCATTCAATATGAAAATCGTAATGGGCAGCGACCACGCGGGCTTCTCGGCGAAAAATGAGATCAAAGAGTACTTGATAAATCTCGGTTACGAAATCGAGGACGTGGGAACTTACGACGAGCAATCGTGCGATTACCCCGAATTCGGAAGTAAAGCGGGGCGGATGGTCGCGCAAGGTAAAGCCGATTTCGGCGTCGTTATCTGCGGTACCGGGATAGGCATATCCATATCCGCAAATAAGGTGAAAGGCGTCCGTTGCGGACTATGCGTAAACGAATTTACCGCCGAGATGACGAGAAGACACAATAACGCCAACGTTTTGGCGCTCGGCGCAAGAGTTACGAGTGTAGACGACATGAAAAAGATCGTTACCGTCTTTTTGAATACTCCTTTCGAGGGCGGCAGACATCAAAGACGCGTCGATAAGATCGCTATGATAGAAAACGACCAACTGTAAGTCGATTTTATACAAAAAATATTATAATTTGGAGGCACAAAAAACATGAGCAAATTTACGGTAGTAAATCATCCGTTGATAGCGCACAAGATCACGATGATGCGACAGACCGACACGAGCACCAAGGACTTCCGTCAACTTTTGGAAGAGATTTCCCTTTTGATGGCGTACGAGGTAACGAGAGATCTTCCCGTCAAGGATATCGAGATCGAAACCCCTATTTGTAAGACCATCGGCAAAGAGATTTCCGGAAGAGCCATCGGCATAGTTCCTATTTTGAGAGCGGGACTTGGAATGGTCAACGGCATTTTGACGCTCGTTCCTAACGCAAAGGTAGGTCACATCGGTCTATACAGAGATCCTAAAACCCATCAACCCGTTGAATACTACTGCAAACTTCCCGCCGACGCCACCGAAAGACGTATTATTGTCGTCGATCCCATGCTCGCTACGGGCGGAAGCGCCGCAGCCGCCATTCAATTTATTAAGGATCGCGGTTGCACGGATATTAAACTGATGTGTCTTATCGCGGCTCCCGAGGGCGTTAAAGTGGTGCAGGACGCGCATCCCGACGTTGATATTTACGTCGCCGCGCTTGACGAAAAATTGAACGAAAACGCTTATATCGTTCCGGGGCTCGGCGACGCGGGCGACCGTATTTTCGGAACTAAGTAATTTTGTGGAGAGAGAAGAAATGAGTAAAGTTAAAAAAGCGGTCATTCCCGTTGCCGGTTACGGCACGAGATTTTTACCGTACACAAAATCGGTTCCAAAGCCTATGCTTCCCATTTTGAACGTTCCGGCAATTCAGATCATTGCCGAAGAAGCGGTCAAGAGCGGGATCGAAGAGATAATGTTCGTGGTGGGGCAAAAAAAGGAGATAATCGAAAGTCATTTCGCTCCGTTCCCGGAACTTGAACAAAAACTCGAGCAGGGCAAAAAATACGAGTTTTTACAGGCTGTCAAATACCCGGAAACCATGGCGAAGTTTTATTTTGCCGTGCAAAAAACTCAACGCGGTACGGCTGACGCCATTTTGACGGCTAAAGAATTCGTCGGCAACGAGCCGTTTGCCGTTTTGTTCGGCGACGACGTTATGTATAACGACGAGTATCCCGTGACCAAGCAACTTATCGACGCTTACGAAGCGACGGGCAAAACGGTCGTCGGGTGTAAGCAAGTTCCGCTTGAGGACGTTCCTAAGTACGCTTCTTGCGAATATTCTTCGGTTGACGGAAGATTGTATAAGATGACTCAAATCATCGAAAAACCGCCTATCGAACAGGTAAAAAGCAACCTTGCTCCGCTCGGAAGATACGTTCTTTCTCCAAATATGATAGCCATTTTGGAAGGTTTGAAGCCGGGCGCGGGCGGCGAATATCAACTTACCGACGGTTTGGATACGGAAGCCAAAACAAACGGCGCTTTTGCCTATGATTTCGACGCTATTCGTTACGATATGGGCGACAGACTCGGTTTTTTGAAGGCGAACGTCGAGTACGGTTTGAGAGATAAAAAACTCTCCGAAGCCTTCCGTAAGTATCTTGAAGAACTTGTCGGTAAGGCTAAATAACGGATAATAACAATCGAATAAAAGAACGGGAAAAGATGCACTTGGTCTTTTCTCTTTTTTTGTCGTTTTTTAAGAATAAAAGCCGAAAAAAATTCCTAAATGTTGGGAAAATACTATTTACATTTGTTGTTTTGATGGTATAATATATACAAGTATAATTATATTTCGATAACATAAACCAAAATGCTTTGTCCCGTATGCAATAAAAATCACGCCGTAACGCCCGTTGAAAGGCAGATAGGCAACAAAACTTACTCGCTTTTAGTTTGCTTGGATTGCGAAAGGAAAGCCCGTTCTTTGAACGTGGCGGAGTTTAAGTATTTGGTCGATATGCCCGACAATCTATCTTGCCCCGTTTGCGGGAGAACTTACCGTCAGTTTTCTTCGGGGCTCTTGCTTGGTTGCCCGCATTGCTATAAGGCGTTTGAGCGCCAACTTATTCCGTTCGTGTCGAGCGTGCAAGGAAAGTGACGGGCGAATTTACGGCGGTTTCGTCGAGAGTGCGCCTTGCAAGAAATCTCGACGGTTATTATTTTCCTTGCCAAATAGCGGGCACCGCCGCCGAATTGACGGTAAAACGGCTGTGCTTGACGGCTCTTGGGCGAATATCGGACTTCAAAGTATACGAGATGAGCGCGCTCGGCGAGGAACAAAGAAACTCCCTCGTTGAAAAATACCTTATATCTTCGGCGCTTAGCCTAAATCCCATGGGTGCGGTCGCCGTATCGAAAGACGAAAAAGTTTCCGTAATGGTGGGCGAAGAAGACCACGTAAGGGAACAAATTATTCTCGACGGTAACGATCTCGTCAGATGTTACGAAAGGCTGAATAAACTCGATACGTTTTTGCGCTCCAACCTTTCGTTTGCGAAAAAGGGACAAACCTATTACACTTCTTGTCCGACCAATCTCGGCACGGGGATGCGAGCGTCCGTCATGCTATTCTTGCCTGCAATAGTTTCTCACGGCGAGTTGGACGGCGTAGTTTATTCGGCGAAAAACTCAGGACTTACCGTCCGCGGTGCATTCGGCGAAGGAAGCGTAGGAGAGGGCTATCTCTTTCAGGTAAGCAACGAAGTTACTTACGGAGTCGGAGAAAGACAACTCATATCTCTCGTCGAAAACTTCGTGTCAAGGCTTATAGACAGAGAATTATATTTGGAAACGCAGGATTATTTAGCGGATAAATTGCGTTTTGAAGACGGATGCGCAAGAGCCATAGGGGTTATAAACAACTGTAAACTTTTGCCGTATAACGAACTTTCGCAGATTATATCGCAAATAAAGATAGGCGCGAACGTAGGCGTTGTTGCGGTCACGGACAAAAAAGCCGTCGACAGGGCGCTGGTATTATCAAGGCAAAATACTCTTCGTTTGAACTGCGTCGGGCAAAGGGAAGACTATGCAAGGGCTGCGCTCGTCAAACGCATGCTCGGCGGCAACGCCGTCAGATTAAAATAATAAATTTTCGGTGAAACATGAACGATATCAACGTCAAAAACGGTTTTTACGACAAATTGACCGGTAGCGCGCTAAACTTGTTGAGTTTGTCCGCAAAGATAGGCTCGGAATTCGGCGCCGGGTTTTTGGGTACGGAATTTATCGTTCTCGCGTTTCTCTCAACCGATGGCAGGTGCGGTCAGGTTTTAAGACAATACGGGCTTGTAAAGGACGTTTACGTCTCCGCGATAAAGGACCTTAACGAAAACTATTCGGCGTATTCGGGCTCGGTCTCCGTACACACGAAGGACTGTTTTACTCTTGCTCAATCTATTTCGTCGGACCTAAAGTTGTCGCTTACTTCCGACGAGCATATTTTGCTTGCCATTTTGCAAACGGAGTGTACGGGCAATTATCTTATAAAAATGGTTTGCCCGTATTACGACGATTTGTACGCAGCCGTTTACGAACTGGTCGTAGGGGATTATCAGGTGAGGTCCGCCGACTACGATCCGCCTTCTTCGGCGCGTGTTCCTACAAATAATTACGACGCGGTCGGCGCAGAAACGCCCTCTATAAAAGGCACCGTTTTGGAAAAGTACGGCTACGACCTTACAGAACGCGCAAGAATGAACAAACTCGATCCGGTCATCGGGCGAGA
>JAFVDA010000027.1 GCA_017478765.1 Clostridia bacterium
ACGTAATCGAAGCGACTGCCTTTTAAGTTTTTGGCAAACTGTAAGGCGTCGGCGTTGACCAAACGCACCTTGCTTTTTGCAAACTCGGGGAATTTACTCAAAATATTTCGACTGAACAGATCTATAACCTTTTGGTCGATATCGACGACGGTGACCGATCGGACGTCGCTTTTTAAGGCGACTTTCAAAACGTAATACCCCAGCCCCAAGCCGTAGGTCAAAACGTTTCCGCTCGCCGCGCCGATATACTTTAACTGAGAATTTATCTCGTTGGGCAAGAGCGTCATCCACTCTCTTCCGCCCTGCAAAACGGCAGGATAGGTATACTCTTTATCGAAAAACCCGATGAGCGGCACCACTCTGCCGTCGGGATAATAGGCAAAATCGTCGCGAACGAAGGCTTGACAGGGCTTGACGGACAGTTTGGTGAGTTTGAAGTCGCCGAAAGTCTCTTCGGTAAAGTCGATATATTTATAATACTCGTCCGAATAATAATCTTCCGCTTTCAAGTTTTTGACCGACGGCAAAAAATAGTCGTTAAAAAACCGCCTGTCGGCGTTTTCGACGTCCACCCCGTAGCGTTCGGCAAGAAGCAAGGAAAACGCGTACGACCTATCAACGCCCACGGCGCTTACGGCGTCCACGTCGGATGGAGAGATAGCGTCGTCCTCAAAATTCAAAAACCGACTTAAAATATTCAAAAATCTTTGATTGTCCCGTTCAACACTCATAGATCACCGTCAATTTGTTTTTGACCTGATCGCAGGACGTGAGATAGTATTCTATCCCGTTTTTCATAACGAAAAGGTCGGCTTTGCAGTCCTTGCCGTGAAGATGCCCGTAGACCACCTTATCCACCTTGTATTGCTCGAACAGGTCTGTAAACAACGAATTGTCGCGCTTTACGTTGAAGGGCGGAAAATGTATCATAACTATCAACTCGTCGCCTTCGGCGCGGAGTTTTTCAGCCGCTTTCAGGGCAAGGCGCAGCCTTTCCTGCTCGCGGAGATAGAGTTTTTTATCCTGCTCGGTAAAGTCGGCGGAGCCTTCCACCGTCCAACCGCGCGTTCCGCATACGACCACGTTGCCGATTTTGACGGCGTCGTTTTGCAAGACAAAACTGTTTTCGGGGAAACTCTCCCTTATCTTGGATAGACTCTTCCACCAGTAGTCATGATTGCCGCGGGTGAATATCTTTTTGCCTTTCAGATCGAAAAATTGTTTGAGGTCGATGAGCGCGTCTTTCAGATCCATCGCCCAACTTAAATCTCCGGCGATCAAAACAACGTCGTCGTCGGTGACCTTTTGATTCCAGTCTTCGATTATTTTCTCGACGTAACCTTCCCAGTTGCTGCCGAAGATATTCATCGGCTTGTCGGTCGTTGTCGATAGGTGCAGATCGCTTATTGCGTAAACGGTCATCGTCTTTCCCCCAAATATTTCAAAAAGGCGTTTAGCCCGAGCGTTATTTCAGAGTAGGTCAACTCAAAATCCCGAGTGTACCAAGGGTCGGCTATGTCGGCGGGGCGGTCGGTGAAGTCGAGCAGTCGGAATACCTTGCCGTGGTCGGCGGGCGCCGCGATTTTTTTGACGGCTTGGGCGTTCCGCTCTTCCATAACGAGAATATAGTCGGCTTTTTTACATTCTTCACGCGTGATCCTGTGCGCGGAAAACCCTTTGCAGGAGATGTTCAGCCTATCTAAAATTTCCTTGACGGCGTAATACACGGGCGAGCCTATCTCTTCCGAACTCGTCGCGCCCGACCACACGTTGAACAGGGAGTCGTCCACCATATTTTTGAATAAAAATTCAGCCATCGGAGATCGGCAAATATTGCCGTAACAAACGAACAAAACGTTTATCATTATCTTTTTTCGCCTCCCAAAGTTTTATCCGCTTAAGACTAAAAGCCCTTTATATCGCGCAAGTCGCGCGGATAACTTTTTATAAAAGTATAACACATCGGGCGCGGTAATTCAAACTTTACTAACGTCCGCGCGGTGAATTTGACAAAAAAACGTCGGGGAAAGGCTTTTTTGCCGCTTAATTTTCCCCGACGACCATTATTTAGTCATTGTCAATAACCAGTTTATATAACTCGCTTCTCGGCTCGCCGCGCTCTTTGGCTACCCTTTTGACAGCCTCGGTCTTCGTCATGCCTTCCTTTAAGTACAGCGCTATATGCTCCTTTGCGGACAAAGAGGAAAAATCCTCTTGCTTTGCGCCTTCTACCAAAAGCACGAATTCGCCGCGCTCGTCAAAGTCCAATTTGTCCCCCAAAGTAAACTCGAATCTCGACTCGAACACCTTGGTTATCTCCTTGACGGCTACAGCTCTTCGGCTGCCGAGACAATCGAATAATAGTTTCGCCGTCTTATTAAGGTCGTGCGGCGCGCAATAAAACACCAGCGTTCCGTCCGTAGAAGAATACGCCGAGAGTATTTGCTCGGCTTTACCCCTTTTTTCGGGCAAAAAGCCTATGAAGGTAAACCTGTCGGCTCGCATGCCCGACAGAATAAGCGCCGGCAGCAACGCGTTCGCGCCCGGAACGACCGTATACGGGATATCTTCTTTCAAAAGCCTACCGACAAGCACCGCCCCCGGATCGGACAAAACGGGCGTGCCTGCGTCCGATATGACGGCTATGGACTTACCTTCCGCGTGCAAAGCGATAAGTTTTTCCGCGCACTCGGCTTCGTTGAATTTTTGATAGGATATAAGCCGCTTTTTGATGTCGTAACGATTCAAAAACGGAAGAGAGTGGCGGGTGTCCTCGCACGCGATGACGTCCACGCTTTTCAAAACTTCTATGGCTCTAAACGTTACGTCGGCAAGGTTGCCGATGGGCGTCGAAACAAAATATATCATCTTACGTTTCCGCTGAAATCCTTAAAGTCGTTGATTATAGCGTTATATACCTCCAACCGCTGTTTTTTGCCCTTGACGGCTTCCACCAACACGAGATAGGCTTTATCGTCGCCGCCGTACACGAACGCAAGTCTTGAAACGTTCAATTTATACTTTTCGGTAAGGCTGAAAATCTCGGCAAGCCGCGACGACTTATGGCACATTGTAAACCTTCCGCCTACCTTCAATAGTTTATAAGCCTTGGCGATTATCTCTTCAAGGGTTACTTTCACTTCGCTTTTGGCTATCGCCAAGCCTACGTCTTTGGGCAATATTCCCGAACCTTTTTTATCGTAAGGCGGGTTGCACAACACGAGATCGAATTTGCCGATATCGCCCACCGTCTGCAAGGGCGCGTTGATAACTTCAAAAAGGTTTTCAAGCCCGTTCAGCATAACGCTTCTTTTGCTCATTTCGGCAAGAGAAGGCTGTATCTCGACGAGTACGCACCTTTTGACGCTCTCATCGTTCAAGGCGTAGTAGTGAAGCCCGACTATTCCGCTACCCGAACATAGGTCGCAAACTTCTCGGGCGTTTGGCGCGGCAAAGCGCGACAAAATAACGGAATCGCTCGTAAATCTGTAAAGCCTTTCCGATTGAATTATCTTGTAGTCCTTTATGTTAAGACTCTCTATTTTCTCGCCGTCCGCTAAAACCAAAAATGAACTCCCGTTTGCAAAAATAAAACGGCGCCGCTTTTCGACATAAAGAAAGGGCGCCACCGAATAAACGTTTTTTTGTTTACGTTTTCTTTCAAAGAACAATTTTTAAGGCGTTGCGATATTATCCGCAACGCCTTGAAAACCAAATTACTCTTCGCTCGGAGCGCCTACCGGACAGATATCAGCGCAAGCACCGCAAGAAATGCAGGTGTCGGCGTCGATAACGTACTTATCGGCTCCTTGAGAAATCGCTCCTACCGGGCAGTTTTCAGCGCAAGCGCCACAAGAAATGCACTCGTCAGAAATTTTGTAAGCCATTGGGTTGTACCTCCGTTTTAATATATCGTTGTTCGTAATAAATATATTATCACATTTTACGAGTTTTGTATATACTTTTTCAGGAATTTGTCAAAAATTTTTGTTTTGACTTATTTTCGTCTATATTATCGGTCGGAAAAATCAGTCGTCTTCCAAGCCCTTCATCTGCTCGCGCTCTTCACTCGTCAAATCGACGTCGTCGTTTTGCTTGGAGCGGTTAAACGTGATATCGTCGAGCGGCTATTCCTTGTAGACGAG
>JAFVDA010000028.1 GCA_017478765.1 Clostridia bacterium
ATGGTAATAATCGAACCGCCCCAGTTGGTGTCGGTATATACGGTAGCGCCGTTTCCTTCGACTTTGGCGTCGGTATTTGCGGCGTAGGTGTTATTGACCTGTTGTTGACTGTTTATATCGATTCTTACGGTTGCCGTTTGGCTGCCCTTGTTCTCGATGGTTACGGTAAACGTAGTCGCGCCGGCGGCAACGCTCGCAACGTCAGTATTGATATTTGCGTAAGAATTGCCCGCAAGGTTAGTATAACCGGCTTCCAACTCGCCGCCCGATTTATTCAAGGTGTAAACGTCGAGATTACCGCTCATAGTGACCGCGGTCAAATCCAAAGGCGTTCCCTGTTGTTCGGTCTGTCCGCCTTGACCGCCCTGACCGCCTTGACCTTGTCCCGCTTTAGCGCCGAAATACGCGTCTGACAAAACTATCTTGCCCGTGTGCGTCTTTACGTCGTCGTACTTGCAAGAGTCAAAGTATAGTATCAAAGTGGTAGGCGTTCTCGTGTTGTCGAAGTATACGGTTACCGTAGCGGTCGCGCCTGCGTCTAAAGTTACGGTGGTGCCGCCCCAATCGGTATCGGTGTAAGCGGTGGCGCCTTCGCCTTCCACGCGAGAACTTACGTTACAAGCGTTGGTGTTATTGACCTGTTGGCTGCTGTCGATATCTATTCTGACGTTGGCTTGTTCCGCGCCTTTGTTTTGAAGGGTTACCTTAAAGGCGTCCTTGTCGGCGGCTATATTGCCGACTTCGGTATTTATATTAGCGTAGGAATTGCCCGCAAGGTTGGTGTAATCGACTTCCAACTCGCCGCTCGATTTATTCATAGTATAAACGTCGAGATTGCCCGACCAGGTAGCGTTCGTCATATCGAACGCGGTAAAGGTCAACTCGTCGGTGGGAACGTCCGGATCGCTCGGGATATCCTGATCGACCTGACTTGCCTCGGCGGCAACCTTTATCCACTGATAGTCGGCGGTCTCGCCTGTGGAAGCGTCGGTAAACTTACCCATCCAGCCTTCGGCTTCCTGCGTGCCGCACCAGTAATTCATCAATATCCTTCCGGGGTGAGTGGGCATGGGATACTTTTTGGTTTTATCAACCCTGTATACGGGCTCGCCGTCAACGAACCAAACGATATGGTCTTCCGCCCAGCGGAATCCGTATTCGTGATATTGCTCGGAAGCGTCGAATCCCAAATCATACATGTACTCGTTGCCGCCCTTGCCGTTTACGAAGTAGTTGAACTGAACCTTGGTGGTATCTTTGCCCAAGAACTCGATATCTATCTCGTCGTGCTCGTTGGGAACTTCGTCGACCGTTTCGTAATTACCGGTGCATACGAAGAACGTACTTGCCGTACCTGCCTTTTTGGCGGGCTTCATGGAAACGGCGTAGTCGCCGAAACCGTAGTGCATGGTCGTTCTCGCTTCGCCGGCGGTATAGTCGAATTCGACCAACTCGTCGTCGAGATAGGCTGCCGCCGATTGCTCGGTGATGCCGAGATGCATCGCGCCGTCAGAATAGGTCACGTTGTCCTTTGACCAGACGACGTTAAAGACGCTGCCGTTAGCCCAGCCGTCGGAAGCAAAGACGTTTTCCGATTCGCCCAAAGTGAAATCGGCTATTTTCTCGGCGTCAAGCGTAGCGTCGTCAAGATTATCCGTCTTGCCATTGGACTTCTTATTATCGCCGCAACCTGCAAACAGAGCAAGGCTCATGACGAGCGATAAAAAAAGCGCCGCGATTGATAAAAATTTTTTTGTTCTCCTCATTGTTCTTTCTCCCTGAAAAATTTTACAAAAACGGATTGTATCCGTTAATCGTTTCCTTTATATGCAAACCACTTGTATTCCGCCGAAGCGGGGAGTTTGGTTTGGTCGAGCGCGCCCGCCCAGTCGGCAAAGCCTTCGCCCTTGCCGTTCCAAACGTTAGCCATCAACATGCCCGCGTGGGAAGGTATGTCCTTCGTAGCCCTGTATACGGCTTTTCCGTCAACGTACCATTCGATATAGTCGGGCTGCCAGTCAAAACCGTACTCGTGAAAATCTTTTGAAGCGTCGAACCCCAAATCGTACCAATATTCGTGTCCGCCCTGTCCGTTAGTATAATAGTTGAACTGAACTTTGGTGACGTCTTTACCTAAAAATTCGATATCTATCTCGTCCCAGACGGGATTGTTGTTATAGGTGAAAAACGAAGATATGACTCCCGAACAATCCGCCGCCTTCATACTGACGGAAAAATATCCGTAGGAAAACCAGGAATACGAGCGGTATTCTCCGCCTTCGTAGCCGCCCCATCCCGTTTTATCGGTAAGCGTTAGTTTCCCGTCGCCCAAGACTGCGCAGGAACTTCTCCAAGTACAATCGAACATTCCGCCGTTAGAGTAACCGTTGGAACTATGGAACCTGTCCGTACCGCTTAAAGTGGAAAAGTCGACAATCCTATCTTCTTCCGCCGTCCATTTTTCTTCCTTCGTAAGATTTGCGGGTCTGCTTGAAGAACTTCTGCCGTTACCCGGGAGATGAAATCCGCTTTTAAGATCGCAGCCCGTAGCCGATAAGCCTATAACTGATATGACGACGAACAATATCGCCTTTTTTAATATAGAAAAACGCATAATGATTTTTTTGATCGCGCAATTTGATTTTCAAATTACGAAAAGACAGATAGCGGCATTTTGAAGAGCGTAAATAAAGTCGTTTCTTGCGGCAACATATATAATATGTAAATCCCCAACTCCACTCTCAACTTAATTCACGAAAAATGTCTTCTTCGCAAACATTTTTCCGTGAGGGCTGTAGGTCGTAAAGCGCTTAACGGCGAGAGTGAATCCCGCCTTGCGCTTTTCGGCTTGTATTTTATAGAAAAGTTTATCCTTGCGACAGCGTATATAATATGCTCGACCGCAATTCCACTTTCAACTTTCCACTCTCCACTCTCTAAAAAGTTTACTTTGGTTTTCCATATTATATAAAAAGGCAACCGCTTAGTCAATACGGTTACCTAAATTGCATTATTTTTACTTATTTTACACGTTTTTTCCCTGTCAACCCTCCGACAATCTATAGTAGATATCTAAAACTATCAAAACGATCGCGACTATCGGCGCCAACAAGTAGGTCAAAGGTATCTTGATATAGTCGGGAATCTTATCCAAAAAATCGGGAGTATACTCGTTGTTGTTTACGAGCATAAGCCCGAAATATCCGCCTACCCCGTAAAGAATGGTCATGAGTTTGATAAATCCCGCCGAGCCCGTGTTGGCGTACCCGCTGAAATCCGGGATACTCGATAAAACCAAAACCGCGTAAACGATCGCCGCGACAGTCAAAACCGCGGATAGGATCATCATGGGCGCGGGGTTTATATCCGAATCTTCCTGCGCGATAACGCACATCGGAAAAAGCGCCGCAAGCGTCAACGAAATAGAACAAATCGCCTTGATAGTGAAAAACGCGTCGTAGTTTTCGGGGTTGATAAATATAAATATCACGCCTACCGCCAACAAAACCAACGAAATTATCCCTATCACTTTAGTTGTTCCCGACAAAGAATTTCTACCGTAACTCATAATTTTATATACCTCATAAAAATTAATTCAAACTGAAAATAACGTTCAGGTGGAAGACCTCGCCCGTCGTGTAAACGGAGATCTCGCCGCCGTACTTTTGCGCTATCATCCTTATGCTTTTCAAGCCGAAGCCGTGGTTGGCGCTGTCGACTTTTACCGTTTTCGGCAAACCGTTTTCATACGTCAGATTGCCTTCAAAATAGTTTTCTTCCTGCAAGATGAGCATATCGTTTTTGCATTTGACGACTATGCTTATGATCTTCTTGTTTTTATCTTCAAGCTTATTGACCGCTTCGAGCGCGTTGTCGAGAATGTTTCCGAAAAACGTATATAGGTCCCCGTCGCTCATAAACGATAACTTTTCGCCGTCCGCCATGCACGTAAATTTAATGCCGTTTTGTTCGCAGTACAGCCGTTTTTCCGACAAGATAACGTTCAAAAGCCTGTTGCCCGTATCCACGACCGAATCGTAGATAAACACGCTCTCTTTTAATTTTTCTATCTCGTCGCTGTTTACGTTTTCTTTTTGCGCCAAAAGCGCGTTTATCTTATAGCGAATGTCGTGCACCTTGACGTTGACCATCTCGACGATATCCCTTCGCATCTCGTACTGCCATTTGCCATGCTCTATTGCGTGTTGAAGATAGCCTATCTCCTGTTGCATTTCATTTTGTTCGACGGTAGCCGTCAATAAAAACATGGTGATAATAAGGCAAATAAGCGAAAACACGTTGCCCGTTTCCCGCAATACGACGTACGCTTGGTTATCGAAATAACTCTCGCCGTCGGCGGCAAGCCTTGAGAAAAACACGTCTTCTATCGAACACAAAACTATGGTGACCGTAAGTATAAGAACGGATATGGTCATAGTCACCTTATTGTAGTTTCTGCCGAAGTTTTTCTCGGTAAGTTTTTTTATGAACGCAAAATACAACAAGGTAGCGGATACGCCGAACAAAAAGTAATAAATAAGCCTGTAAAAAAGTTCGTAATTTGCGCCCCAGTTATCGAGACCGAAGTTTTTTATCAACACCCAAACGGTGGAAAACACTTTATACGCAACGTTTTGAGCGGAGTACGCAAGGCTGCAATACAGTAGCGACGTGGTATACGTTACGTCATAAACGTGCGGAAGCGTCACCATGGCGACGACGAATAAAACAACGTATAAAGATATTCGCCCGAAAACGTTTTCGCCTACTATGGGATACAAAAAAGAAATACCGAAAGCCGTCAAAAATATTGTCAGAACGCCGAGTATGGCTCTCATCCAAAACAAGTTCTTTTTGCCTTCTTTTTTGACCGTCAACCAAATAAACAACAAAAACTCGAATAAAAATACTACGAATATCTTTAAGAACACTTCGCTAAAAACGTTCATTTTGCCCCTTAACATCAAAAAGGCGGCTTGATAATTCCGTCTTTTTTTAGTAAAAAATTATCGGTTTATCGACTTATAGCCCTACTTTTTGATAAATCACGCCTTGCCGCCCGCGTACCAGTTGGCAAGTTCAGCCAAAAACGAAGATCTTCTTGCTCGGCTTATTTGCAAGGTCTCGCCGCCCACGTCGACTTCCTGACCTTTGACCTTTACTACGAACTTGGGGTTTACCAGATAACAGTTATTGCAGCGCAAAAAACCGTACTCGGATAAACTCTTTTCTACTTCGCCCAAAACGCCCGTCATCTCCACGACGTCGTCAACGAGATGATAGTAAAGCCTATGGCGGATTATCTCGACGTATTTTATCCTATCCGTGGATATTCTGTATAGTCCGCCGGGGATCTTGAGCGTTACGCTGCGCTCTTCGTTCATGGAGTTTATGCCGAGCGCTTTTTCAAACATAAGCGCGAAATCGTAATAACTGACAGGTTTTACGAAAAACCCGACCGCGTCCACTTCGTATCCGCGTTGGGCGTATTGCACGAGATTGCTTATGAATATTATGGAAACCGTCTTATCGGTCTTTCTTATGGTTATTGACGCGTCCATTCCGTTAGACTCAGGCATCTGAATATCCATAAAAATCACCGAGTATACGGCTTTATAATCGGTCAATATATCTTTTGCGTCGCGAAAACGAATAACGTTGAACTCTAAATTGTTTTCTTCGCCGTAACGGGTTATATACGACTCTATAAGTTCGGAAGTTTCAAATTCGTCTTCAACGATTGCCACGTTCTTCATATAACGCTTCCCGAATAAAGTTTACTTTTTTTCGATTATAACAGTCAAATATTCGTTTGTCAATACGAAAATAGAAAATTATATAGTTAAAATGATAAAAAATCGGTTATTTCAGTTATTTTTTGCGGTTTTTGATTTTTGCGTTTTTCTTATCATCTGGGCGACCGCATAGAATATAAGCATATACGCTATCAGAGAAAACGCGACCAGTATTGGATATAGTACCGCGTTCCCGTTTACAAGATCATACACGAGATCGTACGGAGTGCCGTCTCCCCTTATCATAAACATATAGTTATAGGGTATGAGTATATCCGCTATGTACGCCAAAGCGCAAAAAAACGCGAATATAAGACACTCTATCCACACGTTTTTTCTTTCCATGCTGATCATTCCCGATACGCCTATATAGATACAGCAAAAACCGGATATGCAATGCGTTATGGCGGACACCACGTTATCGAACGACAACACGGGGTATGAAGAGTAATTGTTGCCCGCGGCGATCGTTCCTAAAACTGCACCCAAAAGCCCGAAGATAAACACGAAGTCAAGAGCGATATTTTTTGTTCTTCCCTTGGTAAACGCCGCTACCGGAATGGTTATAAGTTGCAGACTGCATAAAAACAGCGGCAGGTTATATATCCAGTTCATGGCGTTTTCGCTTCTGAAACACAACAAAACTATTTTGAATAGTTCAAACCCGTCTATCAAAAACGCCGATACGATCAGCGCGTCGTTCTTTTGACTCAAGGTCTTATTTTTGTTTTTAACACCTAAAATAACGGCGAGCGCCGCCATGACGGCAAGCATGGATATAACGAATATCAAATGCTCTTTGGACATGTAGCCTTCGGGTGTTCTTTGATACCCGCCAAACCCGAAAAATTCCTTCATAATTTTTCTCCTTCGTAAAAAAATTTATAAAAAACGGGGCTATAACCCCGTTATCGGCGTTTTTTACTTTCCGAAGTACAAAACTTTAACACCCGACTCGACCGCATATTTGACCGTTTGATAGGTTCCGCCGCGGTTATAGTTCAGATAGGCTATAACCAAAGAACTGTTGTCAACGAGATATTTGTTTCTTTGGTGCATACAGCCTTCGAAGTAGGCTTTGTTAAGCGTTATTATCTCGTCGGCTTTTTCAAGACAGGAAAGATATTCCTTTTTTTGTTTTGCGTTAAAAAACTTATCCTGATCGGCGCACGGCAAGCAGGCTATTATCTTTATATCGTAATCGCTTTTAAGTTTGTTAAGCGTATTGAAACACACCGTATCGAATCCAAGCGCCATACCCGTCAAAAAGGTATCGTAACCGCAATTTATTACGTTTATGAAAGCCGATCTCAACGCTTCTATGTTAAAATCCTTTTTCAATATTCTGTGACCTGTTACCGAACAGGTTTTTTCCTTTATCATAGGGGGGATTTTTTCTCCTTTCCGAGTCCGCGCGGATATTTTGAACTCGTAGTTTGGTATTTTTTTATTACGACGAGATATCTTTTGCCGTATTCGCCCAAATCGTATGGTAAAACGCTATCCACCTTACAATTCAATATTTTCATGGCATTTTGGCTTAAAGATAATTCTTCGTCCAAACTCTCACCCTTCCAAAACACCATTTTTCCGCCGACTTTCAATAAAGGCGCGCAGTATTCCATCAATACGTTTATCTTGGCTACCGCCCTTGCTACGGCGTAATCGAAAGTTTCCCTAAAATTTTTATCCTTACCTATAACTTCAGCCCTGTTGCAAACGACGGTAACGGTTTTTAACTGCAAACCGTCAACTAAGGATTGCAAAAAACCGCACTTTTTATTATTGGATTCTATCAAAGTAAAATCAAGATCTTCCCTTTCTATCTTTATCGGTATGGACGGAAACCCCGCCCCCGAACCTACTTCGACAACCGACGAACCTACTTCAAAAATATCGCTCAAACACATGCTATCCACAAAGTGTTTAATCATAACTTCTTTCTCTTCCGTTATGGCGGTCAGGTTGAACTTTTTATTGTTTTCTATCAATAAATGATAAAATAAACGGTATTTTGAAAGGTTTTTATCAAGTTTTTTTATCAATTCGAGGTCGTTCACTTTTAGTTTCACCAAATAATAATTTAACTTTATTGACAGTATAACACAAGTTATCACCCTTTTTCAACAGTTATCTACATTCAATTAAACTAAATGTTGATATTTTTGTTTATAAACCGACTGCTTATAAAAATGTTTGACCGTTTGGTAAAAATATTATATAATATATTTGATTTTGCACGCATTTTATTATATAATAATTTAAGTAATAAATATAAAGGTTTTGACCGCCGAATATAAAACTTAGAAACAGTCAACTTAAAGTTATTGACAGTTTTTAACCTTTCTAAACAATCGTTAAACAATTTTTTAACAGGATTTCAACATTGATTTTTTGATTTATTTCAAAAAAATCGGTGATATAACGAGTAGTTTTTCGGTTATCAAAACTTTTATCAACAATTTAACAGCACACTACTACTTCTACTACTTAAATAATAAAAAATATATTTAATCATCAAAGGGAGAGAGCCCAAAATGAAAACCATCGTAAAAGCAATAGATCTGTCGAACGCAGTAAGTAAGGTCGTCAAAGCCGTAAGCGCTAAATCGCCCAACCAACTGCTCGAAGGCATTAAGTTAAGCTGTAAGGGTGATAGCCTTACTCTTACCGCTACCGATACCGAGATCGCCATTGAAAAGACCATCAGGTGCGAAACGTTTATGGAAGGCGAAACGGTAGTTCCCGGAAGACTGTTTGCCGAATTTACAAAAAAACTCGAAACGGAAGACGATATCGAACTTACGCTTTTGGACGATAACAGGTTGAAAATATCCTATTCGAGTTCGGAAAGTATTTTGCAGGCGCTTCCCGCAAACGAATTTCCTATAATTAAAAAGGACGTCAACCGTAATAGTTTCGTTATAAAACAAAAGGCGTTCAAGGATCTTATTTTAAGCACCGTATTCGCCTGCTCGCAGGACGATTCGAGACCTATACTTAAAGGTTGTCTATTAGAACTTGAAGGCGATAAATTGACCTGCGTAGCGCTCGACGGGTTCCGTCTTGCGGTATGTAAGAGAACTGTTTCCGACGCTACCGGTAACGTCAAGGCGATAGTTCCTTCAAGGGCTTTACTCGAGATCACCCGTCTTATCGAAAAGGACGAAGATATGGTGACCGTCGTCATTCAGGACAACTCTTTGATGATAGACGTAGATAATACCGTATTCACCACGAGGCTTTTGGAAGGCGAATATATCGAATATAAAAAGATCGTTCCGCAAAACTATCTGACCACCTTCAAGGCAAATAAACAAGCCATGTATACGTCCATCGAAAGGGCTTCCATTTTGGCGAAGGTAATGAAGAACATCGTCAAGTTCGACGTTAAGGAAACGGGCGTAGATATTTCTTCCGATTCGGAATTCGGCGCTGTCAAGGAAACGGTTTTGATTACTTTGGAAGGAAAGGATATAACCATCGCTTTCAATTCGAGATATATTCTCGACTGTTTAAGAGTTATAAACGACGAGTTTATCAACTTCAACTTAAACTCTCCCATATCGCCCTGCGTTATAAAATCCACTTCCGACGACGAATATTTATATCTTATTCTTCCCGTCAGACTCAATCAATGATTTTTATATTTCAAACGGCGATAATATAGTATAAATTGAAAAACGTATAAAATAAACTTGACAAAAAAACTAATAAAAAGTAAAATTGTTAGGCAATATTGATTAAAATAAATATTTGAATTATTCGTTTGTTCAGTCCTTTTTCCCCTTATTTTCCGTTTTGGGCGGCAAACGAGAATTACAATAAATAAATTTTGGAGTGAATTATGAAAAGAACTTATCAACCTAAAAAGAGACAAAGATCCAAAGTACACGGTTTCAGAAAAAGAATGGCAACCAAGAACGGCAGAAACGTACTTAAGAGAAGAAGAGCCAAAGGTCGTCATAAACTTTCGGCATAATTGATATTTTGAACAGATTAAAACGTCTTTGCGACTTTGATTTGGTTTTTTCAAAAGGAAAGAGAGTTTACGCTAAATCTCTATGTATGATTTACGTAAAAAAATCGCAAATATCACGCATTGGAATTTCCGTTAGTAAAAAGCATGGCAAAGCCGTTATGAGAAACCGAATAAAAAGGCTTTTAAGGGCGGTATATTATCCTTTATACGAGAGTATAAAAAAGGGTTATTATATCGTGTTTATTCCAAAAGTCAATTCGGAATACTCTTTCGGACAGTTCAGTTGCGACGTTCTCTACGTTCTGAAAAAAGAAAATCTTTTGATCGATGCTTAATAAATTATTTATTAAACTTGTCGAATTTTATAAAAAAAACGTGTCGGGCGGATTGAAAACTTCATGTTGCTTTACGCCGACTTGCAGTAGTTACGCTATCGACGCATTGAAAAAGTATTCTTTTTTTCACGCTTTTTACTTGATAATATTCAGATTGCTTCGCTGTAATGGGTTTTCTAAAGGGGGGCTGGATCCCGTTCCCGATAAAAAGAGCGACCTAAAATGGCTGGTTTGACTTTTCAGCGCGGCTTTCAACGTATATAAATCATAATATAATAAAACGGATTTTATTTAAGGGCGTAGATAACGTGATTTTTATCTTCGCTCTTTTTTCGTGTTTTTGAACCGAATTTGATTTTAATTTAATAATAAAAGAGGATTTTAATGTTTAATCTATTATCGGCTTCCGTGCAAGTCAATATTTTCAGCGGATTCGGATCCATTCAACTCGACTGGATAGGTAACATCATTAAATCGCTGATAGAAGGTGTGGGAAGCATAGGCGTAGGCATAATCGTCTTTACGCTTATTCTTAAACTTATAACCCTTCCTTTCGACATTATGTCGAGAGTTTCTAATAAGAAAAATTCCTTAAAAATGAAGCGTATGCGCCCGCAACTGGAAAAATTGCAGCGTCAATACGCCAACGATAAGGAACTTTATAATCAGAAGATGAGAGCCTTGTATAAAAAGGAAGGCTACTCGATGTTTTCCACTTGCTTGCCGACCATAATCACCATGGTCATCTTTATTTTGGTAATCGGTCAGTTTTCGGCTTATTCGAGATACGCAAATCTATCTCTTATAAACAGTCTGTCAAATTCCTATACCGACGCCGTAGTTAAATACGCGGAAGATAATTCCGAATACTTTACGATCAACTACACTACCGACGATAATGGTAACAAAAAGGTTTCGACCTTATTCGTAAACGATAAATTGCTCGGCAGCGAATATTGCGACGATCTTAGCGGTATAGTTAGAACGGACAAGGTAAACGTAAAAGCAAATTCACTTGCTGCGCTTAAAACCTTGGTCGCCGCTTACAACGAAAAAGGTTACGTTGATTACCAAGCGGACAAGATATTCGTTGAAACGGACGGAAATGTAACTTTTAACTTCGATACGACTTCGGACGGTTTTGATAAGGACGGCAAAAAGAGCGAGTTAAGACAAAAGATCGCTTTGCTTTTGGGCGTTGCCGAGTCTGATATTCCTTTGGAAGTTTTGACCGATCAAGCGGTCGATAACTATTTGAATACCGTAGTTTCCGAAAGTTTGGTTTGCTTTGCATACGATAAGCAGGTTGAAAATTTCAGCGGCGATCTCGACGATATCGATCCACAAGTTTACGCCGAGAAGTGCGCCGATATTAAAAACGGCGGAATGGATATGACCGTTCAGAGCGTTTATAAGACTTCGGATATAGATACGCTCGCCCGCTTGACGGAAAGTAAAAATCAAGCCGGTTTTACGGGTTATATCGCAAGCCAAAAGTTCACTTTAGTTGAAGAAACTCAAAAATACGTTGTAAGATTCGACGGTGAAAACAGTTGGTCTAAGTCGGATCTTGCCCGTGAAGTCAAGGCGCAGGCGCTTAAAATCTACGCTATCGACGCGAGCCGACTTGACCAAGTGAACGTTTCCGATCAAACTATCGAAACGAGAATTAACGAAAAGATGACCGAGGCTATTTTGTCCTACGAGATGAATAACTTCGTAGATTCTGTTATTAAGCCCATCGGCAGAAACGCCGCTAAGGACGCGTTTTACACGGATACCTATAAATCCCGCGAATTTTTGTGGGTCAAAAACCTTTGGGTGCCCGATCTTCCCTGGAGAAACCCCGTTTACACGAGTCTGGATAAATACGACTTCTATAACCAGTTGGACGAGGGCAATAAAGCGAAAACCGCCGAGTTTGCCGAGATAACGGCAGGGCTCGAAGAAGAAAAGACGCAAGCAAACGGTTACCTTATTCTCGTAGTTTTGTCTATCGGAATAATGCTTTTGTCGCAACTTATCGCAAACAGAGCGCAAAAAGATCAACTGGAACTTCAATCGGTCGACGGCGGAGCGGCGCAGTCTTCAAAGATGATGATGTGGATGATGCCGATAATGTTCGGATTCTTCGCATTCATCTATACGGCGTCCTTCTCAATCTACATGATCGTAAGTTCGGCAACTTCCGTTTTGTCAACGCTTATTATCAACTTCTTCGTTGAGAGAAGTTTCAATAAGCAGATGGAACAGGAAGAGATGGAAAACGACAAGCGTTTCAAGCCTACGGAAAACCAAGGTCCCAACAAAAACAAAAAAAGAAAATAATATAATCACCATTTCAGGAGAATTAAAATGAGTAATATTTTTACCGGTAAAACGGTGGAAGAAGCAAAACAAAACGGTTTGGCTCAAATGAACCTTACCGAAGACGCAGTTGAAGTTTTGGTTATCGAACAAGGTTCGCGCGGATTTTTAGGTATCGGAGCAAAGCAAGCGAGAGTTCAGCTTATCGTCAAAAAGCCCGAACAACCGACCGAAGTAAAAGCCGAACAAGGTAACCATTCCAAAAAGGTTGATAAGCCAGAAAGAAAAGACAACCGACCGGAAAAGAAAAAAGCGGAAAAACCCGTTACTGAGCCCGTCGAATTGAAGGAGATCGATAATCCGAGCGAAGACGCCAAGAGAACGGTAAAGTTTTTGGAAGGACTTTTAAGTCAGATCAACGTTGAAGGTCAGATCAAAGTCGTTGCCGAATCTGAAGAGAGAGTGGTTTTAGAGATAGTTGCGAAAGATTCGTCTTCCGTGATAGGTTATCGCGGCGAAGTGCTCGATTCCATGCAGACGATGGCGGGCGCCATCTACAACACCGATAAGGAAAAGTATTTGAGAGTGGTCGTTGACTGCGAAAATTACAGGGAAAAACGCGAGAGAACGCTTGTGAATCTTGCAAACAAGCTGGCTCAAAAAGCGCTTGCTTCCGGTAGAAAAATTACTCTCGAACCGATGAATCCGTTTGAAAGAAGAATAATCCATTCGGCACTTATGGACGTTGAAGGCGTCAAGACGGCTTCCGAAGGTAAAGAACCCAACAGGTTCGTCGCTATAATCCCCGACGGCTACGATCCGAGCAAAAATCGTAGAAGTAGTGGCAGGTTCGGCGGCAAGGGTAAGGGCGGCAAACCTTACAACAAGAAAGGCTCTTCCGGCGGAGAAAGATCGTCTTCTTCCAACGGCGCCGCAAAGAAGTCTGCTTTTTCAGGCGGAGTATTTGTGGGTAACAGCAAAAAAGACGGAAGCGACAACGGCTAAACCGTAAAACTTAATATTATCCCCCGACGTTTATATCGTAAATATAAACTTCGGGGTTTTTCTTTTGCCGAAAACAGTTTATAATTATGTTGTAACATACCGATTATTCTTGACTAAACAATGTACGAATGTTATAATATAATCAACCTACTAAATAAGTAGGTAAATATCTATTATTAAAAGGACAGTTATGATATATTTAGATAACGCAGCCACCATGCGAACGAGTGAAGTTGCAATAGACGCCATGATGCCGTATATGAGAACGATATACGGCAACCCGTCCAGTCTTCACAGCGCAGGTCAACAAGCAAACGAAGCGCTTTTTTCCGCTCGTGAAAAACTTGCCGCGCTCATCGGCGCGACGTTTAAGGAAGTTTATTTTACGTCGGGAGGAAGCGAATCGGATAATCAAGCCATCATATCCGCTGCAAGAATAGGCGCAAGAAAGGGCAAAAAACATATAATTTCCACTAAAATCGAACATCACGCGGTGCTTCATACTCTTGAAAAACTTAAAAATAACGGGTTTGAAATAACGCTTCTGGACGTCGGGGAGTCGGGTATAGTGAGCGTTGAAGACGTAAAAAACGCCATTCGCGACGATACTATTCTCGTATCCGTAATGTACGCCAATAACGAGATAGGTACCGTTCAACCCATAGCGGAAATAGGTAAGATTTGCCGAGAGAAAGGCGTTTTATTTCATACCGACGCCGTTCAAGCCGTAGGGCATTTGAAAATTGACGTTCAAACGGATAATATAGACCTTATGTCCATATCGGCGCATAAGTTCGGCGGACCCAAGGGCGTCGGCGCGCTGTACGCGAGAAAGGGGGTTTTGTTGACCTCTTTGATCGAAGGCGGAGCGCAGGAAAACAATAAGCGCGCGGGAACGGAAAATTTACCCGCTATCGTCGGCATGGTCGCCGCGCTCGAGAAATCGCTTGATGATTTAGATAGAAAAAACGCCTATTTGAAAAAACTTCGCGATATGCTTATCGACGGCATTTTGGAAATACCCCACTCGGCGCTTAACGGTGACAGAGAAAAAAGACTGTCAAACAACGCAAGTTTTTGTTTTGAAGCGATAGAAGGAGAATCTTTATTGCTGCTTTTATCCGATAAGGGTATATGCGCTTCGTCCGGTTCGGCGTGTACGTCCGGCTCTCTCGATCCGAGTCACGTTTTATTGGCTATCGGCAGGGTGCACGACGTAGCCCACGGTTCGCTTCGTCTTACTCTGTCTGTCGATAACACAATGGAAGAAGTCGAATACGTTATCGCTCAGGTCAAATGGGTGGTTGAATACCTTCGCAATATGTCGCCCGTGTGGAGAGATCTTGTTGAAGGCAAAAGACAGTTTATTTTATAAAAAAGGAGTTAATTATGGCTTTATACAGTGAAAAGGTAATGGATCACTTCCGCAATCCGAGAAACGTCGGCATTATAGAGAACGCCGACGGCGTCGGCGAAGTCGGCAACGCAAAATGCGGAGATATAATGAAGATATATTTGAAGATAGACGGCGATATCATCACGGACGTTAAGTTTGAAACCTTTGGGTGCGGCAGCGCGATAGCCTCGTCGTCAATGGCGACGGAACTTATAAAAGGTAAGCCTTTATCGGAAGCGCTCGAGCTTACGAACAAGGCGGTTGCCGAAGCGCTCGACGGACTTCCCGCATACAAAATGCACTGTTCGGTGCTCGCCGAAAGCGCGATTAAGAAGGCTATTTTGGACTATTACAAAAAGAACGGGCGCCCTTATGACGAAAGCCTGTTCGCCGACATAGACGACTGATTATTTATTATTATAAGGATAAAGTATATGAAAATTTCTTCAAGGGGGCGTTACGCCCTTCGCGTAATAATCGATTTGGCTGAAAACTCTAACGGCGGATATATTCCGCTTAAAGATATCGCGTTAAGGCAGGGTATTTCGCAAAAGTATATCGAAAGCATAATGAGCGCTTTATCTAAAGCCGGAAAGGTTGAGGGCGTACACGGCAAGGGAGGCGGATATAAACTCGTTAAAGACGCGTCCGAATACTCTGTCGGCGAGATATTAAAGGTCACCGAAGGCGACCTTGCGCCCATAACCTGTCTGGAAGAAAACGCCGCTCCGTGCGACCGCTCGAACGAGTGCCGCACGAGAAATATGTGGAAAAAACTTCACGAGATTATTATGGACTATTTCGAGAACGTAAAACTTTCCGACTTAGCGCAAAAGTAAATATAATCATACATCGTAAAACTTTATGTGGTCAGGGCGCTTTTAGCGCCCTGAATTTTTATATTAAATAAAAAAAATTTGAAAATAGTTGCAAAATCAGTGTTGTAATGATACAATTTTATATCATAGAAAAAAAGGATATCTATTTATGAAAAGAAAACTTCTCATAGGCATTACTTTCGTACTTGTTTTGGCTGCTTTTTCGCTGCTTACTGCCTGCTCTTTGGGTTTTCTTGTTCCGGGTTACAATGTTGTTTCGGGTTACAATCAAGATGAGGAATACCATTGGATAGACGGGCAAGAAGAGACCAAGGAAAAGCATGACTTTGAATTGTTGTTTGAGTATGAAGCCGACTTCTATAACGAAGGACGGGAAAGCTACCAATGTCGCACCTGCGGATATTTGTTGGATATAACTACTCCAAAGATAACGATCGAATATCGTTACGACAAAGATAGCAACGGTTATCTTGTAAGTAACGTTTCAATGGACGTGACCGACTTAATTATTCCGGATACCTATAAAGGTTTACCGGTTATCGGGTTTGATAACGGGGTGCATTTGGGTGGTATTTGGGATATTCAAACCGTAAAGTTTGGTGAAAATATTAAGCAAATACCGAAGGATTTATTCAATAACAATCACTCATTAAAAGAAGTTGTTATTCCGGGAAGCGTGGAAACTATCGGAGATTATGCCTTTTCACAATGCGAAAATCTTTCGACGGTCGTTATTGCCGACGGAGTGAAAACTATCGGAGATTATGCATTTTCAGGGTGTTCAAGTCTCGAAACCGTTAAGCTACCTGCTAATATCGAGATGATCGGCAATGGAATGTTTTCTAATTGCACGAGTTTATCAACGATCACGATCCCCGAAACCGTTCATACGATCGGTTATTACGCATTTTCTGATTCGGGGCTGAAAGAAATAACTATCCCTTCGGGCGTGACATATATCGGTGATTATGCGTTCTATAAATGTAACGATTTGACGACCTTGTCTATTTTATGTGAAGTTGCGTCTATCGGTGAATACGCTTTCGATGATTGCGGTAGCCTAACTGATTTGTCCATACCCACTTCGGCTATATCGCATTTTAATAATGAAAACATAAGGACGATTGTTTTTACAAGTGGTTCCGAGTTGAAAACTGACTATATGACCATGTCTAACTTGCGAAGCGTGACCATTCCTTCAAGCGTTCGATCGATAACCGGCGGAGGGTTTTACAACAGTTCACATTTGTACGAAATTTTTAACTATTCGTCTTTACCGATAACGGCGGGTTCCGATGATTATTACGGAATAGCGTATTATGCTAAAGTTGTTTATACCGAGCCGCACGAAAGCGGTTATTACGTGGACGACGGGTTCGACCTGTTTACGTATGAAGACGGCAAACTATTACTCGGTTATACGGGTGAAAAAACGCAACTTGTTTTGCCAAAAGGAGTTACCGAGATTGCAGTTAGTGCGTTTTACAAAGTGTCGGGGATCACGAGCGTAGTTATGCCGGAAAGTTTGACTTTGATTGACGATTATGCTTTTTCCGAATGCGTCGATCTTACGAGTATTTCTTTCAATCAAGGGTTGACTTCCATCGGTGAAAGAGCGTTTTTCAACTGTAAAAAACTTAGCGAGTTGATTTTGCCTTCAACGTTGACGAGTATAGGCGAGTACTCATTTTATCAATGCGGAATAACCAACCTGACCATACCGGACGGTTTGACGGAGATAGGATATAGAGCGTTTTATTCTTGCCGTATAACACAGGCAACGCTTCCCATATCCGCTTTGAACTTTATCAATAATAGATACTTGACCAAGGTTGTTTTAACTTCCGGCGAAGAGATACCGGCATTCGCCTTTGGAGAATGCAAAGACTTGACCGACGTAACCATTCCTTCAAGCGTGACTGTCATTTATGAGGATGCATTTTTCAATACCGGACTGTATTTAGATGAGAACAATTGGGAAAACGGTCTATTATACTTGGGAGATTGGCTGATTGGCGCTGATTCCTCTGTTGAAGAATTTACTATATCTGCCGATGACAAAGTGGCGTCCGGTGCATTCAAATATAGTTCGCTTAAGAAAGTTACTATCGAGGACGGCGTTGAAATAATCGGCGGATATATGTTTTCCGATTGCGAATATCTTGAAAGCGTGAGCATTCCTTCAACCGTTACGACTATTGATAATTATGCTTTTGTGGGATGTTATAATCTTAAACTCATAACGCTTCCCGTTAGCGTGACAACCATAGGCTACGCGGCGTTCAGTGGTTGCGGCAGAGGAGAGTTTTCAGTTATTTATGAGGGAACCGACGAACAATGGGACGCTATCGATGCGAACGAACTTTCGGGGTTACCGGAAAGTTATATAAGAACCGTTTCGTTTGAAATTCTGGCAAATGCGGTGAATTCTCGTAACTATACTTTGACAGTCGATCAAACAACCTACGCCTACGCCGACGGAATGATCGCGAACGGTTCGGACGTTTACGTGCCCACGGGAACCGATTACACGCAATATACTTTTGTCGCCGAAAATAATACCGTTCGTTGGGAAGTGAATGAAAACGTCAAGGATGCCGAAAAATTATATTTGATCGAAAACGGTGTATACGCCGATTTACTTTCCGCCGATAGTTTTAACGATCGGTATTTACAAAACGGAGAGATTTTATACTCTTTCAGCTCCGATAATCCTTTGGATAACGGCGTAACGAAACGTTCTTTGACGAGAACCGAAAAAGGTTATACGTTTACGATTGAAGTAAACGGAGAAACTCACACTCTTCAAATGGAAAATATAGGCGTAACCGTTATAGATACTCCAAGCAATCATCCCGTTGATCTACTAAAACTTACTTTGACATATTACGGGAACTATACTCAAACCAACGAAGGTTATTTCGTTGCCGGAACGCAAAGGGCTTTGGCTTCGCGCGTGGTAGGAAAACTATCACTCGATAAATGTTCCATTCAGAAAACGACGTATTCTCAGAGTGGTTCGGTTGAATCGCAATCCACCGTTTACGCCCAAGTGGACGGCGACGACTATTATCTGTATCAGCAAAGTAACGGCACTTACTATAAAGTAAAGGTCGATCAAACCCAATATGAAAAAGCCGTTGCGGAAGTTTCTGTCGATCAACGTCAACAGTTGTTTATAAGCAGTCTTTACGAATTGCAGGAGGACGGCAGTTATAAGTTTAACGGCTCAATCGAAATTGAGGGGCAAGTATTCCGAGACGTGACGTTCATTAAAACCGAAACGGGCGCAGTCATTTCATTCTATATACAGATGGATAACGGTGTGCGTTTAGAGGTTACTTATAACTTCAGCAATATCAATTCTACTTCGGTCAATTTGCCTACAAATTACGTATCCGTGTAAATTGTAAAACTTTATTATGAATATAAACCAGCCCGTCCGATAAGTCGGACGGGCTGGTTTAATAATCAAAAATAGGGCTATAAGTCGATTATCGGCGTAAAATCAGCAGCAAAGCGTTTTTAACGCGCGATATAATATCTCGATCAGTTTATAGAAGTTTTCGATCGGAATATACTCGTTGGGCTGGTGAATGGAGTAGCCTTCTTCACCGAACGAAGGACCGAACGCAACGGCGCTTTTTAAGGCTCTTGCGTAAGTTCCGCCGCCTATCGCGATGGGTTCGGCGTTATCCCCCGTGACTTGGTTATAGACGTTCAACAAGGTTTGGACCAACTTTCCGTTTTTGTCCGCGTAGAGCGGCAGTTGGCGGTGCAGCGTTTCATAGGGCGCAAGTTTACTTAATAACGCTGCTATACTCTCGAAAGCGTAAGTTGCGGGGTAGCGAATATCGACGGTTAAGTAAAGATTTTCATCGTCCGTTTGCGCTACGTCCGGCGAAAATGTCAAAAAGCCCGTTTCGTCGTTCAGTTTGGTCAAAGACTGAGCGTCCAAAAAGAAGTTTTTATATGCGGACGCATCTAAATATCCGAGCGCGGACAGCATATGAAAGACGGGTTTCAACGCGTTTACTCCCTTATCGGGGGTGGATCCGTGCGCGGAAACGCCGAAGTTTTCGTATTCGCCCTCTCCCAAAACTTGAATACCGAGTTTTTCGGCGAGCGCGTCGCTATAATCGGCGTTTAATTTGAATTTGCAGTGGTCGCATACGACGTTTGCCACCGTACCGCCCGATAGGTCGAAGGGTTTTAACTTTTTCAAAGTAAACTTTGCGTGTACTATGCCCTTTTCGGCGTAAATGACCGGAAAGTCGGCGTCGGGAGAAATGCCTTCTTCTGGAAGAGTCGCGCACTTTTTATAGTGTTCGATGCAGCCCCAGCCGCTCTCCTCGTCGCAACCTAAAATAAGGCGGATCTCGCGCGTGGGAGTGATGCCTTCGTCTTTTAGGCGCTTTAACGCGTACAACGTGGCGATTGCGCCGCACTTATCGTCGAGCGCGCCGCGGGCGTAGAGATTGCTGTCTATCTCGGTAGGGGTAAATGGCGGAGTATTCCAGGAAGAGAGATTGCCTACGGGTACTACGTCCAAATGGCAGAGTACGCCGAAGGGTTTGCCTTCGCCGAAGACCACTTCGCCTACGTAATTATCGTAATTGTTTGTCTTAAAGCCGAAACTTTCCGCCAAATTCAAGGTGTATGTAAGCGCTCGTTTTACGTCAGCGCCGAAAGGCGCGTCCGCCTCGGGTTTACCTTTAACGCTCGGAATGGATAATAGTTCGCAAAATGCGGTCATTACGTCGGGGTTTTTCAAAAGATTGATCTCCTTATTAAAAAACTTTGTAAATATATTATACACTTTTTCAAAAGTATGGTAAAATATAATAGTACGGCAAACGGGAATTTTTGACGTACAAGTTATTTTTGGTTGAAGACGAAAACGTCAAAATACACAGTTTTATTTCATTCAATTTGGGTTTACTTATGACGAAAACACCTATGAAAGATCTTGTCACGCACGAACATCATCGCGATAGGCTCAGAGAAAAGGTTTTCATCGAACCGAATTCTTTGAACGATTACGAGATTTTGGAACTCATTTTGTTTAACGCCATACCGAGAAAGAACACTAACGACGTGGCTCATAGGCTTATCGACGCGTTCGGTTCGCTTTCGGCGACCTTGCTCGCCCCGCCCGAAGATCTGGTAAAAATCGAGGGCGTAGGCAAATCGACCGCAAGTTATATCGCTATGCTCGGTATCATTTTGGAGCGTAACTTGGACAAAAAGAGTGATTTTCCGAAAGTGTTTTCGCTTGCGGATATTACAACTCCGCTCGTAAACGCGTTCAAAAGGCTGACGGAAGAAGTTTTCATAGTCTTCTTTTTGGATAAAAACAACGAGATTGTTTCAAGAAGATATTTTTACAGCAAAAGTAAATTCAAAGTCGATATCGACTTAAAGGAGTTTACCAAATATCTCAATCTCGTCAAGCCCGAATACGTGGTCATTACGCACAATCACCCGAGCGGTTCGTGCGTTCCAAGCGATGACGACGATAACGCCACCGAAAAAATTTGTATGATCTGCGCTCTGCATAGCGTAGGACTGCTCGATCACATTATAGTTTCCGGCGAGGATTATTTTAGTTACTATTACGAGCATAGGCTCGATTATATCAGAAATAACGTTGAATTAAAGTTGAAATAAGGAGTTTTTATGAAGGTTAGAACGCGTTTTGCGCCCAGCCCTACGGGCTTTATGCATCTTGGCGGAATGAGAACGGCGCTTTATTGCTACCTGTTTGCAAAGCAACACGGCGGTGATTTTATTTTAAGAATAGAAGATACCGATCAGGAAAGATACGTCGAAGGCGCCGTCGAGGTTATTTATTCTTCCCTTAAAGAGGGCGGAATGGATTACGACGAGGGTCCCGATAAGGGCGGCGATTACGGTCCTTACGTTCAGAGCGAGAGAAAGGAAATCTACTTAAAATACGCCAAAGAACTGGTAGAGCGGGGCGGCGCGTACTATTGTTTCTGCACGAAAGAGCGCGTTGAGTCCTTGCGTGACGAGAACGGCAACGTTCGTTACGATAAGCACTGCTTGCATCTGACGAAGGAAGAAATTCAAAAAAATCTCGAACTCGGCGTTCCTTACGTCATCAGACAAAATATTCCCGAACACGGGGTTGGTTCGTACGAGGACGCCGTTTACGGGCATATTGCCGTAGATTACAACGAACTCGAAGACGGTATTTTGATAAAGAGCGACGGCTTGCCCACTTATAACTTCGCCAACGTGGTCGACGACCACCTTATGGGCATCACGCACGTCATAAGGGGTACGGAATACCTTTCGTCCACACCCAAGTACAATCTTATGTACGACGCCTTCGGTTGGGAACGCCCCGTATACATTCACCTTCCCCCCATTATGAAGGACGCTACGAGAAAACTCTCCAAGCGCTACGGTGACGCCAACTTCGACGATTTCGTTTCAAAAGGATATCTTCCCGAAGCGATAGTAAACTATATAGCGCTTCTCGGGTGGGCTCCAAAGGATAACAGCGAGAAGATGACCATGCAGGAGATGATCGAAAAGTTTTCTTTGGACGGCGTTTCCAAGTCCCCCGCTATCTTCGACGACGTTAAACTGCGTTGGCTCAACGGCGAATACTTAAAGGCTATGGACGACGAGGCCTTCTATAGAATCTCCGAACCTTTCAGAAAACAATCGAAAACCTACGGGAAGTACGACGGCAGGCTCATTGCGAAACTTTTGAAAACGAGGATCGAGATAATGAGCGAGATCCCCGAAAAAATCGACTTTTTGGAAGAATACGGCGAATTCGACGTCAATATGTTCTACCATAAGAAGATGAAAACGGACACGGAGATGGCAAAAACCGTTTTGCCGCTCGTATATGACGCATTGAACGCCCTTGATAGTTTCGATCATCAATCCATTCACGACGCGCTTTTATCTCTTGCAACCGAAAAACAGTTCAAGAACGGTCAGATACTTTGGCCGGCTCGAGTGGCTCTCACCGCAAAAGACGTCACTCCCGGCGGCGCGGTCGAAATGGCTGAGATTTTGGGAAAGGAAGAGAGTTTAAGAAGAATAAAGTTTTCGATGGATCTTTTGAACAAATAATACTATCGATCATAACAAAACCCCGATTTGCGGCTGACGACCGAAATCGGGGGTTTTTAGTTAATAGCGCATAAATTCTAATTATAGCGCCTTGGTCTTTTTATAATCGCATTGGTCGATATAATTTGCTATACCGCAAGCGATATAACGCGCCATTTTATATACGGGAGACAGTCTTGTCAAATTCAAAAACTTATAATTTGCTCTCGATTTTTCGGCGACGATCCCTATAATGCTCGCATCTCCTATCGCAGGGAGATTTTTATTTACTCCTATCCCGGGTTTGAGTTCTATCGGGGATATTTTAATTTTTCCGACTTCTTGCGCTTCGCCTATACCTGCGTCGATAACGAGCGTCTTTGCTCCCCTGTGCGTTGACGCAATAAATTCTTTTACGTTTTCAACGTCTTTAGCGGTTACCGGGTTTGATAACGCGCCGTAGATAAAACAGTCCGTTCCCCTCTCTTTCAGAAGCGTTCCCACTATCGGACCTAAACTGTCGCCGATGGATAGGTCTGTTCCTATCGAGATAATAATAGGTTTTTCACCTTTGAAGATTTCGGATATGGCTTTAGTAACATTTGATATTACGTCTTTTTCGTTTATATTGAAATTCCTTGTGATCATATCATTGTTATTGACAGGTTTTTACCTTTTAATAACCGAATTTTAAGCGTAAAAAATCTTATTAAACTATTGTAATTTTAATCAAAATGTGGTAATATTTAATAACTAATAAGCGATTTGGTATAATTATGATTTTTAATCTGATAATTATCGGGGTAATCGTCGTATTTCTTTTTATCGGTTTTATCAAAGGTTTCTTCTCGGAACTATTGGGCATCGTAGGATCGGTACTTTCAATCGTATTAGCCGCCGTATTTTGCAACGCTCTCGCCGACTTTTTGATAGATAAAACGGAAATATTCGATTGGTTAAAAAACGGTATCGCGTCCGTGTTCCCTTCGGATATAAGTTCGATAGAAGGTTTGAATTTGCCTGAGTTTATCGTAAACCTTATAAACTCTTATCTGTCGAGCGACGACGGAATAACTCTTGCCGAGGCTATTTCAACAACGATAAGTAAACTTATAATTTCATTTGCAAGTTTCTTTATTATCCTTCTTGCAGTAAAGTTAGTCGTATTAATACTTTCAAAGGTATTAAAGGCTTTGGCGGATTCCATAAAGGTGATCGGCGTTACCAACAGGCTGCTTGGCGCATTACTTGGAATAATTAAAGGTCTGTTAATAGTTTGCGGGGCGCTTTACCTTATTGAAATCATTCCGTTTGAGTTTTTGAACGGAGTCAGAGAACTTGTCGATCAATCGGTTTTGGCTCAATTCTTTATTAAATATAATATTTACGTATTGATTTTTGCAATAATTAGAATATAACTGTTTTTCGTAACGCTTTTAATTAAAGGCGTTACGATTTTTTATAGTTATTCATTATTATACATAAATGTGTGCATAATTTTAATAATTATTCAAAATTATTTATAAGATAAATTTTTGAAAGTGCTTTCTAACCGTGAAACATTCTTATTTGTCAAATTATTTTTTGAAACTTGGTTTTTAGAGCGTTTTTATCGATTTTATGGTAAAATACCCCGATTTTGACCATAAAAAGGCACTAAATCACACTGTTTTTATATTATATTCTTAAAGAAAATTTTAATAAAATTTTTCAAATTTACTTCTTCGTGAAACATTTCGGGTTTTGCAAAGTCGATTTTTCTATGTTTCACGTGAAATATTTACAAATAATTATACAGTAATATTTGAATATAATAAAAGTTTTTAAATTTTATGTCGAAGTGTTAGCGCAAAGATTGTTTCACGTGAAACTAATTTTGCGTATAAGCAAAATATAAGTGCAAAGAAATAAAAAATAGAAAAAAGATAGAAGCAAAATTATCTCCAAATAAAATTCCATTCTGTCTCAATGCGTTAAAAACGTTCTTTTTTTAGAATAAAACAAAAGAGTGAAGAAAACAAAAAGAATATGAAGATATTCTAAAATAAGAATTCAACACCGTAAAATTACTTGAAGTTGCATTTGATATATGATATAATAAATAAGATAATTGTTGCGGATAACGCAAGTTGGTCGGGCAGCGCCTTATAAAACTATGAATAACGGCGCTCAATATAAATAATTTATCTTATTTTGAATAATCTAATATAAGGAGGCTTTTATTAAAAGATGAAATCAACAAAAAGGGCTTGGATCATAATCCTTGGCGTTGTTGTCGTTGGCTTATTGATCGCTATGTTCGTTGCGTTCAATACGGCTAAGACGACGCAAACCACCAAGTTTTACGAACGAGCGGGAATAACTTATAGCGCAAACGGTGAAATTCAATTTTCAGCCGATAAGGCGGAATTTAAGTATATAGTAGTTGACGTTTACAACATCAGAGGGTATAAAAACGTCGGAGATTCGGTTGCCGTCATATCTTCATCGATAGGTAGGAACGAACTTGACTTTGAAAAACTTGAATTGCTCCAACAAAACGGCGTTATCGTAAACTATACCGATCCGAACGCAGGGAGCGCTTGGTCTTCGCTTATTATGCCGATATTGACCATCGGTATAGGTATAGCGATCGTATTCATATTTATAAGACAGATGAATGCAGGTAACCGCGGTGCGATGGATTTCGGTAAAACCAAAACCCAGGTTACAAATAACGTGAAGGTTCGTTTTAGCGACGTTGCGGGCGCGGAAGAAGAAAAACTCGAACTTCAAGAGATAGTCGACTTTTTGAAAAACCCGCAAAAATACACCGAATTAGGAGCAAGGATACCTAAGGGCGTACTGCTCGTAGGCCCTCCGGGAACGGGTAAAACCCTGTTTGCGAAAGCAGTTGCGGGCGAAGCAAGCGTTCCTTTCTTCTCGATTAGCGGTTCCGACTTTGTTGAAATGTTCGTAGGCGTAGGCGCGTCGAGAGTAAGAGATTTATTCAACACGGCGAAGAGAAGTCAGCCCTGTATAGTGTTTATCGACGAGATAGACGCGGTAGGTCGTCAACGTGGCGCAGGACTTGGCGGCGGCAACGACGAAAGAGAGCAAACGCTCAACCAGTTGCTCGTGCAAATGGACGGTTTTGAAGAAAACGAAGGTATCATTATAATGGCTGCGACCAACCGCGCGGACGTTTTGGATCCTGCTTTGCTTCGTCCGGGAAGATTTGACCGTCAAATATATGTCAATATGCCCGACGTTAAGGGTAGAGAAGCGATCCTTAAAGTACACGCAAGAAACAAACCTTTAGCTTCCGACGTAAACTTCAAGATCTTGGCAAGGCTGACGGGCGGATTCAGCGGGGCGGACCTTGCGAACCTTCTTAACGAAGCGGCAATTTTGGCGGCGAGAGAAAACAGGAAATTTATAACCAACGTCGACCTATACGAAGGTATCAACAAGGTCGTAATGGGTCCGCAGAAAAAGAGTAGGCTTATGACCGAAACGGATAAACGTCAAACGGCGTATCACGAATCGGGTCACGCAATCTTAGCTAAACTTCTCCCCAACTATTATCCCGTACAGGAAGTTTCCATTATTCCGAGAGGCAGAGCCGGCGGATACACGCTCGCTCGCCCCGACAGGGACGACAATTATATAACTAAAGACTTTTTACTTGACGATCTCGTAATGACCATGGGCGGCCGCGCGGCTGAAGCGATAGTTCTTAAAAAAGTGACGTCGGGACCGAGCGGAGATATTACCCAGGCAACGAGAATAGCAAGGGCAATGGTCACCGAGTACGGTATGAGCGATAAGATAGGGCCCGTATCGTACGGCAACAACGGCGAAGTATTTATCGGAAGGGATTATCAGCAACGCGAACCGTACAGCGAAGATACGGCAAAGGTCATCGATCAAGAGATAAGAGATCTAATAAACAACGCCTACCAAAAGGCAGTTGAACTGCTTACGGCAAACAGAGCCTTCCTTGACGTTATGGCGAGAGTTTTGATAGAGCGTGAGACCATTTACGGCGAAGAAGTCGACATGATAATGGACGGAAAGACCGTACAGGAAGTTCTCGACTTTATGGAAACCAAGGATAACACCAACCCTATCGAAAGGGCTGAATCCACGATGAAAAGGAACGACGAACAAACGCCGACCAACGAGTAAGCCGAAATCGCAAAAATAGCGATAATCGACCTATAGCGTGACTTTTTGGATAAAAATTTGATAAAAAGGAAGTGTTTTATGGGTAAGATAATAGCCGTTTCAAATCAAAAAGGCGGAGTAGGAAAAACTTCTACGGCGATAAACCTTGCGTACGGACTGAGCGAAAAGGGTAAAAAGGTCCTTTTGTGCGATATAGATTCGCAAGGTAACGCCACCACGGGGCTCGGCGTCAATAAAGGCTCGCTCGATCGCTCGGTATACGACGTTATCATGGGCGAAGCCGACTGCAAGCAAACGATAATAAAAACTCAATTCAAAAATCTTTATCTTTTGCCTTCGCACATGGACCTTGCGGGCGCGGAAGTCGAACTGGTTCCGATGAAGCACCGTGAAAAACGCCTTGCGAACGCTTTGGCTGAAATAAAAGACGAATACGATTATATAATTCTCGACTGTCCGCCCGCGATAAGTCTATTGACCGTCAACGGGCTTGCGGCAGCCGACGGCGTCCTTATCCCCATTCAAAGCGAGTACTACGCTTTGGAAGGATTAGCGCAACTGATGAATACAATCAAACTGGTTAAAAAAGGGCTTAATCCGTCGCTTGAAATAGAGGGAGTTTTGA
This sequence comes from Clostridia bacterium, assembly GCA_017478765.1. Taxonomy (GTDB): domain Bacteria; phylum Bacillota; class Clostridia; order Christensenellales; family Borkfalkiaceae; genus UBA4636. The sequence goes on from JAFVDA010000028.1 coordinate 27,550, forward strand.
TCACCATGTACGACAAGCGCGCGCTCGTCACCAGACAGATTTGCGACGAGATCCGTAAGTTTTTCGGCAATCGTGTTTACCAAACCGTCATTCCGAGAAACATAAGGGTTTCGGAAGCCCCCAGTCACGGCGTTCCGCTTATGGTCCACGATAAAAAGTGTAAAGGCTCGGTAGCCTATTATCAATTCACCGAAGAATTTTTAGGGAGGAATAAATGATGGCAAAAGGATTAGGAAAGGGTTTTGCCGCGCTTCTTGCCGATACTCAGGAAGACTACGAAAGGTTTTCGTTTGACGATTTAGGCGAAGAAGGGCAAAAGATCAAAAACAGCGTTATCGAAATAGAAATAGGTTTGGTCGAGCCAAACCCCAATCAGCCGAGAAAGATATTTAACGAGCAAGCCTTACAGGAACTTGCCGACTCCATAGCCGTACACGGCGTGATAATGCCGATAGTCGTCAATAAAAAGGGCGACAAATTTATGATAATCGCGGGCGAACGTCGTTGGAGAGCAAGCCGCCTTGCGGGAAAACAGACTATACCCGCGATCGTCAAGGACTATAGCGAACGCCAGGTCAAGGAAATATCTTTGATAGAAAACCTTCAAAGGGAAGACCTTAATCCGATAGAAGCGGCTAACGCCATGAAGCAACTCATGGATGAGTACGACATCACGCAGGAAGACCTTGCCGAGAGAATAGGCAAGAGCCGTTCGGCGGTAGCCAATACTTTAAGGCTTTTGACTTTGGACGAAAAGGTCATCGAACTCGTATCGAGCGGGGCTTTGTCGCAAGGGCACGCAAGAGCACTTATAACGCTCCCGAAGGAAGTTCAACTGTCCATTGCGAGTAAAGCCGTAGCTAAAAAACTGTCGGTCAGAGAAGTCGAACAACTCGTAAAAGATTACTATAATCCGCCCGAAGAGATCAAAAAAGCCCAAAGGGCGAAAAGAGAAGCCAACATGAGCCTTGAACTCAAAGATCTGATCGTGAGAATGCAGCGCGGTTTCGGTACCAAGGTGTCCGCCATCGGCAACGACAAGAAGGGCAGGATATATATCGACTATTACACTCGCGACGATTTAGATAGGATAGCCAAACTGCTCGAAAAACTCGAAAATCAATAAAAGTCCGCCTATAACGCGATAAACAAAGGGTTTCGTTAAAAAACGAAGCCCCTTTTTATTGTTTGCGATGCAAACAGTTATATTTTCAGACTGCGTCTGAAAGTTATATTTTGACCGTAAGTCAAAGTTATGTTTGTCAAAACTTGTCAACGGCAAAAATAAAGGCGAACGCCTTATAAATAAAGCGTTCGCCAAGTGATTTAGTTATTAACTTACGAAATTACTTACCCGCAAGTTTTTTGTACTTGTTAAGTCTTTGAGAATTTTCTTCTTCGGCTTTAACGAACAGGGTTTCGGCAAGTTCGGGTTGAGCCTTCTTCAAAGCGGCGTAACGGGTTTCACCGAGCAGGAATTCCTGATAACTTGCGGTAGGATCCTTACTGTCGAGCGAGAACGGATTGGTTTCCGTTCCGACGAGTTCGGGGTTATACCTGTAGAGGTGCCAGTAACCTGCGTCGACAGCCTTCTTCTCTTCGAGTTGCGAGTTGCTCATGTTGATACCGTGGTTGATACAAGGAGCGTAGCAGATGATGAGCGAAGGTCCGTCGTAATTTTCGGCTTCGACGATCGCGTTGAGGAACTGTTGCTTGTTGGCGCCCATAGCGCATTGAGCAACGTAAACGTAACCGTAACTCATAGCGATCATGCCGAGGTCTTTCTTCTTGACTCTCTTACCGCCGGCAGCGAATTTAGCGACGGCACCGGTAGGAGTGGACTTACTCGCCTGACCGCCGGTGTTGGAGTAAACTTCGGTGTCGAGAACGAGAACGTTGACGTCTTCGCCCATAGCGAGAACGTGGTCAAGTCCGCCGTAACCGATATCGTAAGCCCAGCCGTCGCCGCCGAAGATCCAAATGGACTTCTTGATAAGGCAGTCGGAAGACGCGTTGATCTCGTTCAGGGTAGCTTTAAGTTCGCCGCGCGCGTTCTTTATAGCGGAAGGCAGAAGTTCGGTTATTTGTTTAGCCGTTTGTTTGGAAACTTCCGCGTTCTTTCTGTTTGCGAGCCATTCGGTGAAGGCTTGTTTCAACTTGCCTTTAGCGCCGAGAGTGAGAGCCTTTTCGATAGTATCGGCAAGTTTTGCTCTTCTTTGACCGTAAGCAAGGTTGATACCGTAACCGAATTCGGCGTTGTCTTCAAACAAGCTGTTAGCCCAAGCGGGACCTTTGCCTTCGGCGTTCTTGGTGTAAGGACAGGTAGGCGAGCTGCCGCCGTAAATGGACGAGCAACCGGTCGCGTTGGCAACTACCATGCGGTCGCCGAACATTTGGGTAATGACCTTGATGTAAGGAGTTTCGCCGCAGCCTGCGCAAGCGCCCGAGAACTCGAACAAAGGTTTGCTGAATTGGCTTCCCTTGACGGTGGTCTTCTTGATAGCCGAAGTGTCGACTTCGGGGAGCGATTCGGCGTATTCGTAGTTAGCCGTTTCTTCCTGAACGACCTGCTCGAACGGAACCATAACGAGAGCCTTTTCTTTTGCGGGGCAAACGTTGGCGCATACGCCGCAGCCGAGACAGTCGAGAGCGGAAACCTGGATCCTGAATTCGTAACCCTTCATGCCGATAGCCTTGCTCGTAGCGTAGGTGATGGGCTTTTCGGCGCCTTCTGCGTTAAGATAAGGTCTTATGCAGGCGTGCGGACATACGAACGAGCATTGGTTACATTGAATACAGTTTTCTTTTATCCATTGCGGAACCTTTACGGCTACGCCGCGTTTTTCAAATCTGGTAGTTCCGGTGGGAACGGTACCGTCGGCGGAAAAAGCCGAAGAAGGAAGTTTGTCGCCTTCGAGAGCGAGAATGGGATGAATGACGTCCTTGAAGTATTGATCGCCGTTGAGTTCGGGAATAGCCGCGCCTTCGGTTGCGTTAGCCCAGTCGGCGGGGATAGCGACCTCTCTTAAGGAAGCGACAGCGGCGTCGATAGCGTCACAGTTGGCTTTAACGACGGCGTCACCCTTCTTTCCGTAGGTAACTTTGACCTTTTCCTTCATGAAGACTTCTGCGTCAGCGTAAGGAATGATGTTTGCGATATTGAAGAACGCAGCCTGTAAAACCATGTTTTGGCTCTTGGGCGAACCGGCTTTGGTAGCAACGCTCAAAGCGTCGATAACGTACAGTTTAGCATTCTTTTGAGCAAGCGCTCTCTTCATCGCTGCGGGAAGGTGGGTGGAGAGTTGCTCGTTGGTCCAAGGACAGTTGAGCAAGAATTTGCCACCTTGCTTTAAGTCGGTAACCATATCGTAACGGGTGACGTACGAGGGGTTATGGCAAGCGATAAAGTCGGCTGCGTCGATAAGGTAGGAAGACTGAATGGGTGTATCGCCGAATCTGAGGTGAGATACGGTTATACCGCCGGACTTTTTGGAATCGTAGAAGAAGTAACCTTGAACGTACTTATCGGTGTGATCGCCGATGATCTTGATGGAGTTCTTGTTGGCGCCGACCGTACCGTCCGAACCCAAACCGTAGAACTTGCAGGAAACCGTGCCTGCGGGAGCGGCGATGATCTTTTCGTCGTAACTCAAAGAAGTGTGGGTTATATCGTCGTTGATACCGACGGTGAAGTGATTCTTGGGTTTATCCTGTTCGAGGTTTTTATAGATGGCGTAGACCATGGAAGGATTGAATTCCTTGGAACCGAGGCCGTATCTTCCGCCGACGACGGTCATCTTCTTCTTTGCTTCCATCAAAGCCGCGCAAACGTCGAGATACAAGGGTTCGCCGAGCGAGCCGGGTTCTTTTGTCCTGTCCATGACCGCGAGTTTCTTACAGGTCTTGGGGATGGCTTTCAAGAACGCCTTGTTCGCGAAAGGTCTGTAAAGACGGACTTTGATAAGGCCGTACTTCTTGCCTTGCGCGTTGAGAAGGTTGATGGTCTCTTCGACCGCTTCCGCGCCGCTGCCCATGATAACGATGACCTGTTCCGCGTCGGGTGCGCCGACGTAATCGAACAAATGGTAGGATCTGCCGGTCAATTTGGAGACCTTATCCATCATCTTCTGAACGATTGCGGGAGTGGCTTCATAGTAGCAGTTGGCGGTTTCCCTGTTCTGGAAGTAAGTATCGCTGTTTTGAGCGGTACCCCTTTGAACGGGGTGTTCGGGGTTAAGAGCCTTTTGTCTGAATTCCTCGATATCCTTCATGTCGACGAGTTTTCTCATTTCGTCGTATTCGATAGCGTCGATTTTGGAAACCTCGTGGCTGGTTCTGAAACCGTCGAAGAAGTGAAGGAAAGGCACTTTGGCTTTGAGCGTAGACAAATGCGCTACCAAACCTAAATCCATAACTTCCTGAACGGAGTTACTTGCGAGCATCGCAAAACCCGTTTGACGGCACGCCATAACGTCCGAATGGTCGCCGAAAATGTTGAGCGAGTGAGCGGCTAACGCTCTTGCGCTGACGTGGAATACGGTAGGCAGTAATTCACCCGAGATCTTGTACATATTCGGGATCATCAGGAGTAAGCCTTGGCTTGCCGTGTAGGTAACGGTCAAAGCACCGGCGGTCAAAGAACCGTGAACGGCGCCTGCCGCGCCGCCTTCCGACTGCATTTCTGCAAGACGGAGTTTTTGACCGAACATGTTGACTCTGCCTGCGGTTGCCCACTCGTCGGCGACTTCTGCCATCGGCGAAGAGGGAGTTATCGGGTAAATGGCGGCGACTTCAGAGAACGCGTACGCTACGTGACTTGCCGCGGTATTACCGTCAATGGTCATTTTTTTCATTAAGTCCTCCTTGACCTTGCCAAAACGCCTTTTTGGTCATCTTCCTTTTATAAAAACAAAGAAAATAACCGAAAAACGCCGACAAGGTAGATTAAAATAATTATCAAAAGTGTTTTTGCGCTCCGCCGATTTTCACGTAAAAAAATCATCGTCAGAGCATTTTTTGTGAATTATATCGGAACGCACATATTATTTTATTATATTGTAGGTTATAAGTCAATATAAAACCTCAATAATTTGCAAATTTTTTGTAAAAATATCGTTCGTAACGCCGTTCGGGCGGAAAAGTTGCTATTTTTTGCCCGTTTTGACCTTTTTGAATTTGAATAGCAACAAAAGTCAAAAGGATGCTTGCCGAACTTAAGATAAAAACGCCGTCAATACGCTTGCTCAAAAAGCCGAGCGTGTGGTATAATTTGGCTTGATAAAAGTTGAAAGTGGAATTGTGGTCGAACATATTATATATGCCGCCGCAAGGATAAACACTTTTGCGACCTACGGTCCTCATTGCTTTTTCTTTGTGAAACACAAGAAAAAAGCGTGAATAAAGTTTTCTTGGAATTATATGCAAGCAGTAAAGGTAGACAAAGTATCCTATAAGTACTCCGAAAAGGAAAAACTCGCCGTTGACGGGGTTTCGCTCGAGATAGAAGCGGGCGAATTCGTAGCCGTCGTCGGGCGTAACGCAAGCGGTAAATCCACCCTTGCGAGAATGATTAACGGGCTTATAGCCCCGCTTTCTGGTGAAATAACCGTTTTCGGCAACAACACGCTGGACGAAAAGTCGCTATTTGAAATACGAAAGACGTGCGGCATAGTTTTTCAAAATCCCGACAACCAGATGGTCGCGTCCATCGTTGAGGACGACGTAGCGTTCGGGCCCGAAAACATCGGCGTTTCAAGAGAGGAGATCGGCAAACGAATAGACTTTGCGTTGCAGGCAACGGGAACCGAGCCGTTCAGGACGGAAATGGCGTCAAAACTTTCGGGCGGGCAAAAACAAAGGGTGGCGATAGCGGGCGTGCTTGCGTTAAAGCCCAAAATTCTGATTTTGGACGAGTCGACTTCAATGCTCGATCCGATAGGAAGAGCGGAAGTCATGGCGGTAGTTGAAAATCTTCGCAAGACCGAAAACATGACCGTGATGGTTATAACGCACTATATGGACGAAGTGGTCGGGTGCGATAAAGTTTTCGTTATGGCGGACGGAAAACTTTTGAAAACGGGAACTCCCGAGCAAATATTTAACGATAAAGAACTTCTTGACGAGGCGGGGTTGGAACTTCCCGTTCCCGCAAAGATAGCGGAAGGTCTTAAAAGGCGCGGGGTGGACGTAGGTCTGCCGCTTACCAAAGAGCAGCTAAAGGAGAGATTATGGAAGTTGTTTGCCAAAACTTAAGTTACTCTTATTCCCCTTCCTCAAAGAATAAAAAATACGCCCTGTCGGACGTTACGCTCACCATAAAAGAAGGTGATTTTTTCGGAGTCATCGGGCATACGGGCAGCGGGAAATCGACGTTTATCCAGCACCTTAACGGACTTATCCCCGTGCAAAACGGAAAACTTACCGTCGGGGAATACGACCTTACCGACAAAAGCAGGTCCGGCAAAGCCAAACTTAAGGAGTTGAGAAGAAAGGTCGGCATGGTCTTTCAGTATCCCGAATACCAACTGTTTGCCGAAACGGTATTCGAGGACGTAGCGTTCGGCGTCAGGAATTTTTATAAGCAAGCGAGCGCTGAATTTATAGCCCAAAAGGTCAAAAGCGCCATGCAACTTGTCGGGCTTGATTTCGACGAGTTAAAGGACAAATCGCCCTTTTCCATATCGGGTGGACAAAAAAGGCGAGTTGCGCTCGCGGGCGTTATAGCGGTAGAGCCTGAAATTCTCGTGCTAGACGAACCTTGCGCTGGACTCGATCCGCAGGGCAAAACGTCTTTATGGCAACTGCTCCATAAACTGCACGGCACGTTTTGCAAGACGGTAATAGTAGTTTCGCACGATATGAACGACGTTGCCGAACAGTGCGACAAGGCGGTCGTTTTCAGCGACGGGAAAGCCGTTGCGTGCGGCAGCCCGAGAGAGTTGTTCTCCGGCTTAGAAGACCTTGAAAAATTAGGTTTGGAGTCGCCCGTTACCGGGTATCTTACGGAAAAACTGAAACCGTCGGTCACGTTGGACACCGATTTTACAATAGACGATTTTTGCGACAAACTGGTCGAAAAATTAAAGGAAAAAAGTTGACGCGTTATTAAAACATGAGAAACGACGTAGCGTTCGGACAATATTATCCCGCAAACTCCTTCGTCCATAAGTTGGATCCGCGGGTAAAAATACTGCTGCTTATAGCGTATATAGTCTTGATCTTCGTGATCAGGAACTTTTTGGGCTTCGCCGTTGCGATAGCCCTTTTGGCGCTTGCGGTAGCGTTTTCGGGCGTACCGGTTATGAAGGTCGTCAAATCCATTCGGGCGATACTGTTCATAATTATAATAACGTTTATCATCAATCTGCTTTTGCATAGAGAAGAAGGCGAAACCCCGTTTTTTGAATGGTGGATATTCGCCGTTACGCCGTCGTCGATAAGGTTTTCGCTGTTTATGGCGCTGCGCCTTATAAGCCTTGTCATGGGCAGTAGCGTTTTAACGCTGACGACCACGCCGGTAAGGCTTACCGACGGCATCGAAAGTCTTTTATACCCGTTGAAACTGATAAAATTCCCCGTGCACGAGTTGGCGCTCGTAATGAGCATAGCCTTAAGGTTTATCCCAACGCTTATGGAAGAGACCGAAAGGATAATTTCCGCGCAAAAAGCGCGTGGCGCCGACTTCGAGAGCGGCAACCTGTTTTCAAGAATAAAATCGCTCGTTCCCATACTTATTCCGCTTATCGTTTCGGCGTTCCGCCGTGCGGACGAACTGGGCGAAGCGATGGAATCGAGATGTTACACGGGCAGCAAAAACCGCACCAAATATAAAAAGCTTACGCTCGGTTATCGCGACGCCATAGCGACTCTCGTAGTCGCCGCGGCATTTGTGGGAGTGATAATGCTCAATATTTACGGGGTGAACGTTATATGAAGATAAAACTCACTCTCTCTTACGACGGCACGGCTTACTGCGGTTGGCAACGTCAAAAAAACGGACTCTCCGTGCAGGAAGTCGTAGAGGACGCCGTCTACAAACTTACGGGCGAAACGGTCACCGTCACGGGGAGCGGAAGGACGGACGCGGGCGTGCACGCCGCGGCGCAGGTCGTAAGTTTTTCGCTTGACTCGACCATTCCGCCCGAAAGATTGTATCTTGCTTTGAACGCCTATCTGCCCGACGACGTAAAGGCTACGGCGAGCGAGGCGGCGGACGAAAATTTTAACGCCCGCTATTCGGCGAAGAAAAAAACTTATAGGTATTCCTTTTATTATTCCGACGTTGTTTTGCCGCTCAAAGACAGGTACGCCACGAGAACTTCATCTCAAGGTCTTGATTTTATCCGAATGATCGCCTTTGCGGACGCGTTCGTCGGCGTTCACGATTTTTCGGCTTTTTCGGGCGTCGGATCGAGCGTAAAAACCTCGGTCAGAACCATATATTCAATAGACATAAGAGAGTTTGCGGAAGGCTTTACCATAGACGTTTGCGGCAACGGCTTTTTATACAATATGGTGAGGATCATCGCGGGAGCCGTCTACGCTGCGGGAACGGGCGAAGTGGACGAGGGCGACGCTTTGACCGCTCTATCCACAGGCAAAAGACATAAACTGTTCAAAACTCTTCCCGCAAAAGGGCTGACGCTCGTCGGCGTGGAATACGAGTGAGCGTGAAAAATTGCGAGTCGATAAAATTATGATAGTAAAAAGAGTTTTTGCCGTTCTGATTGCCGCCGCGACCGTCGCCTTGCTTTCCTGTTGTAACGCGAAAGTCGAGCAAGTCGTAGACGATCAAACGGATAGTGGAGTCGAAATGCTTTTGAAGATAGACGATACGGTCGTTGCCGTCGAGTGGGAGAACAACCGCTCGGTGGACGCGCTTTTTTCGCTTGCGGAAGGCGGCTTGACCGTTAAAATGGAAAAATACGGCGGATTCGAGCAAGTGGGCGATATAGGCGTGACTTTGCCGTCCGACGACAGGCAAATGACGACGGAATGCGGCGATATAGTCTTGTATGCTTCAAGTCAACTCGTAATATTTTACGGTTCTAATAGTTGGAGATACACAAAACTCGGCAAAATCAACGCAAGTCAATCAAAGATAATATCTATGCTAAGCGGAGGCGACGTGACGGTCACGATAGGCGTTTGACCGTTAGTTTTATAAATCCGCTGAAAAAATTGCGGTTAAAGGTTGGTTTTGACAACAATATATTGTGGTCGGAACTATAAGGAGCGAAAAATTGCGAAAAATGCAATCAAACGCTTGACTTAAATATAATAATTTTGTAAAATATTCGTGCTGTTTAAGTGGAAAATTGCATTATTTGAAATTAGCCCCTTTGAATAATTTGCTCGTTCTTCGCTTAAATTTCAAAAAATTTTGGAGTGAATCTATGAAAACATATATGGCAAACGCGCAAACCGTTGAAAGAAAATGGTACGTAGTAGACGCTGCGGGTATCCCGCTCGGCCGTTTGGCTTCGCAGGTCGCCGCCGTTTTGAGAGGTAAAAACAAACCTACCTTTACCCCTAACGTCGACTGCGGAGATTACGTTATCGTTCTCAACTGTGACAAGGTCGCGTTGACCGGCAAGAAAGCCGAAAAGAAACTTTATACCTACCACACCGGATATATCGGTGGTTTGAAGCAAACCCCTTACGGCGAAATGCTCGCCAAAAAGAGCGACGTCGTAGTTATGGAAGCGGTCAAGGGTATGCTCCCCAAGAATTCTTTGGGTAAGGCTATGCTCAAAAAACTCCGCGTCTACAAGGGCGGCGAACATAAACAACAAGCTCAACAACCCGTTGAACTCAAGATTGTATATTAAGGAGACAGATTATGCCTAAAGCAGCGAAGAAGAAAGTTCAGTACTGGGGAACCGGTAGAAGAAAAAAAGCAGTCGCAAGAGTTCGCCTTATTCCTAACGGAACGGGCGCTATCATCATCAACGGCAGATCTATCGACGATTATTGCCCTTCCGAAACGGTTAAGTTGGTCATTCGCCAACCTCTCGTTTTGACCGAAAAGGTTTCCGCTTACGACGTTTTCGTAAACGTTAAAGGCGGCGGTTATACCGGTCAGGCGGGCGCTATCCGTCACGGTATCGCAAGGGCGCTCATCGTAGCCGAACCCGAACTCCGTCCTACCGTAAAAAAAGCGGGCTATCTGACGAGAGATCCGAGAATGAAGGAAAGAAAGAAATACGGCTTGAAGAAGGCTCGTCGCGCTCCTCAATTCTCCAAGAGATAATCATCTCGATTTTTACACAAAAATCAAAGCCGAAAGAAAGGTTTTTCACTTACCTTTCTCTCGGCTTTTTTTATGCGTTTATTTTCCTTCAACCGACTTGGTTGAGCGGGGTGAAGTCGGTGGATTTTGCCGCGCCCTTCTTGACGCCTACCGTAACGTTGTCCGAAGTGTTTTTGCGCATGCTTTCGATGGGGTGCGGAGCGCGCTCGTAGCGATAGTCTTTGCCCATATCGGCGATATAATCTTCTATCACCTTATGCCCCGACTCTTTAGATATAGGCGTATTGATGGCGTTGTTGAAGGTAAAGAACCTATGGTCGTTCGGCAGTTTGTCGACTAAGGAATAGTCGTCCATATCCCCCGTATACTGTACGGTTTCCGACAGTATCTTTCTGACGTAATCGACGTTTTCGTGCAGGGACAGCGGCTCGGGGAAGACGGGCGAAGTTATAACTTCGTCGTACTCCTTTTTGAGATATTTTTTGACAAGTTCTCTCACCGCTTGCAGGTGCGAAACTTCCGTTTCAAAATTTTTCTCCCAGTACTTTTTAAGCCTTTCGTCCGTCTCCGTTTGGTAATTTGACCAGTAAACGTAGGCTTCGGCGTACTCGTGCCATAACGCCCTTTCCAAAAATTCGCCCGAAACGTCGATGAGCGCGCCGTACTGCGTGACGTGTTCTTCTTCGACGAAACTTATCTCTTCAAACAGTTTTCTGCCTCGGTCGTTCTTGTAAAACGCGGCAAGATTCATATAATAATTCATCGTTTGCTGTTCGGCGGCGGTGATTATCATGGTGTTCAAAATGGTTTGAGTGTTGTTTTCGTAATTTTTGATGGGGTTTTTAACGTTATCGTAAGGGTGGCGGTGGTGCGCAAAGGTAGGTCTTGCGGGCATTATCTCCGTGTATCCGCCGACCAGCCTTTCGGCGTGTACGCCGTCGTCCATATCCAGTAGGTCGGAATACCTGTAAAGGTGATCGAAGTCCTCCAAAAGCGCGAAGTCGAGCGCCTTTTTGACGGCAAAATTAGTTTCCTTTTGCGCCATTTCCGCCGTCAGGTCGACGGCTAACTGTTCGTAAGAAATGGTGGTTTCGAGCGCGCTTTCGTCTACGGGCTTAAAGTTTGCGTTGGTTTGCTGTTGCTGTTTCTCGACGTAGCGGATGGCGGCAAGATCGCGCCTTAGGTCGCTGTCGGCGATTTGCCTCGCGCTCTGGTGCGAAAACCAGGTCGCCTCGTATTCGGCTCCCGTGGCAAGGATTATCCTCGTTTTGGTGTAGGGGCTTACGGCATTCTTGTCGTAAGGGGTGGGGTAAACGTCCGTAAGACTTTGAAAGTAATCTTCGGGTTTTTTGGTTTTTAATTCAAATGGGTTCATAACGCCTCCTAAAAAATAATAAGACGTTATAAGTTTTGCCGTTTGGCGTTAAGATTAAACGATAAACGCCGTTTTTTCAAAAAACACGTTACTACTTGTAATTTTTCGACTATTGTGTTATTATTGACAGGTAAATACCGTACGGGGATAAAAATGGACCATTTCAAAAGGCAAGATAAAAAGCCGAATATGACTTTACGAATAATAATGGCGGCAGTGGCGATAGTCGCCGTCGCGATCGCCGTGCTTTACGCGTTCGGCGTATTCAACAAAAAAACCCAAACCGATAGGTATAGGGTATATTATCTGTTGAAAGAGTATTCGTTCGAACGGTCGATGGAAACAACCGAAGAGAACTTTACCTTGCTTGCTGAGCTTGACGGGGAAACCTTAAAGATAACCTGTATTTACGACCAAACAAACGATAAAGTCGTGTCGGTCGAGCCGTTCGCGGTTTTACGCGAAGGTTACCTTGCCGAAGTTTCGCGCGGCGGTCAAACGCTTACGCTTATAAACGTAGAGTATTCCGACGGAACGTCTATCGCAAGGTACGACGCCGGCAAAGCGCTCGGCGAGTTTACGATAAAAAATCTCGTTGTGACCGAAAAGATAAAATAATGGACTGAAAACCGAAAATAAATAAGGATAATCAATAATTGTACCGACACAAACACCGCCCGAATATTCGGGCGGTGTTTTGCACTATCCAAGAAAAATCGCTCATATAATATATATATGAAAAAACAGTTGTTTGAAGGAGTCGCCACGGCGATAGTTACGCCTTTCAAAGATGGTAAAGTGGATATTGTCGCTTTTGAAAGACTCGTAGAAAGGCAAACGGAAGCGGGCGTTTCCGCAATAGTCGTCGGCGGAACCACGGGCGAAGGCTCAACGCTTTCGGAAGATGAAAAGATCCAACTTATGACCGTTTGCAAAAGAGTTGTAAAAAACAAAAAGAAAGTGATTTTTTCCGTTTGCTCGAACGACACTCTTCACGCGGTCACTCTTGCAAAAATCGCCGTCGAAAAAGGCGCGGACGGCTTGCTCGTTCTCACTCCGTTTTATAATAAATGCGCGGATAACGGACTTATAGCCCACTTTTTCGCCATAGCCGACGCCGTCGATAAGCCCATCGTCGTGTACAACGTGCCGAATAGAACGGGCGTAAACGTAAGCTATAAAACCTATAAAAAACTTTCCGAAAAGAAAAATATAGTAGCCGTCAAGGAAGCCGACGGCAACTTTTCAAAGTTGGTCAGATCGATCAAAGCAAGCGGGGATAAACTTTTCTTTTATTCGGGGAATGACGATACCTTTCCGCAATTTATTGCGGCGGGCGGCAGGGGCGTTGTGTCCGTTTTGTCCAACGTATGCCCAAAAATCGTCAAAAGGATATGCGACCTTTCTATGCACGGCGAGTTTGAAAGGGCGAACGCCTATCAAAGAAAGGTCTTGCCGCTTATCGATCTATTATTTAGCGAGGTCAACCCCATTCCCGTCAAATACGCTCTATACAAGCTCGGACTATGCGAAAACCTTTTAAGACTTCCGCTCACGCCGCTTGATAAAAAATTCCGCAAAAAGTTAGACAAAGAACTTGATTTTGTTTGCGGGCTCGAGGGAGGTCTACTATGAGAGTTATTTTGGTCGGCGCGGGCGGAAAAATGGGCAAAACCATTTCGGAGATGGAAAACGAAAACTTCAAAATAGTGGCGAAAATCGACCTATACGGCGACTTTTTGCATTCGATCGGTGAATATAAAGGTCAAGCCGACGTCATTTTCGATTTTTCATCGAGTAAAGCTACCGACGACGTTTTGAGTTACGCCGTCGACAAAAAGATACCTTTGGTTTTGGGCTCGACGGGGCAGACGAAAAAGGAAATAGCAAAAATAAAACGGGCGAGTAAAGTCGTGCCGATATTTTTCAGCGCGAATACGTCCGTCGGGATAGCGGCGCTCGGTGTCGTCGCAAAAAAAGTTATGGGCATTTTCGGCAAAAACAGCCAGGTGGAGATTTTGGAAGTCCACCATAAGGATAAAACCGACAGTCCGAGCGGCACGGCGCTCATGCTCGCAAAATATCTCGGAGCGAAAAAGCCGACGTATGCGAGAAGGGGCGCAAGAAAGCCCGACGAAATAGGCATAAGTTCGCTAAGATACGGCAACGTTTTCGGCAGACACGAGATAATCATATCGAACGGCGAACAAACGATAACACTCACCCACGATTGTTCGTCAAGGAAGGTTTTTGCCGAAGGGGCTTTCAGAGCGGGCGAATTTATATTAAGCAAAAGATGCGGATTATACGACGTTTTTGATTTGATAGATGAAACTTGAATTTACCAAGATGCAGGCGTGCGGCAACGATTATATATACGTCAACTGCCTTAAAAATCGGCTGAAAAACCCGTCGCAAATTGCGAAAATTTTGTCAGTTAGGCGGTTTTCCGTAGGGGCAGACGGGCTGGTTTTAATACTCCCCGACCAAAAAGCCGACTTTAAGTTAGAGATGTACAACGCAGACGGAAGTTTGGGCAAAACGTGCGGAAACGCTTTAAGGTGCGTGGCAAAATATTTGTTCGAGCGCGGCTATACGGACAAAACGCGGCTTAAAATAAGTTCTTCGGGCGTAATTTATCGAGCGGATATGCTCGTTTCGGGTAAAAAGGTCGTGACGAGCCGAGTTAATTTCGCCGTAGCTTCGTTTTCTCCCGACGATATTCCCGTTCTTGCGCGCGAGCCGATAATAAATAAATCGGTGGAGATAGACGGCAAAATGCTCCTGATCACGTGCGTTTCGGTCGGGAACCCTCACGCCGTTATCTTTTGCGAACACCCGTTTGCCGTCGGAAACCTTAAAATGGGGGAAACGTTGGAGCGGGCGAGCATGTTTCCGCAAAGGACCAACGTTGAGTTCGTCAAGGTTATCGACAGGCAAAATCTTACCGCGCTCGTGTGGGAACGCGGTAGCGGCAGAACGCTTTCCTGCGGAAGCGGCGCGTGCGCGATAGGCGCCGTCGCCGTGAAACTCGGACTTGCCGACTTCGATACTCCGCTAAACGTTAAAATGGAAGGCGGAACGCTTACCGTGACGGTCGCTAAAGACTATTCCGTCCGACTTGACGGCGACTGTAAAATCGTTTACGATGGGGTGGCGTATGTTGAGGACTAACAAAAACTTTGAGCGCCTATCGCAAAACTATCTCTTTCGCGAGGTATCCGAAAGGGTGGAAAATTTCAAAAGGCAAAGCGGTCAAACGGATATAATATCGCTCGGCATAGGCGACGTAAGCCTGCCGCTTCCGAAAACTATCGCCGAGGCGTTTGCAAAAACCGCAAACAAAATGGCAACGGAAAAGGGTTTTAAGGGCTATCCGCCGACCGCGGGCTACGATTTTTTACGCTTGGCGATTGCCGATAAATATAATAAACTCGGCGCTTTCGTTCAAGCCGACGAAGTGTTCGTAAGCGACGGAGCAAAAAGCGATCTTACAAACCTACTCGATCTGTTTGACGAGCCTACCGCGCTCGTCGTGTCGCCGTCCTATCCCGCGTACGTCGACGACAATATTTTGCACGGCAATAAAGTAAAGTTTTTGACCGTAACCGAAGAGGACGGGTTTTTGCCAAGGACTAAAAATGTCGCTCGGGCAAGTTACGTTATCTATCTTTGTTCGCCGAATAACCCTACCGGCGTGGCATGCTCGAAAAAAACGCTCAAAGAGTGGGTGAATTTTGCGCTTTCCACGGGCTCGGTTATAATCTACGACGGCGCTTACGAGGCGTTTATTCGCTCGGATAATCCGAAAAGCATATTCGAGATAAGCGGAGCAAGGTATTGCGCGATAGAAGTCGGATCTTTCTCAAAGCGAGCGGGGTTTACGGGGGTCAGGTGCGGTTGGAGCGTGATACCAAAAGACCTTATGGTCGGGAAAAGGTCGCTCACAGAGTTGTTTTTAAGGCGGCAGTCGGCAAAATTCAACGGAGTTAGTTACCCGGTGCAAGTAGCGGCTTTTGCCGCGTTGACCGAAGAAGGCGTTAAAGCTTCGGAAAAAAACGTCGACTACTACCTGAATAACGCCCGCTTACTTTCCGACTTTTGCGATAATTGCGGCTTAAAACGTTTCGGCGGGAAGGACGCCCCGTACCTTTTCGTAAAATGCCCCG
>JAFVDA010000029.1 GCA_017478765.1 Clostridia bacterium
AGTGTATTCACGAAAAATCTTTCTTAAAAGATTTTTCGTGAATAAAGTTGAAAGTGGAATTGCCACTCTCAATATAGGAATATCATTTAATTATAGATAGATTATCATGACCAAACCGGAAAGGATCGCCGAAGATCTTTATTACCAACAGGTCGAAGAGACGATCGGACAATTCAACAATAACGGCAAACGCACCGTCGTAATGTTTTGCGACGCGTATTTTCCGTGCGTTGACGGCGTTGTCAAAGTGGTCGACAATCTCGCCAAGCGTTTGGCTAAGAAAAGTAACGTCATAGTCGTCGTTCCAAAGGACAGGGGCAAAACCGTTCGTTCAAACGATTATCTCGTAATAGGCGTAAAAAGCATATATCTTAAAAAATTCAATTACGACTCCGCAGTTCCCGCTTTCGACGGAAAACTCAAAGGTATTCTTTCAAAGATTCGCGTTGACGTTATTCACGTTCATTCGCCCTTCCTTCTTGCAAAAACGGCTGTTTGGCTGAAAAAACGGACGGGCGCGCCGATGGTTGCGACCTTTCACAGTCAATACAAAAAGGACGTTTTTCGCGCGACGAAAAGTAAACTGCTGACGGATATTGCGATGAGCAATATAATGCGCGCATTCAAATTATCCGACGAAGTATGGACCATGCACGAGGCAAGCGCAAATACGCTCGTCGAGTACGGCTACAAGGGCAAAGTGAAGTTGATGCCCAACGCCACCGACTTTATATATCCTTCCGACGCGGAAGATAGAATAAAGCGTTTTCGTGAAAAATACGGCGTCACCGACCAAAAAACGCTGCTGTTCGTCGGCAGGCTGGTCTTGCAAAAGAACATACTGTTTATAGCCGACGTCTTGAGTAGGCTCAAACAATCTAACGTCAAATTCAAAATGTTCTTCATAGGCGAAGGGCCCGACCGTGAAACGCTGGAAAAACGCCTATATAGCGACGGCGTTTTGGACGATTGCGTTCTGACGGGGCAACTTAACGACGTTTCCGAATTAGAAGATTATTATCTGTCCGCCGATATGGTGCTGTTTCCGAGCAAGTACGACGTTTCAAGTATAATTCAGATAGAATCTGCGGCAATGAAAACGCCGTGCGCGTTTATCGAGGGGAGCGTTACGTCCTGCACGATTACCGGCGGCCGCAACGGGTTTATATTCCCCGACGACTGCGACAGGTTTGCCGAAGGCGTTAAGTCCGCTCTTTGCGATCGGGATTTACTATCTTTGGTCAGCGAAAACGCCTATAAGGAAGTTTACGTCACTTGGGATAAAATAGTCAACGACAGTTATCGGGAGTATTTGCGGCTTTGCGGAGCCAAACCCGATAAAGACCAAGGGGTGAGTTGATATGAAAAAGAAAATTTTGATGATCGCCACAGGCGGCACTATCGCTTGCATGGCTACGAGCGACGGACTTACCCCCGTTTTGAATACTCGGGATATTTTGTCTTTGGTTCCGAACGTTTCCGATTTTTGCGAGATAACGGCGACGCAACTATTCAACATTGACAGCACTAATATGTGGCACCCGCACTGGGAAGCCATAGCAAAGACAATTCGGGATAATTACGACCTATACGACGGATTCGTTATCCTGCACGGCACGGATACTATGGCGTACACCGCGGCGGCGCTTTCATATCTTATTCAAAACAACCGAAAGCCTATCGTTATAACGGGTTCGCAAAAACCGCTCGGAACGGAAGTTACCGACGCAAAAACCAACCTGTACGACAGTTTTTTATACTGCGCTTACGAAAAGGCAAGCGGAACGCAAATAGTTTTCGACGGTAAAGTTATATCGGGCGTTCGCGCCAAAAAGACGAGAAGCCGCTCTTTTAACGCGTTTTCGAGCATAAATTTCCCGTATATCGCCACTATTTTAGATGGTAAGGTTATTCCGTATTACAACCAAAAAAGGCGCGGCAAGGTCAGGTTTTTCGATAAACTCGACAGAAGCGTGGGTCTGTTCAAACTTACGCCCGGCGCAAACCCCGCTACGCTTGACTTTATTTGCTCGACTTCCGACGCGGTCATAATCGAAAGTTTCGGTACGGGCGGTATTCCCGACGGTTACGGGATCTACGAGATCATCGCCAAGTGGAAAAAACTCGGCAAGATACTCGTCACCTGCACTCAGGTCGAAAACGAAGGCAGCAATATGACCGTCTACAAGGTCGGTAAAGCCGTCAAGGAAAAGTACGGCTTTTTAGAAAGTTACGATATGACTTTGGAAGCGACTTTTGCAAAACTTTCGTGGATACTTGCCTATGAAAAGCGCCCCGCAATGGTCAAAAAACTTTTTTATAAGCCTATTGCGGACGACATTTTGTATAAAGAAAGTTGAAAGTGGAGAGTGAAAAGTGGAGAGTGGAAAGTGGAATTGCGGTCGAGTATATTATATATGCTGTCGCAAGAATATACTTTTCTATAAAATTCAAGCCGAGAAGCGTAGGCGGGATTTACTCTCGCCGTTAAGCACTTTACGACCTACAGTTCTCACGGAAAAATCTTTGCTAGAAGTTTTTTCGTGAATATCTTTATATTATTAAGCCGAGAAGCGTAGGCGGAATTCATTTTCGCCGTAAACGCTTCCGACCACAAGTCCTCACGGAAAAATCTTTGCTAAAAGATTTTTCGTGAATATATTTATATAATTAAGCCGAAAAGTGCAAGCGGAGATTTATTCTTCGCGTTAAGCACTTTACGACCAACAGTC
>JAFVDA010000030.1 GCA_017478765.1 Clostridia bacterium
AGTTTATTAAAAAATAATTTAACCAAGGATATATAGGTGAAAAAATGTTAACGGGAATAGTTGGTATCAACTGGGGCGATGAAGGCAAAGGCAGAATGGTCGACCTTTTATCGTCCGAATACGACGTCGTCTGCCGCTATCAAGGCGGAAACAACGCAGGTCATACGGTGGTAAACGAAAGGGGTAAATTCGTTCTTAACTTATTGCCGAGCGGAATACTCAGAGAAGAGACGGTAAACGTCATGGGTCCCGGAATGGTCATAGACTTAAAGCACCTTTTCGGCGAAGTCGAAAGACTGAGAGAAAAGGGCGTTACGGTTACTCCCGCAAACTTGAAAATAAGCGACAGAGCGACCATTTGCATGCCCTATCACGTGCTTATGGATTGTCTTGAGGAAGACAGGCTCGCAGATAAAAAATTCGGTTCGACAAGGCGCGGTATCGCTCCCGTTTACGCCGATAAGTATATGAAGAAAACCCTTCGTATGGGGGACTTATTTCACTTTGAAGCCATCGAGAGTAAGTTGAAAGATATAATTGAGTGGTAGAACCTGACCGTCGTCGGCGGATATAATTCCAAGCCCATTGAGTTAAAGGAAATGATGGACTGGCTCAAAACTTACGCGCTTCCTTTCAAAGATTACGTTTGCGACACTACGACCTATCTTACCCAAGCGATAAAGGCAGGTAAGTCCGTCATGTTCGAGGCGCAACTGGGAGCGCTGAGAGATATCGACTTCGGTATTTATCCCTATACTTCGTCGTCGTCCACGATAGCCGGCTACGCCACGGTGGGCGCGGGTATTCCCGGTCAGAAGCTCGACTGCGTTATCGGTATCATGAAGGCTTATTCTACCTGCGTTGGCGAAGGTCCGTTCACCTGCGAAATGTTCGGTCATGAAGCCGAAGAACTTCGCGAAGCGGGCGGAGAGTACGGCGCCGCTACCGGCAGACCGAGAAGGGTAGGCGGATTTGACGTCGTTGCGTCCAAGTACGGCATTTTGATGCAGGGCGCGACCGATATAGCGCTGACCAAGTTGGACGTTTTGTCCTATCTCGACAAGATACCCGTTTGCGTTGCGTACCAAGTCGACGGCAAACTCACCTCCGACTTCCCCACGGGCGTCGACCTTGTAAACGCTAAACCCGTGTACGAGTATTTTGACGGTTGGAAGTCGGATATCAGCGGAGCAAGACGTTGGGAAGATCTTCCCGAGAACGCTCAAAAGTACGTTAAGTATATCGAAAAAGCGACGGGAGCAAGGATAAAATACGTTTCCGTCGGAGCCGACAGAGATAGTTACGTTCAGTTGTATTGATTAGGTTTATTTATAGTTGAAATAGCCCCGAGCGACATCGTATAGGTCGCTCGGGGCTGTGTTTTTTAATCGGCGGGGCGCGCGGAAAAATTCAGTTCAAGCGTATAGCGAGATAGCGGCTTATCCTTAAAACGCTCGTAAAGGGAATTATGATATTTGTATATCTTATCTTTTATCATAAATAAATCGGCGTCGATCGACTGAAGTTTGGCAAACATCGACCTTGCGGTCGACTCGGTGCTATCAACGAGCGCGTCGAGAACGGCTTTATCAACGTCCGCTTTTTTGTTGAAGTTTTTCAAATCCGCGCCCGACGTCGAGTCGGCGACGACCACCTTCATATCGAGCGACAGTTTTACCGTCGACTTTTTTACGTCCACGTCGACCGAAAAAGAACTTGCGTCAAGGCGAAGAAAATAGCCGTCCTCACCGACGTCAACGCTCGTGTACGCTTCAAAAACAGGACCTTCGAGAAGATAATAACATAGTGTTTCGCGATCGGTCAGTTGCCCGACGAATTTTCCGTTTTTGAAAAGCGCTATTTCCGACGCCGAGAATATGACTTCTTCCTTCTTATTTCCGCCCTCTTCTCCGCCCGAGCCGCTTTGCGCCGCCGTGGGCGATAGCCCGCTCGAGTTTCCGCCACCCTTCGTTTTCCCTTTGATTATCCTGATAACGGGCATATAGGCGGTTTTTGCCTTGGAATAATTCATAAACGCAAACTTTTTTATGTTGGTCACTCCGACCGTACTTACCATCCATTCGTTCTTCAAAACTATTTTTTGAAGGGCGAACGACGAGATGGAATCGAGCGGCGTGTCGGCAAGCAAAAGGTCGCTAGCCTTATCGTCCGCCATGGCGATGATAGCCGAATTTTGCACCTTTTCCGAACTCATAAAAAAGTCTACGACGTGTTCGACGTCCTCTTGCGCAAGTTCCCGACTTATAAATATCATACTGCAAAAGGATAATTTGGGGTGCCAGCCCGTATCCTTGCCGATATTGTTGATCGCTTCGAGAACGGTCGTGCCTTCGGCGGTCATAATGGCGTCGTCGTTGGAAGAGGCGTTATCCGTGGATTGCGGAACGGCTATTTGCGCTGTGACCGAAAAGTCGTCGTTCTCTTTGTCGATGGCGATTGCGACGATTATAGCCGTTTTTTCAATGTCGATCAGCGCGAAGTCGGACGAAAAGTATAAAACGGCGAGAACGAGCAGCAAAAATAAGACGACTTTATTTTTCAAAAACTTCATTTCGGTTATTCCTCTTTATAAATAACATTGCGCCGAGCATAATCGCGCTCACCGCGATAAATGCGTATACGCCGACCGATACAGACAGCGACAGGGTATTGTAAGTTTGCCGTCCGAAAAAGGCGGTCGCAAGAAGCAGCAAACCGTTGACTATAACGGCGGGAATAGTCGAGTTTTTGGTTTGCAAAACCCGTTCCAGACTTTTAGTCGCAAATTGAAGGGGCATTGCGATGGCGAAAATTTGCGCAAATAACAAAAGGAACACGGAAACGAAGTCAAATCTTCCTATATTCGTGACGATCACCGAAAATACGCTCATATCCGCAAGGGCAAAGTTTTGCCCTGACGCCACCGCTCCGTAGATACCGTAAAAGGTGGCTATGACTAGCGCAACTAACAGATTGCCGCCTATAAAACTCAACGTAATTTTGGTCTTATAAGCCTTTTCCGCGCGGAAATGCCCGAGCATAAGCGGCATATACAGGCTGTCAAATCCCCACACGCCGCTTCTGAAAGCGCCTTTCAGGACGGGAGCAAGATCTCTCGGAATCAGCGGCAAAAGATTACTGTAATCGGCGGAACCTACGGATAGGGATAGGGCGAGCGCAAGCCCTACAAGCGTCAGCCATACGGCGATATCGGCGGAACGCCCGAGTATCTTCAAGCCTTTCAGAGATAAAAAGGTCGAGAATATAAAAAACACGTAAAAGGTTATGCGTTCGGGCATCATTTCGTAAAGGGTGGTTTCAACGTATAACTTATGCTCGAATATGGGATAAACGCTTCTTGCAATATAGTAAACGGTCAGTATTAAAAATATAATTTTCGTCGGGATGGAGCCGTAGTTTTTGTTGAAGTCGTTATAAAGCGTTGCGTTCCTTTGTCCGGACGACAGGTTAAGTATGATTATCAATAAAAGCGCGTCGACGGCGCAGCCTATCAAAAAACTTAATAGTAAACCCTCAAAAGATACTTCCGCAATGTAGGACGGCATGGTAAGCAGTTTTATAACGGGCGTGAAAGCGAGATAGATAAAGCAAATTTGCCTTACTTTTATGAGGTTTTTTTCTTCAAACGAACTATTCATTTTCCACTTTCATCCTTTTTTTGTCCTTTGGCTTTAAGGATATGGGGCGCATGGTCATATCGGGTAAGAATGTCATAAAAGCCCCGTCTTTTAAGTCCTTGGCAACGAGCGGAGCAAACGGCGCCAAAACGGGCGTATCGAAGTTTTCCAAAGAGGTAAGGTACACGAGCAAAAAGCCGCACGCTACTATCAGTCCGAATGCTCCGACGGAACCTGCGATGAGTAAAAACAACAGCCGCAAAAAGGACATGGAATCCACCAGTTCGGGGGCGGTATACAAACATATCCCCGATAGCGCCATTATCATTATGGTAGGCGTTGAAACTATTCCCGCCCTTACCGCCGTATCGCCTAAAACGAGCGCGCCGACGATGGATAGAGCCATACCGACGTACTTTGGCATTCGTATGCTCGCTTCGTTTAATATCTCGAATATTAATAGCGTAAAGAACATTTCAAGCGACGGGGATAGCGGAATACCTTTTATGCTGTTGACTATCGTAAGTAAAAAATTGAGCGGAATTATTTGCAGGTGAAACAGTTGCGCCGAAACGAATATGGACGGCAAGAACACGGCGAGCGTCAAGGAAATTACGCGAACTATCCTCGCCATATTCGAGCGATAGGTGTTTTGATAATAGTCTTCCGAACTTTGAAAATCTTCAAACGTCAGATACGGAACGGTCAACGCTATCGGCGAGCCGTCCACCAAAACGCCCACTCTTCCTTCGAGAATTTTAGCGGTGAGAACGTCCGGCTTTTCGGTCGTGCCCGTCTGCTTGAAAAGGGAAGATTTTTTTTCGTCTATGAACTTGGCTATATAAGAACTGTCGACTATTCCGTCCACGTCGATGGACTTAATTTTTTTGCGAAGTCGGTCTATAACGCCGTTATCGGCTATATTTGATAGATAAACGATGGCAACGTCCGTTTGCGTTATCCTTCCGACCTTAAACTTTTCAACGGAAAAGTTTTGCGTTTTCACGCGTCTTCTAAGTAGTGACAGATTTGCTTTGATGGATTCGGTAAACCCCTCTCTCGGACCTCTTACGACCGCGGAAGTGGGCGGCTCGGTAATAGCCCTGAAATCAAATTTTTTGACGTCGAAACTTATTGCACGGCTTTCGCCGTCGATAAGAAGAACCGCGTTTCCCTCAAGAGTTTTTGAGATAACGTCTTGATCGTCGCAAACTATCGTCGAACCGGGCTGGGGGAGTAACTTTTGAAGGCTTTCGACGTCCGATTGACCTTGTACGGTTTTGAGCGGACGAAGGATAAGATCACCTATTTGCGTCTGATCGGTCAATGCGTCAACGTATAAAACGAGCGCGCGCTTATCCGATATTTTCAAATCGAAAAACACTACGTCGGACGTACTGAGCGACTGATCAAGTCTTTTTTTGTTTACCGATAGCGAGCGTGACAGTTTCATACGAAAAATTATCGACCTAACGAAAGATTTTTATACGATACTGTCGGTTATCAAGGCTTGGATAGTTTTGGCGTATTATAATTAAAACGCGTTTGGTAAAATCTATTATTCGATTCAGGGGATAGGATGAAGAGTTTTTTATATCATTTCAAAAATGCGTTCAGAAGACGCTTTGAACAAAACGATAGTCGTATATTCGGCAAATAGGGCTACGCCTGTCCCTTGATAATAAGGGGTACGCGATGCAACAATTAAACGTTATAACCTTACTCGAAGATCTCGGCGTAGAGATAATAATCGTCGCCGTGATCGCTTGCGCCGCTTCGGTCGTTTTGAGAAAGTTCAAAAACGTGTCGGCAAAGGTATGCTTGTTTATATCCTTTGCGATAGCGCTTACTTTGACCTTTTTCACCGAAACGGTAATGTTCTCGCTGTCGCTTTCGGAGAGCGCTCAAAAGGCGGTGACCTCGGGCGCGCTCGCCATAGTTTTGACTTCTTTCATTAAAAAGATAGCGTTTATGGATAAACAGGACATAAAGTCAGGTCTTGAAAAACTTTTGTCGAGCATAGTTTTGTCGGACGAACTGGATAAGGTGGTAAACGATATCGTCGAAAAGTTGAAGTCGGAAACGAACGTGGACGAGCAATCCGTAAAGGACGTCTTAAAAGAAAACGTCAAATCCGATCTTGACGAAGCCACTTTGGATATGGTGGCTAAGTTTATCATCAAAGCGCTTTCGGACAGCGTGAAAAAGTAGCGATATTAAGGTTATAGGCGGGCTTTTCGCTTATTTGACCTTTACGCAAAAACCCCGTCGGGACTATCCCGACGGGGTGATTTTTTGTGTTTTTTTAAGGTGTCACGTTTTCAAACACGAAACTTACGCAGTATTTTCTTGCTTTACTTAATTGTTCTTCGTTCCTGACTGTCCACCCGAGAATAGGTAAACCGTTTGTGACGCTTTTTTTAACTGGTAGCGAATCGAGATGATAGTTTACGAAGTCGGGTTTGACCAAAAAGTTGAGCGACATATTTTTGACTATATGCGCTTTTATACCCTTGACGGGCAGTTCTTTGCCGCCGCCAAGTTGCCCGCGGATAATATCGGGCGCAAGTTTTTTGATCCGATACATTATGAGCGGATCGAACGACTGAATGACGAACTCTCCTTTATAACCATTCAAGGCGTTCAACACAAGGTTTTCAACCCCTTTGCGTTTTTGTTGCTTTATCTCGATAAGCAGCGGCACTCTGCCTGCGACCAAGGATAAAAATTGCTCGAACGATAGTATCCCCTGACCGTCTGAAAGGCGAAGTTTTCGGACTTCATTAAAGGTCATTTGGCGAACGTCACCGCGAACGCCGGTCAAGCGGAACATATCGTCGTCGTGAATTACGATAAGTTTATCGTCGGCGGTCATTTGCACGTCCAGTTCTATGGGGTAATCGTTTTCTATCGCAAGTTCAAAAGCCCTTGCGCTGTTTTCGGAAACTCCGTTGCCGTGTAGCCCCCTATGTGCGCACGGGCGAGTCAGTAACCAGTGATTTTTATCTAATCTCGTTTTCATATCCGAATTATACCACTAATCGACGGCGATGGCAAGGTTTTTTTGAATAACGCAAAAATTTGAAGTTATTCTCTTGCAAACAAGCGAGAGTTTATTATATACTATATATAATAAAACAATGTACGCTTGAAAAAAAGTTGAAAGTTGAAAGTGGAAAGTGGAATTGCGGTCGGGCATATTATATATGCTGTCGCAGGAATAAACTTTTCTATAAAACAACAACTTTGATAATTTACTGACTTTATCTTTGTTTGAGTAAGTATAGTGGTTAGTTCAAGAGTTTGATGTGGAACAAACAAATTATCATAAAATTTTCTTATCCGCATTTCAACTCTCCACTTTCCACTCTCCACTCTCAAAAATACCACTCTCCACTCTCTACTTTATTATAGTTTTTCTTTTGAATTTGAAGTTTACACGGAACGATTTATATTATGGGTAAAAAACTAAAATCCAACATCCGCAATTTTTGCATTATAGCGCATATCGATCACGGCAAGTCCACTCTTGCCGACAGGCTTATCGAGATGACCGGGCAGGTTTCCGAAAGGGAAATGCAGGATCAACTTCTCGATTCCATGGACTTGGAACGCGAACGCGGCATAACCATAAAACTTACGCCCGTCAGAATGTTCTATAAGGCAAGCGACGGGGTGGAATATACTTTCAACCTTATCGACACGCCGGGGCACGTCGACTTTTCGTATGAAGTTTCCCGTTCGCTCGCCGCGTGCGAAGGGGCGATTTTGGTCGTCGACGCAACGCAGGGCGTGCAGGCGCAGACGCTTGCAAACGTCTATCTTGCCGTCGATAACGACCTTGAAATTTTGCCCGTTATCAACAAGATAGATTTGGCTTCCGCCGATCCCGACGGAGTTAAGGCGGAAATAGAAGACGTTATCGGCATCGATTGTTCGCTCGCGCCGCTCATCTCGGCAAAGGTCGGGTTAAACGTCGGGGAAGTTCTGGAAAAGATAGTGGAACTTCTTCCGCCGCCCGAAGATCTCGACGACAAGCCGCTGCAGGCGCTCATCTTCGACTCGTATTACGATAATTTTAAGGGCGTAATATGCTTCGTTCGTCTTAAAGCCGGCACCGTCAAGGCGGGGGACAGGATAAAGACCTTCCGTTCGGACAAGCAGTTCGAGGTCACGGAAGTGGGCGTATTCTCTCCGCAACCGACGCCAAAGTCTGAACTTACGAGCGGCGAGGTCGGCTATATCGCGGCGAGCATAAAGAGCGTGCAGGATACCGCCGTAGGCGATACCATAACCTTGGTTTCAAACCCTGCCGAAAATCCGCTTCCCGGCTATAAAAAGGCGCTCCCCGTAGTGTTTTCGGGCATATATCCGCTGGACGGAAGCAAGTTCAACGACCTGAAAGACGCGCTTATGAAGTTGCAGTTAAACGACGCCGCTTTGACTTTTGAAGCCGAAAACTCCATGGCGCTCGGCTTTGGTTTTCGATGCGGCTTTTTGGGGCTTTTGCACATGGAAATAATCCAGCAAAGAATAGAGCGCGAGTTCGATATAGAGATAATCACCACGGCGCCGTCCGTTTCGTACAAGGTGCATTTGACCGACGGTTCGGTCGCCGAAGTGGAAAACCCTTCGAGGCTGCCCGACATTTCGACCATAGACTATATGGAAGAACCTATCATACTTGCGAATATCTATTCTCCGCCCGAATACTTGGGACCCATTATGGAACTGTGTCAGGAAAAGCGCGGCGTGTTTATCGATATGACCTATCTGGAAGAAAAACGCGTCAGGTTGCAGTACAAATTGCCGCTCAACGAAATTATTTTCGACTTTTTCGACGGGCTTAAGTCGAGAACGCGCGGTTACGCTTCCTTTGACTACGAGATAACCGGTTACGAAAAGAGCGATCTTGTGAAACTGGATATGTACTTAAACGGCGAAGTTTGCGACGCGCTCGCCATAATCGTCCATAGAGAAAAGGCTTACGCAAGGGGCAGAGCGATAGCGGAAAAACTCAAGGAAGTCATTCCGCGCCAGATGTTCGAGATACCCATTCAGGCGGCTGTGGGCGGAAAAATAATTGCAAGAGAGACGGTAAAAGCGCTTAGAAAGGACGTTCTCGCCAAGTGCTACGGCGGCGATATAACGAGAAAAAAGAAACTTTTGGAAGCGCAAAAAGAGGGCAAAAAGCGCATGAGAAAACTCGGCACGGTCGAGATACCGAGCGAGGCGTTTATGTCCATTTTGAAGATAGACAGCGAGTGACGGATATGGCAGGAATTTACATTCACGTTCCATTTTGCGCGAGCAAATGTTCCTATTGCGACTTTGCGTCTTTTCCGAAGGAAACGGGCAAGGCGGAAGCCTATTTCGCCTGTCTTTACAGGGAAATGCGTTCGAGATTTGCCGCTTTGAAAGATAAGACCTTCGACACGGTGTACTTCGGCGGCGGAACTCCCTCTTTTGTCGACGCCAAGTACGTTCTCGGCGCCATGCGCCTTATAAAAGAGTGCGCGAAGTTGACGGAAAACGCCGAAATAACTTTGGAAGTCAACCCCGGAACGCTCGACAAGGGCAAACTTAAAATTTACCGCGAGGCGGGAATAAACAGGTTTTCGTTGGGGCTTCAATCGGCTGACGACAAAACGCTTAAAAGGATAGGGCGTATACACGACGCAAAGGATTACTTAAACGCCTGCGCGATGCTCAAAGGCTTTAATCTTTCGGCGGACGTCATGATAGGGCTTTACGACCAGACGACGGAGGACGTTAAAAACTCCATCGACCTTGCTCTATCGGGCGGCGTCAAGCATATTTCTTTATACGCATTGAAAGCCGAACCGGGAACGCCTATTTATACCGATTATCTTAACGGCGAACTTTTAAGCGACGACGAGGTAGCCGATCTTTACGATTATGCCGTCGGATACTTAAAGCAAAAGGGTCTTGATAGATATGAAGTCTCCAACTTTGCCGTCAAGGGGTTCGAGAGTAAACATAACCTTAACTACTGGATGCGCGGAGAGTATATAGGCTTCGGCGTAGCGGCTTCGTCGTTTATAGACGGAAGGCGGTTTACCAACGTTTTTTCAATCGACGAGTACGTGCATTTATTGCTAAACAACAAGTATCCCGAAGCGTCGGGCGAAGTCATCGAAGGCGAGGACGCGAAATTCGAGTTCGTAATGCTTGCCCTTCGCACTACATTTGGCGTCGATCTCGATAAATATCGGTCGGCGTTTGGTTCGGAGTTTACTTCCGACTTTGCCGACGCTATCAAATCTACGGAAAAATACCTTGATATAAGCAAAGAAAGGGTAAAAATCAAGGACGAGTATCTTTACGTTCAAAACGAGATATTGATGTACTATTTGAAATAATTTGCCGAGTTTCGGTAAAGAAAGCTCGCGGCGATAAAAAGCCGCTTTAACCATTAAATACGCGACAGGATAATTATGAAAGATTTCGTTCATCTTCATCTTCATACCGAATATAGTATACTTGACGGCGCGGCGCGCGTCGATCAGGTCTTCGAGCGCTGCAAACAACTCGGGCAAACGGCTTGCGCCATAACCGACCACGGCAATATGTTCGCCACCCTTTACTTTGCTGAAGAAGCGACAAAGGCGGGCATTAAGCCTATCATCGGCTGCGAGTTTTACATGACCGACGACATTGCCGACAAAACTCCAAAGTCAAAGACCGAGCATCTGATTTTGATAGCCAAAAACAGAACGGGTTATAAAAACCTTATTCTGCTCGACTCCATCGCGTACGTCGACGGGTTTTACAGTAAGCCGCGTTGCGACTACAAGACGCTTTTACAGCACACCGAGGGCGTAATATGCCTTTCGGCGTGCTTAGCTGGAAGACTTCCGAGGTTGCTTTTGGCGGGCGATATCGAAGGCGCGAGAGCTCACGATTTGATTATGAAGAAGGCTTTCGGAGAGGATTATTATATATAGATACATGACCACGGCATAGACGACCAAAAAAGGGTTAACCCCATGCTTATAAGCCGTGCCCGTGAGT
Source organism: Clostridia bacterium (assembly GCA_017478765.1). GTDB lineage: Bacteria > Bacillota > Clostridia > Christensenellales > Borkfalkiaceae > UBA4636. The sequence continues at coordinate 10,674 of JAFVDA010000030.1, forward strand.
TAGATATTCCGCTCG
>JAFVDA010000031.1 GCA_017478765.1 Clostridia bacterium
CCGCTCTATTGAAACGCGAAGTTTCGCCTTCGCCCGTTCTCATGCTCGCGGAAGAGTCGATAATTAGTATAACTTCCCTACTGTCTTCCCGCATTTGCAGGATTTTTGAAGGAGTGGTCAAAATTGCCGCGGCGAGCGTAAGGATAAGAACTTGAATGATTATCAAAATGATGTTTCTTAACTTGCTCGTCGGTATTTTCTTTTTTCTGTATTTAAGGCTTAACTTCCAGACGAAGGTCGTCGAAATGAATTTTTGCTGATAGTTCGGTCGGATAATGTAGATGATTATGAGCGCGACTATCGACAACAACGCAAGTAAGCCTAAAGGCGTCAATAATCTCATTCCATAATACCTGCCTTTAATAATTGACCGAAGAAAACTCTTTCGATGGGATCGTCGGTTCTCACCCTTACGTAAGAAACTCCGCGTTTATTGCAAAAGGCTTTCATATCGGCGTAGTAATCCTTGAGAGCCTCTTGATATGCCTGTTGCATGCCGCGCGTTATTCTCATTTTCATATTTTTAGGGTCGGCTGCGTTGGTGGCTTCGGAGTCGAAAAGGCTGACTCTGCCGTCGTACGCGGGATCGGCTTCGTCGGGAGTGACGACCTGAACGAGAAGCACCTGACGCTTCATATACAGTAGGTAGTCAACTGCGGCTTTCCAGTCGTATTCGGTAAAAAAGTCGGAAACAATGACCGAAAGCCCGTTACCTCTCGAAAGATCTTGCGAAGACGTAACGCAAGCGCGTATATCGGCGTCTTCCCCGTCGAACTCCATACTCTCAAGCCCCGAGATAGCGCGCAAAAAAGCGTTCTTACCGATTATCGTTCCGTAAGGATTTTCGCACTTATTGCCCGTCATAAAGTTGAAGGTCACCTTGTCCATATTGTGTACGGCAAGATACCCCATCGCCGCGGCGGTCGCTATGGCGTAGGCTTGTTTTTCGGGGTTATCCTTCCCCATGGAAGCCGAGCAGTCGAGAAATATCTGTACCTTCATTTGCCTTTCGTCTGTAAAAAGCTTCAAAAAGTACTTTTCAAATCGGCTGTATAAGTTCCAGTCGATCCTTCTGATATCGTCGCCCAACTGATATTCCCTGAAATCGGAAAACTCCACCGTTTGTCCGTAAGTCTTGACAAGGTGGCGACCACCGAAGTACCCGGCGAGGTCCGATTTTAAGTTTAACGACAAGGTTTCAAGTCTGCTGAAAAATTTGTCGTTCAAGTGTGAAACTTTCATTATTTACTCCAAACGTTTTCGCGTTTTTTCGCATAATTTTACCTATCCGAAAAAACGCGAACGTGAAAACCAAGGTAAATTATCTGGCTTTATATTTCTTGTTTACTTCTTCAACTACCTGTTTGATAACGTCGTCGGCGGAAAGACCTTCGGCGATAGCCTCGAAGTTGAGTTTTATTCTGTGCCTTAATACGGGGAACGCGAGTTCGTTGACGTCCGCGTACGCGACGTTGAATCTGCCGTTTATAAGCGCTTTGACTTTAGCCGCGGAAATAAGCGCTTGTCCCGCTCTCGGAGAGGCGCCGACTCTTATGTAGCGTTTGGCGGCCTCCGAAGCCACTTCGCTTTGCGGATGAGTTGCGCTGGTCAGGATCATGGTGTATCTCATAACGTCCTCGGCAACGGGGATCTGGTTGGCGGTAGCTCTCATTTGGAGCAACTGCTCACCCGTGCACGCGCAGTCGGCGACTTCTTCCATGGTCTTTTGAGTCATATAAACTATATCCATGAGTTCGTCGACCGAAGGATCCGGAACGATCAATTTGAACATAAACCTGTCCATCTGCGCTTCGGGCAAAGGATAGGTACCGTCCTGCTCGATGGGGTTTTGGGTAGCGAGAACGAAGAAAGGTTCTTCTAATTTTCTCGATACGCCCATAACCGTAACGGTATGCTCCTGCATGGCTTCGAGGAGCGCCGATTGAGTTTTCGGGGTAGCACGGTTGATTTCGTCCGCAAGAATAATGCTGCTGAATATCGGACCGGGTTGGAATTGGAAGGAAGAATTTCCGTTTTCGTCCTTAACGATTATGTTGGTACCCGTAACGTCGGCAGGCATAAGGTCGGGGGTAAATTGAATTCTCTTAAACGGAAGGTCGAAAACCCTGCCGAGCGTTCTGACGAGCCTGGTTTTGCCAACGCCCGGAACGCCTTCCAAAAGAACGTTACCGCCGGCGATCATCGCAACGATGGTGCCTTCGACGACTTCCTTCTGACCGATAACGTCGCGCGAGACCTGTTTGAAGATCTCTTCGCATTGTTTGCTGAATTGTTCAATGTCTTTTTCTGTAGCCATAATAAAACTCACCTTTTGAATTATTTCTTGATTTATAAAAAACTTTCGTCGTTTATACATACCAAATCGGCAATCGCCTTTTTATAACGGGCACTTACCGATTTTTTAATTAAAAACTTACTGATTTAATTGTTTTACAACCTAAAATCAGTTGCCGCCCAAACCGCCGAGATATTCATTGATAAGGTCGTTGAGTTCGCTCTCGAAGCCGCCCTCGCCGTTGTTGGCGTTTTCGGTCGCTTCGGAGATAGCCTGATCCATTTCATCGCCGTAGTAGGTTTCACCGTCGATTATCTTGGAAGTATAGTCATCTCTCGAAGGAGAACCGCTGCCTTCTTCGCCGCCGTCCTTACCGGCACCTTCTTCGCTCTCTTGCTTTTGACCGGGTTTCGGAGGTAAGATGCTCTCGCCGTCACCGGGTTGACCGGGTTGACCGTCACCGAGCATACCGGGATCGCCGTCGTAACCGGGATCCTCGTCGGGATCGCCCTCTTCGTACATGCTGCCGTCAG
>JAFVDA010000032.1 GCA_017478765.1 Clostridia bacterium
CGACAGTTACGGAAAAACCGTTTATAATAAATAGGCGAATAAACGCGCGGCGATATTTTTACCCGAAACGCTTTCGTTCGCAATTTAACTAACCTGAAATCGGCTTATCAAAGCCGATTTTTTGCTGAAAAATGAAAGTTTTGTGAAATATTTGGTGAATTTTGTCAAAAACGTTTACAAATTCGTCGGCTTATAATATAATTGAAGACAGTTATCAAACTTTTATGTAAGGAGTTTTTTTATGAAAGCAGTTACAACATTAAGAAAGGTCGGCAAAATCATAGGCATTGTGCTTATCGTTCTTTGCGCGCTATTGACTTTGGCCAGCCTTTTCGGCGGTTCCGACGCAACCGGCGGCATCGGCGGAATACCTATGCTTATTCTGGTTATAGTTGCACTTATTCTCGGTGAAGCGGGATTCAAAAAGGTGTATGCAGGTGAAAGCGGCGCAAAAAGCGGCGCAATAATGATGATAGTAGCAGGCGCCATCGGCAATACTTTTTATCTTATCGCAGGAATTGTCGCTATAATTATGTTGTCCAAAAATAACGGTAACGATCAAGTAAGCGGCGATCGTTATGAAGACCAAAGGGGTTACGACCGCAACGACCGCGATTATGAAAACCGCGATTATAAGCGCGATTACGACAGACCTTCTTCGCGTTACGACGACGAGGAAAGCGAATACAAAAGACCTACCGCAAGAAGATACGAAGACGAAGATCCCGACAGCAGGGCTCGCTATCAGGACGATCAATTCGGCGGCGGTTCCGGTTCTAAGTACGACGATCTTAACTGAATATAATCGTATGTAAGCCCGCAAGGCAACCGCCTGCGGGCTTGATTTTTGCGTTTTTTACTTAAAGCGGGGTAAAATATATTCTTTTTTTATTTACAAAAAGCGTAATTTATAATATAATAGTTATAACTTTATGCCGTTTAGGGCGTTTTTCGGCAAAAAAAACTCCCTGAAAAGAGTTAGAACTTTTTTCGTAAGCAAATTCGTTATGAAAGCTTTGAAGGTATTCTTTTATTTGGGTTTGGTACTGAATATTTTGGGCGCGATATTTTACGGCATTTTGTTTTTGCTTTCCATACTGGCGTCTATCGGCAGCAGCGTAGGGTTTTTTACCTTTCTTTGGGAAAACTATTCGTCGGCAATAATGTTATTTTTAGGTCAGGCGATAGCGCTGATACTTGTCGCAAGTTCCGCTTCCGACGTGACGAGCGCTACATCTCGTTCGGTTTTCGTCAAATTGATAATAGCTGGCGCTTTATGCTTGTTCGGAACGATAATTCCGTTTTATATCATCGCGGGGATAATCGGTTTGGTTATTGTCGGCTCGCAAAAACAAAATGGTGGAAGCGCGCGGCAATCAACCCAAGATAATGGGCGTGAGGAGAAAATTTACGCCCCGGAATTCGGCGCTCGCGGCGGCGTATACGACGACGGTTACGGCGCAAGAAGCGCAGTCGATATCGATTTCAGCCGAACGCCGCGCCCGTCCAAAACGAGCAAACCGCAGTATAATTACGATCAAGCCGACAGCGACGATCGCCGCGACGACCATTACGGACAAAAAAACTCGTTCGACGCCTTTGAAAGTCGTTCGGATAGCGGCGGACGGCGTCAAGACGGCTCCACCCGTTACGGAACGTACGAAAACTACGTCAGCCGCAAAAAGCGCGACGACCGTTATTGAATTTCAGTCAAAAATAAAAAAACGCATGAATTTTAAGGAGAATTATGAAAGGATTTTTTACTATATCCACTATAGGCAAAGTGTTCAATATCATTTTATTCGTACTCGTTATAATCGGATTAACCTCTTTTGAATTATTTGGCGCAATTATTTCAAGTGAATTGATACGCGAAATTGGCGCGAGCGGATATACTGACGGTATGCAATCAGTGTTTATGCTTTTTGCTTTTTTATTTGTAGGATTGTTACTCGGCATAATTTTCAGTTCGGTGAGTAGATCGAAAGTTAAGCAGAATCCTGCTGCGGCATCTTCCTATGTTATGATGATAATTGCAGGAGTAGTTTCTCTTAACATTTTTTATATCATTGCTTACATAGTCGGTTTGGCTTCGAGAAAATCAGCGCCCCAAGGCGAACAAAACAACGGCAGGAACAATTACGGCGCCTATAACGATCGCCCGGCAGGTCGCGGAAGAGATTACGACGACCGCCGCGGGTATGACGACAGAGACCGCCGCAGTTACGATGATAGAGACCGCCGCGGTTACGACGATAGAGACCGTCGCGATTACGGCGACAGAGACCGTCGCGATTACGACGATAGAGATCACCGCGGATATGACGACAGAGACCGCCGTGGGTACGACGACAGAGACCGCCGCGATTACGACGACCGCGGAAGAGATTACGATCGCCCTGCAAGAAGATATGACGACGAGGACGGCGGAAGGCGTCAGGACAGACCGCAAAAGCGTGAAAAATCGCCTACGTTCGAGTTTAATTACGACGACGGCGCTCCCGAAAACAAGGAGTTTTATTCTTTCGACGAGTTCGGAAAAAACGATAAATAATATTAACTCGGCGCTTGGAGGTTATCGGGCGCATACGATAATTCAGATATAAAAAGGAGTTTAGATTATGGCTTGTTTCGTAGTTCCCGCCGTCGAGGCGGTAGCCGTCACGATAGCGGCGGCTGTTATGAAGAAAAAACACAAAAAACAAACGGAGACGGCGAATAACGCCGAACGTTCGACCGAAAAAGAGAGCGCAACGCCCTTTTATAAAAAACTGGGATGGCTCGCAAGCCTTTTGTGGGGCGGGGTTATTCTTCTCGCATTCGAGCATTTGTGGCACGGCGAGATAGTGCCTTGGTTCCCGTTTTTGACGGCAATGTCCGACCCGACGGCGATAAGAGAAATGCTTATCGAGATGGCTACGGTAGGCGTTACCATGTCGGTGGTCGTGACCGCCGCATGGGCTGTGGTAGTCGCGATCGGTAACCGCATAGCCAAGAGGGTAGCGACGGGGGCGAATAATAAATGACGCTTGTTATCGCATTGATTTGCGCCGTTATCAGTACGCTTATATGGTATTTCAATCCCGACCGCAAAAAACTGAAACTGTCCGTTTTGTGTTTCGAGTTTTGGGGCGCGTCGCTCATGTGGCTGGTGGACGCCGTATTCGAGTTTGCGGAACTTAAAGAAGAATTTTTTACTCAATCGGCTGACGCCGTTGTAAACGACGCTCTTTTAGGTCTATGCGTCGCCGTTTTGGGTGTGGTCGTCTATCTTATCGTACTGCTTATATCCGACCCGAACGGAGTCGTGAAACAACTATTTTCCAAAAAGGATAATGAATAAGTATGAGGCAGTCGGATAATTTTGACCGACTGCCGTTTTCGTTAGAAAATGGATATGGACGTAAAAAACCTGTTACTTGCCGTAAAGCGCGGCGATATGACCGTCGAACAGGCGGAAGAAAAATTAAAAACTCAGCCGTTTATAGATATGGGCTTTGCAAAAATAGACGCGCATAGACCCCTTCGTCAGGGTGTGAACGAAGTTATCTACGGCGAAGGCAAGACGGCTAAAGAGATAGAGACCATCGTCAAAAAAATGCTGTCGATAGGTCAGAATAAAATTCTCGTCACGAGATTGAGCGCCGAAAAGGCAAGCGCCATCGAGGGCGTAAAGGACTTTGTCTATCACGAAAGGGCTCGTATCGCAACTATCGGCGGAAACTATAGTATAAAATCAAGCGGAACAATAGTCGTCGCGAGCGGCGGAACGAGCGATTTCCCCGTTGCGGAAGAAGCGGCTATAACCGCCGAGTTTTTGGGTAACCGCGTCGAGCGGCTGTACGACGTAGGCGTCGCGGGGCTTCACAGATTATTGAACAATTTGCAACCTTTGATGAACGCTTCGGTCGTTATCGCCGTAGCGGGCATGGAAGGCGCGCTCGCAAGCGTTATCGGCGGACTGGTCGATTGTCCGATCATAGCCGTTCCGACGAGCGTAGGCTACGGCGCTAATTTTGAAGGGCTTTCGGCTCTGCTTGCCATGCTCAATTCCTGCGCGAGCGGAGTGGGCGTGGTCAACGTCGACAACGGCTTCGGCGCCGGGTTTTTGGCAAGCCGTATCAATCAACCTAAAACAAAGGAGAATTGAAAATGAAGGTTTTATATCTCGATCTGTCGATGGGTGTTGCGGGGGATATGCTGTCCGCGGCGCTTGCCGACCTTTTTGACAATAAAGAGCAAGTAATAGATAGGCTTAACGCCCTGAATATCACGGGAGTGCATTATTCTTTGACGGAAAGCGTCAAGCGCGGGATAGTCGGCAAAAAGATGACCGTGACGGTAAACGGACAGTCAGAGGGTGAACACGATAATCACCACGACCACGACGACCATCACCATCATCACCACAGCGGTCTGAAGGATATAGAGCGCATTATCAGTTCGTTGAACATTTCCGATAACGTTAAGCAAAACGCTTTGAACGTATATAAACTTATCGCCCAAGCGGAGAGCAGGGCGCACGGAGTTAAGGTGGAAGAAGTACACTTCCACGAAGTGGGCGCGATGGACGCCGTTGCCGACGTCGTTGCAGTAAGCTATCTTTTGGACCTATTGAAAGTCGACGAGATAGTTTGTTCGCCTATAAGGACGGGCTTCGGGTTTACCCGTTGCATGCACGGCGTTATTCCCGTCCCTGCGCCTGCGACGGCGTATTTGTTGGAAGGACTTACGGCTTACGCCGGCGACGAAGAGGGCGAACTTGCCACCCCCACGGGCGTTGCGCTCGTAAAAAACTTTGTAAGCCATATTTGCGCTATGCCGACCATGACGATAAAAAAGGTGGGTTACGGCATGGGCGAAAAGGATTTTAGTCACCCAAATATGGTTCGCGCGTTCTTTGGCGAAACGCAAGAAAACCTTACCGACGAGGTAGTGAAACTTGAATTTAACGTGGACGATATGACCGCCGAGCAGTTGGCTTATTCAGGCGAACGGCTGATGAGAACGGGCGCAAAGGAAGTCTATTTAACTCCCGTCACCATGAAAAAATCAAGGCTTGGTACTCTCGTTACCGTGCTTTGCGACCAAAGCGCGGAAGATGAGACGGTACGGGCGATTTTCAAAAACTACTCGACTATAGGGCTTAGAACTTCCGTTTGCAAGCGTTATGTTTTAGACAGAATAAACTCGGTCGTTGAAACGCCTTACGGCTCCGTCAGGAAAAAGGTGAGTACCGGTTACGGCTTAGAAAAAAGCAAGTACGAGTACGACGACGTTTGCCGCGTCGCCAAAAACCTTGACGTTTCCTTTGAGCGTGCGCTATCTTTTATAGCCGAGTTCGATAAGTAAAAATGGAAGAAAAATATCAAAAATTAAAAGAGTATATATCGGGGCTTAAAAGGGTAGCCGTTGCTTATTCTGCGGGCGTCGACTCCACGTTTTTGTTGAAAACCGCCGTCGACGCGCTCGGCGCCGACAACGTTTTGGCTGTGACCGCTATATCGGACGTTATGCCGAGCGACGAACTTGAAGAGGCTAAAAACTTCTGCCAAAGTTTGGGCGTTAGTCATCAAACGGTGTTTTTCGACGCGCTTAAAATGAAAGAATTCGTATCTAATCCGCCCGATAGGTGCTATTACTGCAAAAAAAGCATTTTCACTCTTATATTGTCTGTTGCCGAAAAACTCGGCTTCGGCTTGGTTTTGGAAGGAACCAACGCCG
>JAFVDA010000005.1 GCA_017478765.1 Clostridia bacterium
ACTTTGAGGATCCTCGATTGTAAAGAAGAAGGCTGTAAGGCGATAGTAAAGGACGCGCCAAAAATAACCGATTATCTTTGCGACGATTGTAAGGAGCATTTTGAAAAGGTCAAAAACTATTTGACGCTCGCGGGGCTGGAGTATACCGTCAATCCGCTTATCGTCAGGGGGCTTGACTATTACACCAAGACCGTGTTTGAATTCGTTACCGACGCGCTCGGGTCGCAAGGTACCGTCTGCGGCGGAGGAAGATACGATAATCTTATAAGTCAACTCGGCGGACAATCGGTCGCCGGCGTAGGTTTTGGAATGGGGCTTGAAAGGATCATAATGCTGATGGAAGCGACGGGCGCAAAATTCCTTCCCGATCAACGTGTGGCGTTGTATTTTGCGACCATGGGCGAAGCGGCTTACGACAAAGCGTTTGCTTTGGCGTATAAACTGCGCTCAAACGGCGTGAGATGTGAGATAGACCATGTGGGAAGGGGCGTAAAATCGCAGTTCAAATATTCGGATAAGATAGGCGCTAAATTCGTCGCTACTATCGGAGAAAACGAACTTGCGTCCGGCGAGATTCCCGTAAAACGTATGGACGACGGAACGACGCAAACTCTTTCTCTCGACGACTTTGAAAGTCAATTCGTAAATCTTTTAGGTTAGTTTTTCAAAAAGTCGAAAAACTCAGCCCTTTAATTTGTAAAAAATTCATAAGGAGTGTCATTATATGGCAAAGAAGAAAAAATTACTTAAAAACTTCCCCGAACAGTTGCTATACGCCGTACTTTACATAGTCGTCGGCGTGCTGTTCATTATCTTCAAGGCTCAAATGCTTCAATGGATAATGACCGTTGCCGGTATACTGTTTATCGTTTACGGCGTGTTTGATCTTATCGGCGGCAACCTTATATCCGGTGTCGTTTCCATTGTTATCGGCGCGCTTATCCTGCTTGGTGGCTGGCTTTTTGTCGAACTCGTTCTGATAGTTTTCGGCGTATTGTTAGTCGTTAAAGGCGTGATCGAACTGATTGCTTTCCTCAAACCTTTCAGCATCGTTGGCGTACTTGTTTCGGCGCTTACCATTGCGCTCGGCGTTATGCTCATAGTCGCAAAATGGGTCGTGCTCGACTGGTTCTATATCCTCGTAGGCGTAGTATTCGTGATCGACGGTATTCTCGCTTTATTCGGAAAGAAACTTGCGTAAGTAATAACATTTATTCAGTTTAGACCGCTTTCGAGCGGTCTTTTCTTTTTTGTGAAGATAAAATTCCGCATAAAATGTGAAAAAACATTCATATTTATTTGTAAAATTTTCGACAAAAAACTTCAAAATACGACCTTTTGATTTGACTACTTAACTATTATTTGATAAAATGACATCGTATTTTATAATTATAGTCGAGTACTATGGCTGTTCTCGGCAATCTTATGGAGGATCAAATGCAAAAAAACGTTATACCGTTTGACGGAACTCCCGAACAAGAACAGGCTTTAAGGGCTGAATTATCCGCCTTAAAGACCGTTCCCGGTGGTTTGATGCCCGCCCTTCAGAAGGCGCAGGGTATTTACGGTTACCTTCCCAAAGAAGTTATGGTTATCATAGCGGAAGAACTTAAAGTTCCGCTTTCCGAGGTCTACGGTGTAGCCACCTTCTACGCGCAGTTTTCCCTTACGCCTAAGGGCAAGTACCAGATAGGCGTTTGCTTGGGCACCGCGTGCTACGTAAAAGGCTCGGGCGACATTTACAACGAACTTTCAAATATTCTCGGTA
>JAFVDA010000033.1 GCA_017478765.1 Clostridia bacterium
CCATACTATATTGCGAACGTCTATACCTAATTCGTTGCCCTGATGGATGTGATTGTCGAGCATGGCGGCAAGAAGGTTGTTCGCAGCGCCTATGGCGTGGAAGTCGCCCGTAAAGTGAAGGTTTATGTCCTCCATCGGCGCGACCTGCGCGTACCCGCCGCCCGCTGCTCCGCCTTTAACGCCGAACACGGGTCCTAAAGAAGGTTCTCTGAGCGCTACGACCGCGTTTTTGGTGAGTTTATTGAGCCCGTCGGCAAGCCCTATGGTGGTCGTGGTCTTGCCTTCGCCCGAAGGCGTTGGGGTTATAGCCGTTACGAGAACGAGTTTTGATTTTTTGTTGGCTCTACCCAAAACGGAAAGATCTATTTTTGCTTTGTATTTGCCGTAATATTCGATATCGTCTTCCTTAAGACCTATTTTTTCGGCAATCTTCAAAATAGGTTGAAGTTTACACCTTTTGGCGATTTCAAGATCGTTATTCATCTTCGGTTCCCCTTCGTCTGACGCCGCGGCGAAAAGTCCGCCGAACAAACGCTTAGTTTTTCAATATTATACAATTAGTTTTAACTTTTGTCAACGCATTGACGAGATTTCTCCGCTAAAAGAAAACAAAAGGTTTTTCTTTTTTTAAGCGACGCAAAAAAATCGGTCGACGGGGCTGTCTCCCCGTCGACCGAAGTCGTAGAATATAAGGCAAAATCCGCTTGGATAATATCAGCCGTTGAAAATCAACCTGTAAGCCGTGGTGTAGTATTGACCTAAGTAGGTCCTCAAATCTTCGTCGCTCGCAAAGTCCGCCAAAGCCACGTCTTTATCCTCTATCGAGCGATAAAAATTGACGATGGAATTGAGCCTTTCCATGGTAAACTGTTTGCTTACCTCTTCCTTTTCGTTGCTGATCCTCAAATCTTCGTCCTTGTCGCGATACTTCATATTCTTTTCTTCCAAAGAATTGTTGTAGGCGGTCACGTCGTTGTTGTACTCGTTGCGCTTTTTGATCTCGCTCGCGTACCCGGTTTGCTCGTCGGAAATCTTTCTGCCGGCGTACTCGAGTTTCAAACTTTCAAGTTCGTCGTTAAGTTTTTGAATTCGGTCTTCCAACGCGCTTTTTTTGACCGAGCCCTCCTCCTCGATTTTGCCGAGCGCGCCCAGTTTTTCGCCGTTTAATTTGGCTATACCGCCGTTAGCGATGGACGAGCGTTGAACGCCCCTTTTTACCGCGTCGTTTTCGACAGCCTTGGTCGCCTCGTCGTACGCCTGTTCGGCGAGCGTCTTTTTGTTTTTGGTTTGATCGTCGGTGGCGGCGTTCTTCTCTTTAACCCCGTCAATTTGGTCGGCGGTGGATTTTTCGGCTTCTTCGGTCAGTTTACCGTACTTTGCTTCAAGTTTTTGTTTGATTTGAGCCAAAATCTCGTCGTCCGTGCGATCGTCCGTTTTCTTCTTTTCAAAAGCGCCTTTGGTTCTGGTCGACTCTATTCTGTCTATGGCTTGAGTCTGGTTTTCGGCGGATCTTTTCAACTGATCGATAAGTTCAGCCTTTTTTTCCTTAAATTCGCTTTCCGAATATTTTACTTTATTCATATAAATCTCCTGATAAATTTAATTCACGAAAAATGTTTTCTCCGCAAACATTTTTCCGTGAGAACTGTTGGTCGTAAAGTGTTTAACGGCGAGAGTAAATCCCGCCTACGCTTCTCGGCTTAATTATTAAAACCTTTGTTCACGAAAAATCTTTTAGCAAAGATTTTTCCGTGAGTAGCTGTTGGTCGTAAAGTGCTTAACGGCGAGAATAAATCCCGCCTTGCACTTTTCGGCTTAATTATTAAAACCTTTGTTCACGAAAAATCTTTTAACAAAGATTTTTCCGTGAGTGGCTGTTGGTCGTAAAGTGCTTAACGGCGAGAATAAATCCCGCCTTGCACTTTTCGGCTTGAATTGTATAGAAAAGTTTATGCTTGCGTCAGCATATATAATATGTCCGACCACAACTCCACACTCCACTCTCCACTTTCCACTCTCGTTTCAATTCCTATTTTTCACAAAACCACGGTTCTCACGCTTTGACCGTTCCTTACGATCAACCTGTCGTTTTTTGCCGTTTCCACCTGATGACCGTAGGCTATCGGCAAAAATTCGCCGTTATCGTCCTCGATAAGACATACGCCGTTTTTTGATATACCTATCCTTCTTTCCGCGCCTACGCCCGTTATAAAATAGCCGTCGGCGGCGGGTAACGCTCTCTTCGTCATAATTATCTCCTTTTTAAGGTTTGAATTTTTTATTTTTATTTGTGGGAAGTTTTTTATTGAGAAGTCTAACGCGTTCTTACCCGACTGTACTCAGTTAAAATTCTCGTACAGCCAGGCTTTGCCGTCCTTCTCGATAATAATGACTGCGTCGCAATTTGGGTTTGCGACCGCTTCTTTTGCGTAAATATCGGTATCGGTAACCGTATAAGCGAGCGATTCTTCAAAACGAATAACGCTTAACTTGTTTTTTTCGTCAAGGCAATAAAACCTTCCTCCCGCGGCGCCGCAAATATTTTTGACTCCGCCTATCGGCAACCTTTCGCTCGTCACGACGTCGCCTACCGCGGTGTTTACCAAAAACGCGTCTATATACCCGTCCTTCACGGCAAAATGCGCGACCGTGTCGTCGTCCAACCTGGACGACGCGCCGCAAACGCACTTTTCCCATACGAGAAAATATTCGTCGTTTTCCGTGCGGTACGTCAGCGTGGTCAACCCTTGCGCGCCGTTATAAACGGAAATACATTCGCCTTGATCAACGGGAATGTATCCCACACGACTGCCGTAGTCGAATGCTTTGACCGCTCCCGAGATACGAATGGAATACAACTCGTAATCGGACGCCAACGAGAAGTCGACTTCAAGATGGTTTTCGCCCCGACGGACGGGCGCCGTGTAGGAAATCTTCACCTGACCGTCGTACTCCGCCCCGTCAAGGACTATGCCGTTTAGTTTTGTCACAACTTTCCCGTACGCGCAAAAATCCACGTCGATAAAAACGTCCTCGTCGTTTAAGCCGACTAATTTATAAGTCGTGACTCCGTTTTCCGTTTTACCGTCTTCCGTCGTCAAATAAACGGTCGAACGCTTTATTGCCGTTTTGTTTTGCAAATATTGTTGAGTTTTATTGAGATTTGTTATACTTTCACGCATACGCTTACACCGCCTTACTCGGTAAAAATCAATTTGGTTTTTCTTATCGCCGAAGAGAACTCGTCGCTTTCGACGCATATCTTAAAAACGTGGCCTTTAAGCCCTATCACCCTTTTTTCGACCTTTTCGCTCCCCGAAAAACGTTCCTTGCGGCTGCCGAGATCGGAAGTTATATTAACGGTTATATTGCCGTCGGTCTGCAAGACCATCGAGGATAAGAACCTTTCGTTATCCGAACCGAAAGAATCCTTTGCGCTCACCCACGACTTTTTCAGACTGTCTCCGAATAGTCTGCACTTATCGTCAAGTTCGCCGATACGGTTTATACCGTCGCAAACGGCGAGCATGGTATACGCATTGGATCTTATCGGTAAAAACCAAGATACGCTGAAACCTTTCGTAAGGTAGAATGCGTCCGAATTCACGTCGTAGCAAAGCGTTCTTTTTTCCACGTTCTCACCTATTTTAACGTTCAGCGAACAGTAATATTTCCCGTCGAAGTAAGCGCCGACCGCGTCGGAATTGTCAACGCCTTTGAGCGCTCCGTCAAGACCTAACATTATTCTTTTTACGGACGAACCTTCAAACGAATAAAACCCGTCCGAACAAAGATACACGAGTTTTTTGCCGCAATCGGCAAGCGAACGCGCAAAAATTCTCGTTCCGCCGGCGTTGACGTTTTCGGCGTAAAAATCCTGCTGGTCAAAGTACCCTTGAAGTCTCGTTAAGCCGTGGTCGCGGATAACGTAGACGTACCCGTCGAACTCGACGACCGAATTGACCTTCCCGAGCCCGTCCTGAAAGTCGATAAATCCCGCCTTGTCGAGCGAAACATACCAGTTTGTCGGATCGAAGTATTCGGAAAACCAAAGTTCCGTCTGCTCCCCGCCGGTGGTAACGAACATTCTCTCGGCGTGTACGCACATGCTCGTTATCGGCGGCGCGGGATAGTCCGAAAAATTCTCGCCGTCGAAAACGCTTACGCCAAGCGTATCGGAAAATATAAACACGTCTTTTCCGTTGAGTTTATACCCAAGCCCCTTTGGCACTTCTGAAAAACTCTTATCAAGAAGCGTAAACGCGTTTCCGCCGAAAAGTTTAAGTTCATACATCTTTCCGCTTTTAGCGTAAACGATAAGTCTGTCGTCGTAACGATCGAGGTCATTGTCGTACAGTTCGTAGTAGTAGAGTGCCGCGACCGTTTCGCCGTCGGGGAGTTTTGGCTCTATAGTAGTCGTTCCGCTTTTTACGCAAAAGGGCTTGATGCCGAAGCCGTCCTTCAAGGCGCCGTCAAAGTAACAAAAATTATAACTGTCGAGCGCGCTTTCGGGGCTGAAAGAGTAATCGACGCTCTTATCTATTCCGCGATGGAATTTATTAAGGTTTACCCTTACCGTTCGGTTTTTCGGATAAGCAAACATTTTAAGCCCATCTCCTTGCCTTCAAGACCTTATTGCGCTTTAACAACACGCTCTCGACCGCTCTTTCGTAACGTCTGCGATAGGACTCGGCTTGATCGAAAAGACCGCTGATAAGCATATATTCGCTTGCTACGCCGAGCGCTAGCATTCGTTCGGAAACGTCCGTATCCGTATATTCGCACACGTCGGAAAAGTCGTTCGCCTTCTTTATAAGACGGTCGTAAGTTATCTCCACACGATCGGAGTCGGTAGTTACCCTATCGAATGATACGGAGAACTTTACCGCCTTCCCGTCGCGAGTGACTTTAACTATCTGCTTGGGTACGGAAGAAAACTGCGAAAAGTAATATACGCCGTCGGGAGAAGTTAATATTTCAGTCGCGTATACGGGCAACACTTCTTCCGACAGTTCGCGCGTTACGAGATCATAGCACCCGACCAGTTTTTGCACTTCGTCGTTCTCGAAAGGTATCTTGTCTTGCTTCAATCTTTTTGCGAGATCTTCCTTTCCGCAGTAGACGCAAGTCAGTTCTAAAATATCTTTGATTGTCATACGCACCCCTAAAAAATCCTATCGGTTATGCCGCCCGAACGGAATAATCGGTTATTTCTCGTCCGAACGGCAAGCCGATATTAAAGTTTTTTTTTACGCTTCGGTGATACCGGTGAGCATGCCTTGTCCGCAGGGCTTATCGCAGATAAGATCGGCGTATTTTACCAGAGTTGCGGAATAGGTAGGCGTTCCGGCGATCTGCTTCAACACCTTACCGTCCTCGCCTTCAAGCCATTGCCAGTCGCAAAGTTGATGAAGAGTAAAGTTATCGGTGTTGAGAAGATACATCGTGCCTTCAGGACAGAATCTGTCGGAAATAACGGGAATACCGTTGTAAGAGATTGCCTTGTATCCGCCCTTAAGATCCATATAATCGGTGTTTCTCTTGTAGGTTGCAAGGTGATTCATAAACGCCCTCTTGACGCCCGCCGAGCAAACGATAAAGTTTACGTTGCTGCCCGCGTCCTCTTCCAGGGTGTCGATTGCCTGCTGAATGACCGATTCGGTAATATCGCCGACGTTGTTTTTGATGTAGGGAACAAGCCACTTATGAGTGGTTCTCGAAAGCCCGTAAATGTCGCCGCTCGTTTTGAAGATGGCTCCGAGCCCCGTGATCTCCTGATTGTAAGAACCCTGAACGGTCACCAAAGAGTTGGCGGGAACGTCGGTAGAAGATATAGCCGTACCGGAAACGGTAATGGTCTTGTTCGCCCTGTCGACGGCGGTGATCCTTCTCGCGCCGTAACCGCTTATCAAAGCGCCGGTGGTCTTATCTCTGAAGTCGACCACAAGACCTTCGATGACGTTTTTGATATTGTTTACGGTCACCACGTTTCCGCTGACCGAAGACACTTTACACAACACGCCCGAGCCGTCGCCGTAAAGCATTCTGCCGAAGTTGAATGCGGAAGCTTTAAGCAAGCCCTCCATCTCGGCGTTGAGAAGATTTACGAACGCGCCCGACTGGTTTTCGGAGGCTCTTATCGCCTTGTCGGAAAGTTCTATCGTGCCGTAAAGGTTTTTCAAAGTGAGCGTGAATTGCTCGTAATTGTTGCCGGCGGGGCTGGGAAGCGCGCCCGTTTCCGTGCCTGCGCCGATACCGCCGTTTACGCCGTATTGAGCAAGGCGCTTGATCTCCTTACCCCATACGTCTTCGGTGGATTGCTTGATTTTAGCAAGCAAGGGGTTTGCGTTGGTGTTGATTTGCTCGGTCACTACGCCGAGATATAACGTTTTAAGCGCGTTGTCTGCGCTCGTCATTGTTACCATTTGTTTCTCCTTTTACTTAAAATATTTTTCGGCAAGAAGCCCTGCTTCCTGCAAACTTTTCGGTCTTATAGGGGGAGTTAAAATTATTTCCCCCTCGTTTAAGACCTTGGTTTTGGGCTTGGCGCTCAATATTTCCGACAAAAAGGCTTTGATTATTCCGTCCTTGGTTGCGCTGTCAACTTGACTTAAATCAAACCCTTCCCTCTTGACCTTTTCAGCGTCCCGTAATCGTTTGGTCAAAAGGTCGATATAGGCGCTTTTAAGCCCATCCGCGCTCTTGAAGTCGGCAACTTCTTCAAGATAGGATGAATACGCCTTTGCCTCGGGATATTTTTCATAAAAATCCCGCGCGACGTTTTCCGCATACTCGCCCTCAATCTTCGCGGAAGGGTCCGAATTTGTAGTTTCGGGCTTTGTTTCCACGCTTTTTTGAAGGGCTTCGTACTCCCGCTCCAACTGTTTGATCCGCTGACTGCGTTTGGTAAATTCGGCTTCCAAACTGTTGTACGCTTTCAGGAGCGAAGTCACGTCCTTAAACTTTTCCAATGAGATCTCCGATTTTTGTTCGCCTAAGATACTATCCGCCTCCGCGGGGTGCGACTGCTCGTTGATTTGTTCATTTCGGTTCTGCTCCATTTTATCCTCCCAAATATATTATTTCGGGTAAATTCACCCGTTGTCGAACGTTAAGGTTTGACTAATTAGCGGCAGGTTCCGCCGCTTGTTCCGACTCCGCCGCGGCTGTGGTTTCGCCGTCGGGCGTCCCCATTAATCTCGCCTTATGTTCGTTTATGTGCCGAACTACGGTCTGCTTGGTCAGTTCTTTATCTTTGACGAGATTTAGTTCTCCCGAAAGCAAAAATCTGACGTGTTCGGCTATATGTACGTTGTGGTCGTCGTAATCTTCGACCGCAACTTCGCCCTTTTGCATTTCCAAGTTTTCAGCCTGCGCCCTCGATATGTGAAGCGCCGTAAGATCCTGCACGTTGTCGAGCGAGCCGAACCCTAAAATCTCCAATATCTTGGCTTTGGTCCTTTGAGACATATTGCCGTTGCCGTCGGCAAGCAGTCCCGTAGACAGCAGTTCGAGAACGGAATTTTTCTTTTGCGCCGGCGAATACGAAAGTTCGTTTTCGGTATCGAAAACCACGTCGTCGCTCGTTAAGTCGCTGGAATTAAAGTAGAATACGTCGCTCGAACGGTTGTTGCCCGCAATCTTCATCAACCTGGTTTGCGTGGCGAATTGTCTGAATAGTCTTATAATTTGTTTTGCCACCTGTTTTATGGCTCGGCGAACGTTTTCCGCCGTGGAAGATAGTCTCGTTTCGTCCTGTTCGATAAGAAGTTGTAAAGCAACGCCACTCGTAACGTTGACGGGAATGGACGAGTTTCTCGATATCTCGCTGACGCCGCTGACCGTAATGAATTCGTTTGTCAATCGCTCTTCTTCGCTCGAAAAGTCAAACGGAACGCTGTCTTGCGCCATCATTCTCGGCGGATTAGCGCCCTGACGATAAACGAGGATCTTTCCCGGTTGCAAACCGTCCTCGGCAAGTTCGTTGACGTCCACCGAGCCGTCTTCCACGGTTACGACGCCCATGCTGATGCGGTTCAAAAACTCGTGTTTTCTGTTCTTGACCGCGTTGTACGCCCTTTGCAAAGGTATAATTCTCTCAACGACGCTCGCTCCGAAAAACATTCCAGCCTGACTTACGCTGTCCTGTTTGACGAACGGAAAATCTCTTTCGCCTTCCGAGCCGTTGACGTACGGCAAAGTGCTTACCGACAGCAGTTTATTGCCTGCGACCGTCACCACTCGACCGTTAGGGAATTTTTTCGTCGGTCGCTCGTATCTTTCGATGACGACAACCGAGTTCGGAGCGACTGCCGAGCCTATTTTGGAAGTAGAGTATCTTCCGCCCTTTTTGACGGTAGATAGCGAGAAAACGTCCACTTCTTCGCCCTCTACCCTAACGCCGTAAACGCTTTCGACGTCATCGACGCTCACCGCCCTTGCGTGTATTATGCTCTTTTGTCCGCTAAGATCGCCTATGAACAAACTTTCGGGGAAAATCTCGTAAGGGGAAACGGCGAACACTTCGACGTCGCCTTCGCAAACCTTTTCGCCGTCCACGTTTCCGAGCGTCATGCCCTTGTTGCCGTTCCAGCACACCTTATAAAAAGCCGTGCCTAAAGTTTCGCTCCACAAGGTGGCTTTTGCGATAACACCGTCAAGTTCGACTCGCGAACAGGTGGCGTTCAAAACGTCCGCAGAAATTCTCGCGGTCTTCAGATCGGCTTCCTCGCTGCCCGCCGCCCTTACGCTCATCGTAGGTCTTACTCTCGACAGTTTGGCTATTCTCGTTTCGACTATCGGCGCGATATGGTTGTACACGTTACGGTTTTGCCAGTAATATAAACTTTCGTCACCCTCTATCTCACCGTTGGGGGCGATGTCGCAATACTGGTTACCGCAAAGAAAGTTCATATTCAGGTTCCATTGCTGTTCGAGCGTTCGCCGCGCCTCTCTTCTTTTTTCAAAGTCGGCTTTGACTTCGGACACCAACTCCTCCATAAACCTTTCATTCATCGTCTTTTGTCTCCTTTACGCACTCTTTGAGTTTTTTTAAGCAGTCGTCGCAAACGTCTATTCTTTGTCCGCCGTCCGTAACGATCGCCTTTTGGGCAAGTTTGCCGCAACCCAAGAAGTCGCAAACTATGCTATGCATCAGTTTTTCTATCCGCATCTTCGTTCTCCTTTAATAAATTTAACAATCTTAATTTTTCGCTTTCCAACTGCTCGTCGGTGAAGTTTACGAGC
>JAFVDA010000006.1 GCA_017478765.1 Clostridia bacterium
ATAGTTTATAAATTCGACGGCACGAAGGAAGGACTTTTGACCTGTCTTTATCATCGTTTCGTCGACAAACAAGAACCGGAATTTATCTATTCGACCACCTTTCAGCCGACTTTCGACTGCAACGTCATAGAGATACAAACCGAAAAAGAGCAAGCCCAAAGGGTAAAAAAGGGGCTAATCAAACTTGGCGGCGTCGATTTTTTGACGCAACTGTTCACACCTTTACGCTCCTACGACGGACAAAAGGAAAACGTAGTGTTTCAGGTGGCGGCGCTTTGCCTTAAAAACCGCAAAAACGTACTTGACGATTATTCCGATCCGCTTATTTTGTATCATTACGACCTATGCAGAAAGATCTCGAACGAAGCGCACAGGATAAAGGGGTTCTTGCGGTTTACCGAGTGCCGCGGCGGATACTACGCGGAGTTCGAGCCCGACAACGATATTCTCGATATTATCGCACCGCATTTTTTAAGACGATTCCCTACCGAAAAACTTATAATCCGTGATAAAAAGCGCAATTTAATAGCCGCCTGTAACGGCAAAGAATGTAAAATCGCCCCTTGCGACGCGACGTTTTCAATAATACTCGCCGACGACGAATTGACGTTCAGATCGCTTTTTAAGACCTACTTCAACGCGGTCAATATCGAAAGCAGAAAAAACAAAAAACTTCAGGACAATTATTTACCGAGAAGATACCGCAGGAATATGACCGAGTTTAATTGAAAACGCAGGAAGAGCGAATAACTCAACCTGCGTTTTTATCGTAAAAATTATAAAAGATTTTTGCGCTTGGCGTGGAACAGATACTGTTGCGCAAGCCCCGAAAGGTCGCCGAATTTTTGAACGAAGTATTCGGAGATCTTTTTTCTGTCTTTGAGCGTTCCTCCGAAATCTTCGACGTATAACTTTTCTATCCAGGTGTCGACGGGGAAAGCGTCCATACGGTGAAAGCCAAACAACACCGCGCAGTCGGCTACCTTGTTACCTACGCCTTTAATTAAGAGCAGTTCGGACTTCAAAGCGTCGGTCGAAAGAGCCGAAAGCCTATCAAAATCTATTTTTCCGCTGACTATATCCGCCGCTACCTTGGACAAATACTCCGCCCTGTACCCTGCGCCTATCGACTTAAAAAACCGCTCGTCGGCGCTCGCCAAAGCCTCGGCGGTGGGGAAAGCGTGGTATACTTCACCGTTAAAAGATATAGGTTTACCGAGATTTAAGCACAACTTTTCAATGGTCGATTTTATTCTCGGGATATTATTGTTTTGCGAGACGATAAACGAAACGAGCGCTTCGTACGGCGACTGATTGAGTATTCTTATCCCGGAAAACTTTTGGCAGGCAAAGGTCAACTTGGGAACCGAAAAGCCGCAAATTTGGCTGACGAAAGTTTCGTAAGGGGCGTCCAAATCAAAATAGTTACGCCAAAAAGCGTCGTCGTCACTTTCGATAACGGTCTTATCGCCTACGGTTTTAGCGTAGCAAACTTTATCGAGAGCAAACGTCAAAAAACCGCTTTTGTAGGGCATAAACCTAAAGACCTGACCGCAGTCGAGCGTATCCGTGATATTAAAAAATTTGCTGTCAAAACTTATCATAAGTAAAAACAAAAATAAAACCGCCGAACCTTATCGAAAACAAAGGTAACGGCGGTTGATTAACTTATTCTGCCTTAGCAATAATGCTGACTTGTTTTTTATCTTTACCCAATCTCTCGAACTTGACGACGCCGTCTATTAAAGCGAACAACGTATCGTCGCTACCGATGCCGACGTTTTTGCCGGGGTGGAACTTGGTTCCCCTTTGACGGACGAGAATGTTGCCGGCGTGAACGAATTGACCGTCAGCGCGCTTAGGACCTAAACGCTTGGCTGCGCTGTCACGACCGTTCTTTGAAGAGCCGACACCCTTTTTATGAGCAAATAATCTGAATAAGAAAAACATATTATTTATCCTCCTGAAATTATTTTGCAGTTATAGTTTCGATCTTAACTGCCGTGAACGGTTGACGATGGCCTTGTTTTCTTCTCTCGTTCTTCTTCGCTTTGTATTTGAAGACGATAACTTTCTTTGACTTATCCTGCTTCAAAACTTCACCGACGACTTTCATACCTTGGCAATCAGCGCCAACTTTGATACCGTTTTCGTCGGAAACGAGTAAAACGTTGAATTCGACCTTTTCGCCGACCTGCGCGTCCAACTTCTCAAACTTAACTACGTCGCCTTCGCTGACTCTGTATTGTTTGCTTCCGTTTTCGATAATAGCGTACATTATAAAGTTTACCTCCCTGACCAATCTCGCCGAATATCGAGGCGGCGCTAAAAGCATACCTTTTGCGCGCTTAAAAACGCCCGTTCCGAGCGGTTCCTATATAATTTATCAAAAAACAAACGCTTTGTCAATTAAATTTCGTATAAAAAATTCTATTTTCGGCAATATTATTTACAAATTCAAAATAAGACGAAAAGGAGAATACGATGAACAAATTAAGTCAGGAAGTTTTGAACAACGTTTACAAAAACGCGCATATCGCCCTGCAATCCATTTCGGACGTTTCGGGTGAGTGCGAT
This sequence comes from Clostridia bacterium, assembly GCA_017478765.1. Lineage (GTDB taxonomy): Bacteria > Bacillota > Clostridia > Christensenellales > Borkfalkiaceae > UBA4636. The sequence goes on from JAFVDA010000006.1 coordinate 2,578, forward strand.
TCCGAAAAAATGCGCGACGAACTGCAAAGGGAATACGAAGGTTACGAATCGTTTATTACCGAAGTCACCGAATATATGAAAAGCCAAGGCGTGGAGAGAAAGGAAGTAAACCCGTTTCAAAAGGCTATGATGTGGACTTCGATAAAAATGAAGACAATGACCGACGACTCGCGCTCGCACGTTGCCGATATGATGTTAAAAGGTACTATCACCGGCATAACAGAACTAATGCAAATATTATCCCGTAGCGACGGACAGGTCGAAGAGAGAGTTCTCGATTACGCCGAAAGGCTCAAAGATCTTGAAGAAGGTTACGAAGAAAATCTGAAACAACTTTTATAACTAAACGGACGGATAGTTAAAACACGAACACCGAATAAAAAATTGCCCGTTACATTACAAAACGAAAAGCCTTTCTGCGGAAAAATCCGCAAAAAGGCTTTTATTTATGGTTTTTATAGCGATAACATAGCGCTTATCGCCATACGCTCAAGTTCATTGAGCCAAATAGTAAGAAGCGGTAAACTCCTTTTCGCCGTCCTGATACACTACGTAATCAACGGCATCGCCGAAAACGTTCATTTCGATTTCGACCTTCTCTTGGTTGATGAAAACGGTTACCTGAATAACGTCGCCGTCCTGAACGTAAGTTCCTTCCCAGATAGCGCCTTCCGCTCCCATGAAAGCAACCGCGCCCTCTTTAGTAAAGGTCAGATAGGTCTTGGAATAAGTCGCAATCAACTGTTCGCACTCTTCGTCGCTCAACTGGCTGTAACTATCCGATTGATAAACAAAGGTGTTGCCTGCAACGTCGACGGGCTTAGGCGCTTCGTAATGCTCGAAATAGGTGGCGTAAACGGAAGTCATACCTTCGGTAGTCTGCACTTCGCCCGCATAGAAGAGAACTTCGCCGAACTCCGACACGGTAAGCGTGCCGCTGAACTTGATTTGTTCTTCGCTGACGTAAGCGCCTTCAAGCATAACGATATTGACTTTTTGCTCGAAAGTACCCTGAATGGTTTCGCCTCTCGCATATTCCCAAGTGAACTCGCCGTTTTCAAAAGCGATCGTGCTTGAATCGTACTGCTCGGATAAAGTTCCCATGGTTTCTTCATCGGGTTCGCCGTCGTAGTTTTCAAGTTGAAGACCGTTGTAATCAAAGGTTTTGCCTTCGACGCTCATATATTCGGTATCTCGGCCTTCACCGTGATTTCCGCTCATATATTTGTCTAAAACTTCTTTAACGTTGGTATATGCGTCGTTTCCGATCTTCATCAAAGATTGAGCGACGTCGCCCAAAGTAAAGTTCTTGGTCAACTCTTTAACGAGAGTATCGTCTGAAAGTTGTTCGTCGGTCATAGCCGTCAACGCAGCGACGAAAGCCTGAACCTTTTCATTGCCGAAGTCGTAAGAGTTGATCATTTGTTTGAGCATGGTTTTGCCGAACGCAACGACCTTTTCAAAATCGGCTTTAAGTTCATCCTTATCGTACGCTTCCATTTGAGCAACGGTCATTTTTCCGTACTTTTCGACAAAGTCAGCAACAGGAGTATTCTCAAATCCTTCCAAAACGTTGCCGAGAAGTGACAAATACTCGTTGAGAGTAACGTTTTCTAACGTCTTGGCGGCTTCATCGCCCAGTTTTTCCGCGCCGGTTACGACTTCCCAAGTGGGGAGAGCCAAAACTTCTTTGATAAAATCGTTTATGCCCTTGATAGGAACGAGAACTTCGGGAATCTCGACTTTAGCAAATTGAGTTATAACTTGGCTAAGAGCAGTCGTTTCAACGTAGCCGACGAACGAGCCTGCCATGCCTATCATACCCTTGACCACTTGATATCTTTCGACGTTGTTAAACTGCGCAAACTGTTCTGCGAGCGTTTCAAACAATCCCTTTTCGGGTTGAACTTCGGGCTCGCCTTCCGTTTGTCCTTCGGGTTGTTCGCCCTGCTCGGGCTCGACAACTTCTTCAACCTCACCTTCTTCGGCTTTTTCGGTTTGAGCGGTGAGAGTATCGAGATAGGTCATCAAATCGATCATAACGGGATCGAGTTCGCTGATAGCGGTAGCCAAAAGATAGAGTGCTTCGGAAGGACGGGTAACGGTTGCCATACCCGATTCAAACGCTTCAGCCGCCGCTTTTACAGCCATAACGAGGTCGTATGCGGTAACCGTTTTCTTGACTTCAGAAGATTGACCTTCCGCGTCGGTCTCCGTAACGGTAAAATCAGCGAGAATAACCGACTTGAGTTCTTCTAACGTTTGTTCGTCCGCAGTTTCTTCGCCTTGAGCGGGTTGGTCGCCTTGCTCTGCGGGATCGGTCGCTTCTTCGGGTTGGGGCATAAATTCTGCCATCAACTGACTTACGAGCTCGCCGACGGTCATATCGCCAAACTCTTTGATTTGTTCTTCGGTCAGTTCCGCGTGGAACATCGTAGCAAGATCGACGACCTTCTTAGTCATCAATTGTTCGGTATACGTCGCCATAACTTCTTCAAAGTATTGTTCGTAACCGACTTCCTGCATTTTGGCGTATTCAGCCATAACGGTGGCGACGGTTACTTCGGAAAGCGCGGCGTAAACCTCGGCGTCTTTTTCTTGGTCTAATTGTACTCCGAACATTTCAAGGAAGTCCAAAGCGGACTTTTCCATCATGGATTCGGGAATACCGTTATCGAACATCTTGTAAATATTATACAAACTGTTCAAAGTAATTTGGCTTTCAAGAAGGGTTTGGGCTTCTTCTTTTGCGTTGGGGTTGAGCTGAACGTCGCCGTAGACTCTTAAAACGGCTTGGAAATCACCGTTCAAAATGCCGACTACGTCGGGAAGTTTAGCGCTTAAAGTCTCTCTCAAAACGGGGTAATCAACGTTTGCAAGTACGCCGTCGATAGCCTTGACGATGGCGGCTTTTATGGTATCGTTGCCTACGTCGACCTGTTTACCGTTTTTGTAAACGGTGGAGTTTGTGAGAGAATACTTGATAAGGTACACCAAGTCGGTGTCCTTATAAAGTTGAAGTTCGGCTTCGGTTATCGTAAGTTCTTCGGATAGGTCGAGCGCGAAGTTCAAGAGTTTGTTCAAAACGGGGTGTACGCTCGCGGTGCTGGCGTTATACCAGTTGCCGTCCGTTCCCCTTTGGAACTTGATCGCTTGTAAAAGTTGAGCGTTCATCGCGTCTTTCTGCATCATAGTGATGACGTCGATCGCTTGATTGTATACGTCGCCGAGCAAATAACCTTTAAGATAGCCCAAGCCTTCGCCGCCGTTGTCGTAGGCTTCAACGAAGTCATAAACGGTGGTGTTAGCGTAGGTGGACATAAGTTTTTGAGCGGTGTAATCGCTACGATCTTCGCTGACGAACTCGTAACGAGGAGTGTTATCTTCGCCGGAGTTACCACCCTTATCCTCGCTCGTATTTGCAGGCTGTTCGGTACACGCCGCAAACATAAACACGGATAAGCCCATGACGACCGCAAGCATAACGCTTAACAAAACTTTAGCAATTTTTTTCATATGGTCTTTCTCCTTTTAGAAATTTTTTATCGAACGGGTTTTGTAAAACTCGAAGCGAAGCAATTTAATTATGGAAAATTTTGACGATTTATTATCCATGATAATAAGTTATCAACATTTTCGCTTATATTTTAGCACCGATTTTGCTTATTGTCAACGCTTGACCGCAAACAAAGACAAAATCACAAGCGGTTTTTCAACAAAAATGCGGCTCGACGAAATAAAATCGAGACCGCTTTTAACAAAACAAAACAAAAGAGCCAGCCTATAAGCCGAGTTCTTTCGAGCGTGGCTATCTATCTACGTTTGCCGTTACCGACAAACTCAAGCGACGTTTTGCGACCGTTCCACGACAAGCGACCGTATTTCGGAACGATCCTATCTTGCTTCGGGTGGGGTTTACATAGCGCCGTTCGTTACCGAACGGTCGGTGGGCTCTTACCCCGCCTTTTCACCCTTACACACGGCTATAAGCGCCGTATGCGGTATTTTCTGTTGCACTTTCCCGGAAGTTACCTTCGGCGGACGTTATCCGTCACCCTGCTTTGTGAAGCTCGGACTTTCCTCGTTGGCGACCTGATCGCCCCCGCAGCCACGTAGCTGACTCCTATAGATATGATACCACTTTTTTTTGAAAAAGTAAACTATTTTTTCACGCCTATCCCGTCAAGTTGCAAAATGGACGATGAAAAGGCAAACTGCGTGTTGAAATATTCTCGCGAGTACCTTTGACCGTCTACGATGAGTTTAGTCAAAAGGCGAGTAAAATCGGATAGTTTATCGCAGAACAAATAGTAAGCGAGCGAACCCGGCACGGAATTTATCTCGTTCAGATAGTATTCTTCCCCTTTTACGAGATAATCAAACCTGACAATTCCGTTAAATTGAAATCTTTCGTACACGGCAATGGTGGTCGCTCGTATCTTTTCGGTCAGCGAGCCGTCGAGTTTTGCGGGAAACACCCGCCTTCCGCCGCCTTTGGATCCCGAATATTTATCCGAAAACGACAAAAACTCTCCGCCGAACGGCATCTCGAGTTCGGAAGCGTAAGTTACGCCGTCAGCCTTAAAACAGGCGCAGTTGACGTCGTGAAATCCGTCCACGAATTTTTCGACCAACGTTTTTACGTCGAACGTAAAGGCTTTTGCGAGCGCTGCTTCAAGTTGTTCGCCGTCCTTTGCGACCGACACTCCTATGCTCGATCCCGACGAGCACGGTTTGACTATGAGCGGATACCCGAGTTTTTCCAGCCGTTTTATTTTGCCTTTCACGTCGGCAAAGTAGGTGGAACGCTCTATGGTCACTCCGTCGACGGTCGGGATACCCATCGCCTTTAAGCAAAGTTTACAAACGTCCTTATCCATCGACATCGCCGACGGAAATACGTCGGGCGATGCAAGCGGATCGGCGGACAGTTTGAATACGGCGGAAACCGTTCCGTCTTCGCCGTTTCTGCCGTGCATACAGTTGACGGCGCACGCTATTTTAGCGATGGGCTTTACTCTTTTTTCGACTTCGTAAAGCCTGTCGTCGCCGGGAAAAAGCGCAACGCGTTTCAACCCTTTGAGTAGTTTATCGCTTTTGAAGTTTGCGATGTTATTCAGCCCTTCGCCCGTGTACCACACGCCGTCCTTATCGACGTATACGGGAATGGGTGAGAAAATGGTTTTATCGAGTGAGTTGAGCGTTAAAACGCCCGTTATTACGGAAACGTCGTGTTCCTGCGACCTTCCGCCGAAAATCACCAAAACGTTTTTCAAATAATACCTTTCAACAAACTAAACGCGTCTTTCGTAAATTTTCGGTGAGAAAACGTTATTATAGGAATTTGTCGGGCAGATCGTTCTCGAAGAGCAGCACATCGCCCGAAGCCGACATCGACTTGTATTTATCCATTGCGTCGGCAAGATCTTTTGCCATATATATCTTTTCAAGCGGAAAATCTTCCGCTAAAAGCCCGTCGCGAATCAGATACGCGCCGCCCGACGACACGATAATAGCGTAATCGACGACTTTTGCTAGCCGCCTTCCGAGTTCGTAGTTTTCCCTGTCTTCGTTCTTTCCGAGTTCGACCATACCGGGAGTAACGACTATCTTTCGCCCGTCGTAGCCCGACAAAACTTTGAGCGCGGCGACGGTGCCCGAAACGTTGGAGTTATAACTGTCGTCGATAATGGTGACGCCCGCTTCGTTTTCGGTTACTTCCAAACGGTGGCTGATGGGCGTAAGCCTCGATATCCCGGCGGCTATTTCGCCTATAGAAAGCCCTAACTCGTAGCACAGCGCGCTAGCAAGCATTACGTTTGAAACGTTATGTTCGCCGATAAGTTTGGAGTGACATTTTGCCGTTTCTCCGCCCAAGTGGAGCGTAAACGAGCAGCCGTATTTGGTGGGTTTGACTTCGGTCGCGTATACGGACGGACGAGCGCTTAAATTAAGCCCCGCCAAAACTATTTTGACGTCTTTTTCTTCCCCCGCCATGGAGAGCGTATGCTCGTTGTCGCAAGTGAGTATAGCCGTTCCGCCTTTTTCCAAACCTCTGACAAGTTCAAACTTGGTCTTTTTTATCTGATTGATGGACGAAAACGTGTCCATATGATGTTCGATAATGCCGTTTATAATGGCGTAAGACGGGTGGACTATGTCGCAAAGTTCTTTGATGTCGCCTTCGTGACGGGCTCCCATCTCGGCGATAAACACGTCGTAAGTTTCATCCAGCCGTTTGACAGACTTACATATTCCCATCGGCGTGTTATACGAAAAAGGAGTGGCCAAAACCTTATACTTTTCGGAAAGGAGAACTTTTAATATTTCCTTTACCGATGTTTTACCGTAACTGCCGGTAATACCTATTTTAATAAGGTCGGGGTATTCGGAAAGCGTTTGCTTGCACTTTTCAACGTATTTCTTGTTGTTTACCCGCTCTATAGGCGTATTTATCGCGTTTGCGAATGCAACGAGCGCAGGCACGAGCAAGGGCGTTAAAAATATGGGTACGAAGCGAACTCTGAATAAAATGTCGTTCTCGGCAAAAGGTACGCCGAGCGCCGCGCAACCTAATAAAACGGCAAAAGACACGGCGAACGTAATCAGCGAAAATGTAATATATATCCTTATGAGCCTCGGAGTATATACGAGCGGGCTTTTACTCTTTCTCTTTATATCGCTGCGCGCGAAAATTACGGCAAACAGCAAATAAAACAAAAACCCGGTGGGAGCCACCCAGTTCACGTCGGCAAACGACAGCGCTATCGAATATATAAGATAGGATAGTACGGACAACATCACCATCATTCCGAGACGGGTTATATAGACGTTGTTTTTCTTTTTGGTCCACTTGACGTAATCGGCGTAAGCGTAACCCGACTGCTGAATGATCTGCATGAATTTTCTCGCTAAAAAACTCAGCAAAACTACGTTTATTACCGCCGTCAACAAAAGCATGGTAAAGGTTTTTGCGCTGAATATAGCGGACATGGTTTTCAAGTCGTCGTACAATATCATAATAAAAATTCCCTGACAATCAAATTGAACGTTTCCGGTCGGTCGACAAAAGCAAAGTGCCCCGCGCCTTCCATGACGCACAAAGTGGAGTTTACTATAAGTTTATTTAACTTTTTCGCCATATATAACGGCGTTTCCCTATCAAATTCGCCGAACAACAGTAAACAATCGTTTTTAATTTGCGAAATTCTATCTTCCAGCCGTTCGTTTACTATTTTGACGAAACTTTTCTTCATCACGTCGTCAAGACTGCGGTAATCGGAAGACCCCAAGCCGTCGACGTTTAAGCCTAATTTCTTTCTTATCTTATAATTTAACACTCTGACGCGATATATAAGCCCGCGTTTGGGTGTTACGCCCGCGGCGCCCGTCAGAACGATTTTATCCACACGCTCGTCGGGAAGAAGTTCGAACAGCACTCTCGCCCCAAACGAATGAGCGACGACGTTAGTCTTTCCGTCAAATCGGTCGAGCAAGAGTTTTATCTCACGAGCGTAGTCGTCAAGCGAATAAGGATAGGGCATTTTGTTGGTTCCGAATCCTGTCATATCCGGAGCGATCACCTTAAAATACTTTGAAAAATACCCTATTTGACGGGTGAAACTTTCCTTGTTTGAAAGATAACCGTGCAGAAAAAGCAGATTTTCGCCCTTTCCTTCCACAATCAAATTTTCGTCTTTTATCGTAACTTATAAACTCAATGCGTAAATAATCGCGTCTTCGGTGTTCTGATAATAATTTTTTCTCTCGCCGACCTTCAAAAAACCGAGTTTTTCGTATAAGCTTATAGCGCCGAAATTAGATCGCCTGACTTCCAAAAACAAAGTTTTTACGTTAAGATCTTTAAGCCTTTCGGCAGTCAAATCAAACAGGGTTTTGGCAATACCCTTTCGACGATATTCATCTTTAACGCAAACGTTCATAACGTCCGCCTGATCGGCAGCGTACACGCAGCCTATATACCCGACGACCATATCTTGGTCGTCGACTGCTACGAAACCGAAAAAGTTATCGAGCGTAAAACAATCGTCGAGCATATTGCCGTTCCAAGGATCGGGAAAGTTTTCCTTTTCCAGTTTCTCTATCTCGGCGTTGTCGCTTTTTTGCCACGACCTATAAGTCATTTGCGCCCCTCTTCGGCTTGGCTCAACCTCAAATAGAAAGGTTTAAGGCTGTTTACGTCGGCGCTTGCCTTACTCAAATTGTCTTCGACGGCGTTGATAAGCCCTTGTACGGGATCGACCGCTCGGGCGTTCAATCTTTCGATATAGTCGAACGATATCGGCGAGTAGGTTTTTGCAAGTTCCAAAGCTCTTTTTCCGTCGACGAACTCGGGCGAAAAGCGGCATTCGGTTCCGTCGAAAGCGCAAACGTAAAAATGATCGTGGTTTGCGTCCACTACGGCAAGAGTTTTTTCAGACTTTACATTATACGCCAAAACTTCAAATGAGGTTACGCCGAGAACTTTTTTTGAAAACGCGTCGGCAAAACCTTTAACGGTGGCGACTCCTATTCTTATCCCCGTAAACGAGCCGGGTCCTACGACCGCGCAAAACACGTCCACGTCGGACGGCGTGGCGTTAAGCGCCGCAAAACAATTCTCTATCTCCACCATAATTTGAGAAGAGTGTTCCGTTCCGCTGTTTTCGATATAAGAAGTTTTTATTTTATCGCCTATTTTAAGCGCGACGGTCAAATGTCTCGCGCTCGTATCCACCGCAAGATAATTCATAAGGTTATTCTCCTTTTGCCGTCGCCGACGTTTTCGATAACGACAGTCTTACAGTCGGGCGGGAGAACTTCTTTTATGTTCTCGCTCCACTCGATAAGGCAGACGCCGTTTTCGTAAAAATAATCGGTAAGTCCTAATTTTAACGCGTCTTCTCCGCACGACAAACGATAGCAATCGTAATGGTACAATTTGCCGTCGTAATCGTTCATATAAGCGTAAGTGGGGCTTAAAACCTCGTCGGGATCGATACCGAGCGCTTTGGCTACGCCTTTAGCGAAAACCGTCTTACCCGCGCCCATGTCGCCTTTTAATAAAACGACGTCGCCCGCTTGCAGCGTTTTGCCGAATTCAAACGCAACGTTCATGGTCTGTTCGGCGCTTTCGGTCACGTATATCATAAAAGTATTATAACACCTTTACAGCCAGTTGTTAAACAATTTTTTAAGTCGTTTATATAAAATTAAGGTAATAGCCGAGTTTGCCGCGCATTTTATCGCGTTGAACGCCACTATAAACCAAAAAGCCGAAGCAAAAACGCTTTCGGCGCCTTCGCCCATATAGAACGGAAAGGTCAAAAACCTGTTTCCGACAAGCGACGCCGCTATCTCTAAAATTGTTCCTATGATAAGCGAGACGAAAACGGTCGGTAAACCTTTACGGAAGCGATAGATAAGCGACGGAATAAACACGAAACAGGTGCCTGCGATAAGGTTGGCAAGTTCGCCTACGCCGCCCGTAGACGACGTTAAAAGCCTTAAAGCCTGAACAAGAACGACTATTATCTCGCCGAAAACCGGCCCCAGCATAAATCCGCCGATAAGTTGAAAAGAAAAGGAAAAATCAAGTTTAAGATATGGGGTCGGCGGGAAAATCGGGAACTCTATAAAGGATAAGCCGTATGATACGGCGACTATCATGGCGGCAAGCGCCATCTTTTTGGGAGTGAAAAGTTTTGTTTTTTCCATAAAACACCTCGAAAAATAAAAGAATATTTTCTTTGGTTAAAAAGCATCTTCGGCAAACAAAAAGCCCATCGACGAAAATAAAAGTCAATGGGGCTCATTACTATATGTTTTAGCGAAAATCTTTTTCCATCCGGACTATACCGTCGGTCGGGGAATTGCGCCCCGTCGGGACGTTTTAACAAAAAAACGTCTTCGCAGACTATACTGCCGGTAGGGAATCGCACCCTGCCCCAAAGATAAGCGTAAAGAAAACTAATTTGCTCTACGTTTTATATGATATACGAGAAAAGGTGGTTTTGTAAAGCGTTTTGAATAAAAAACACGAAAAAATTATTTGGTCATCAAATCTAAAATTTCCGACAGCGTTTTAAGTTTACAGTTTATTCTCACCTGCAAAAAATAGGATATGAATTTGACGGCGTTGATGGCGGAAGCCTTATCGGAAAACACTTGGTTATAAGTGTTGGCGTCGGAAGACGAAAAACTATCGACGGGCGCGCTTGCTATGGCTTTCAAAAGATTAAACGTCTCTATTCTCATTTCCACCATGGAAGCGGTAGCGCAGTCGGCGCAACAGGGTTTAGCACATTCAAAATCGTAATACACCCTATCGATTGGCACTTTTCCGCAAGATAAACAATTTGAAAAGTCGATATCGTAACCTATCGTCTTTACCGCTTCGATAAAAAATTTAAGCATGGATATTTGCGGATAGGCGCCCGTTTCGATAGCTTTCAGGCATTTTACCGTAAGCAAAAAAAGTTGGTAATGACTGTCGTTTTCGGCGACGTTCTGACGAATAAATTCAAGCACGGCGGACGCGCAATAAAGCCTGTCGACGTCGTATCTTATGCCGTCGAAGCCGTCTATCTGATTGGCTTCCGAAAGGGCTTTTTTGCCGAACTTATCGGTTAAAACGTACTCTGCAAAGCAAAAGGGCTGGGCGCAAAAACGCCACTTTGACTTAGGACTCATCGCCCCGCGCACCACGCAATCGACGAGACCTTGTTCAAGCGTAAAAAGCGACAAAAGCCTGTCGCTCTCCCGCCACGGAACCGATCTTATGCAAATTGCGTTGTACTTTTCCATTTTACTCTTCCGTCAACTTCTTAAAAAGAAGATAGTAACCTATCTTCCCCGTTTTTTGAAACATTTCCCAAGCCTTGTCGCTCGGGTTTTTTAAGTAACTCATATTATCAATATGAGCGTAATAATTTTATTTATTCATTCGTTAAAAGCCCGCCGATAGGTCGATAAACGGTCAGAACAGTTCGTTCTCGCCGTAGCCGAATTCCTTAAGCCTCGTCGGGTCGTTTCGCCAGTCGGACTTAACTTTGACGTAGACAGTCAAAAAGACCTTCGCGCCCAAAAACTTTTCCATGGACTGTCTTGCGAAACTGCTGACTTCCTTGAGCGCCTGACCTTGCTTTCCGATCAGAATAGCCTTGTGGTTTTGCTTTTCGCAAACTATATCGAGATTGACGTCGTAAACTCCGTTTGGTTGTTTTTCAAACACGTTGACGACTATCGCCACGCCGTGCGGTATCTCCTTATCGTATTTAAGTAAGATTTTTTCACGCATTATTTCGGCTATCATAAACCGTTCCGAACGGTCGGACACGATATCCTGTTCGTATATCTTTTCGCCTTCGGGCAAAAGTTTGACTATCTCGTCAACAAGTTTAGCTATATTTTTGCCGCGGCGAGCAGACAAGGATACGATTTTATTTATCCCCTCGAACCCGTCGAAACTTCTGACAAGTTCGGGAATATTCTCCTTTGGCATAATGTCCGTTTTGGAAAGCGCAAGGATAAGCGGTATCTGACCTTTGGCGTATTTTTTTAAGTTTGCAAGGTCTTCCTGCTTTAAGCCGTCGTGCGCGTCAATGACGAATAAAATCATATCGACGTCCCGAACGGAAAGTTCGGTGGACTTTTGCATTCTCTCGTTCAAAAGAGAACTTGCCTTGTATATTCCCGGGGTGTCTTCAAAAACTATCTGATAGTCGTCACGCGTCAAAACTCCCAAAATACGCTCGCGCGTGGTTTGCGGCTTGGGAGAGACTATCGCCACCTTTTCCCCTACGAGAACGTTTATCAAAGTGGACTTTCCCGCGTTTGCTCTGCCGACTACGGCAACTATTCCGCTCTTCATCTGACTATCCCCATTTCATTCATGATTTTTTCTTCTGCTTTACGCATTTCCGCCCTGTCGCTCTCCTCGATATGGTCGTACCCGAATAGATGCAACAGCGCGTGCGTTATAAGATAATAGGTCTCGCGCTCTTCGCTGTGCCCGTAAGTTTTCGCCTGACTTTTGACTCTGCCCATGCAAAGTACGACCGAGCCTAAAAATATGGCGCGTCTATCGGGATCGAAGTCAAAAGGATAGTCCGAATACTTTACGATCTTTCCTTTCACGCCGTCAAGCATAGGAAAGGACAAAACGTCTGTAACCGAATCGACGCCGCGCGTTTCAAGATTGATTTGGTGTATTCTTCTTGCCGACACGAGCGACAATTCAAAGTAAAAATCGCAAGTTTGCCCCAAAAAATCGTTGATGACCGACAAAAGCCTGTCAAGTTTGGGTAGATCTGATATTTGTTCGGAATATGCTTTTATCATTTGTCAGCCTTTATTGTTATCGTTTGAGCCCATTTGCGGAGCGTTGGTCGCGTTTTTTACGTAGTCGGGATATTTGATCCTGTCGTGATAAACGCCCGTCAAGCCGTTGATTATCGCCTGTTTGATAAGTTCAATCTCGCGCATGGTTATATCGCAATCGGAGAACTGATTGAATTCCATTCTGTCGCTGAATATCTTATCGACCATGGCTTCAACCTTGTCGCGCGAGCGATCTTTCAAGGATCTTACCGACGCTTCGCAGCCGTCGGCAAGCATGATTATCGCCGCTATTTTGGAGCGGGGCTTGGGTCCCGGATAACAGAAGTTGGCAATATCCAGTTCGCCGCCTTCCGTGTACTTTTTGGCTTTTGCGTAAAAATACTGAATGGGCAAAGTTCCGTGATGCTCTCTCGCTACGTCCGCAAGTATCTGCGGCAAGCGGTGTTTCATTATAAGTTCGTAGCCGTCTTTGGTGTGAGAACGAATTATCTCGGTGGATAGTTCGGGCGTCAAATCGTCGTGCGGGTTGTAGCCGTGCTGGTTTTCGGTAAAGTAAGAAGGTTGTTTTAACTTACCGATGTCGTGATAGTACGCCGCGGCACGGGCAAGGAGCGGATTTTCCTCGATAGCGGCGGCGCAGGTTTCGGCAAGCGACGCAACTACGAGCGAGTGGTTGAACGTGCCCCACGCTTCGTTGATAAGCACTTTTATAAGTTTGGATTTATGGTCGGTGATCTCTTCCAAACGGAAGTTGGTCAAAACGTTGAACATCCACTCGAATATAGGCAGAAGTATCATCATTACTACCACCGAAAGCATTCCGCCCGTTACGGAAAACGCGGCGATTATTATAATATTGTATGTGTCGGCGCCGCCTATTATCTGCAAAAGGACGGTAACGAGCGCTATGGGAACGGATATGACCAAGCCCATGGCGAAGGTTTTTATTCTCGAACCTATGCCGTCCACAAGGTATACGGCGACTATGCCGAAAGCAGACGTCATCACGAGCGACACGGTAGCGGTGGGGGCGTCAAACGGTTGGTTGGTAAAAACGTCCACGACGAATACGAACAGCGCGAATATAAAATTGAGCGCGATAGCCGTACGTCTGTTGATAAGCAGCAGCAAAAGCAGCGAAAACAGCGCAATGGGGCGCGCGTATATACTGACGTAATTGCCGAGAATGACTTCAAGAATAAAACTTATGATCACGACCAAAAACACCAAAATTATATTTTTGGTCTTGAGCATGAAGTCTCTTAGGTCTGAATAAAGGTAGAGATAAACGCCGGTATTCAAAACAAGCGTGAATACGCTAAGGTACACGAAGTTTTGCACGTTACCCGCTACCGAAAAATAATCTACGAACCCAGAAGCGTCGCCTTCTCTTAAAACGTTGATAAAAATTACGCCGACGGCGAGCGCCACCATTATTATCGATTGTATCAAAAAATTGATAATCGAAAATACGTAGTTTTTAGGCTTCCAGGCAATAGCCTTTTTTGTTTGAGAAAACATATTTTACCTCAATAAATATATAAGTTTATCCTTGTGTCAGCATATATAATATGTAAATCCGCAATTCCACTTTCAACTTTCAACTTTCAACTTTTAACTTTCGTTTTTGGCGTAAGCTTTTATTATCTCCATGACCAAGGGGTGACGAACTACGTCTTTTGCGGTCAACCTTACAACCGCTATACCCTGTATGCCTTCCAAAATCTGCGTTGCGTGTATCAGCCCGCTCGCTTTACCCTTGGGTAAATCTATTTGCGTAACGTCGCCGGTGACTATCATCTTACTGCCTTCGCCCATACGGGTCAGAACCATCTTCATTTGTTCCTTGGTGGCGTTTTGGGCTTCGTCCAAAATAATAAAAGCGTTGCTAAGCGTTCTGCCGCGCATGTAAGCAAGCGGAGCCACCTCTATCGCCCCGCGCTCCATGAGTTTTTGATAGGTTTCCAAACCGAACATTTCCTGCAAGGCGTCGTACAAAGGACGAAGATAGGGATCGACTTTGGATTGCAGATCGCCCGGCAAATATCCGAGACTTTCACCCGCTTCGACCGCAGGTCTTGTGAGAATGATTTTCTCCACCTGCTTGTCCTTATACGCGGACACGGCAAGCGCTACCGCCAAATAGGTCTTACCCGTGCCGGCGGGGCCCACGCCGAAAGTTATAACGTTTTTTCTTATCTCGTCGACGTATCGTTTTTGACCGAGCGTTTTGCACTTTACGGGCTTACCTTTTGCGGTGATGGCTATAACGCCCTTGGTCAGTTGTTCGACGTCCGCAAGGCTTCCTTCTTTTTCAAGCGACAGTAGGTAAGTGACCTTGGACTTGTCCACCGTTTCGCCCGCTTCGATCAAAGCGAGCATTTTTTCGATAACGGCGCAAGCCGATAAAACGCCCGCTTCTTCGCCGCTTACTTTCAGCCCGTCCGCTTCCACGGTTATCGAAGTTGCCGTCTCCGTCATTATTCGTTCGACGTTCTCGTCGTAATTGCCGAGAACGGAATGCGTATATTCAGCCGATATTATGGCTATGTTTTTTGTTATTTGAGCCATCTATACTCCGTAAGTTACAAGGAACTTCGCCGTAACGGTCACGATATAGCCGTCGGCGGTTTGGTTTACAATATATTCGGTATTAGTTTGCTCGCCGAAAAGCGAGAGCGTGGTTTTTGCTATACAATCGGCAATGGTTTTCTCCGATAGGTCCAAAACGCTGAAATCTTCCGACAGTTGCGTTTCAATAACTACGAGCGCAACGCAAGCGGTTTTGATTTCGGTCATGTCCGATAAAGTCGTAAAACCTTCGCAAATAACGTCGCCGACCTTTACGGGATCGCCCACGTTTTTGATAGCCCTGCCGCTGAAAACGGTCATTCTTTTTATCACACCGTCGACAGAACTTACGATTTGCTCCGACTCAATTAACGGAGAACCGACTTCGGGAGCCGTCGTAAGAGATATTTTTAACGCGTATCCCGTTTTTGTTACCTTTGAGAATTTTACGCCCGATAATTTATCGACCGCAAGGCTTATAGCGTCAAAGTCGACGTTTTCCACTCGGGAAAAAGGTTTCACGCCAAAGCCTTCGACTATCCTTTGAACGCGCGTTCGATACTCATTTGGAACGTCGCAAAGATCTACGCTCAATATAGCGCCGTCAAGATACCAAACGGACAGCAAAAAGCAAATTGTCGCGATCAATATCACGGCTTTGGATTTTATAAAATCCAGCGCTCTTTTGGCTCCGTGATATCTTACTATCGTATTATACCACATATTTTGTGAAATTTCAAAGACTTTTGGCATATCCTTTCGTTTTATGGTCAATATTATCTCATTTTCCGATAAAACCTTGACCTTTTGAAGTTTTACGCCCGCCCTTTTAAGCCTTGAAAGCAATAAATTCTGGTTCCTGCCTTTGAATAAAACGTCCGCCGAGTAGTTCATTGACACCTTTCCACGCAAAAAACTTTTCCTTTGATAGTTACGTCCGAACCGTAAAAAGCGTATATCTTCAGGTTTTCGCCCCTTAAAACGACTTTATCTTTCTTTAATTGAAGCACTATTTCCGAGCCGCTCACCTTGCAGACCGACTTGACGTTTTCCACCCTTGCGCCGACGGGAAAGGACACGAAAAGTTTTTCACCGACGGTCTCGGATAAAATTCCGCTCATTTTAAGGTCGTCCAAAAACTCCATTGTTATTTTAACGCTCCTTTTGATATTTTATTGTCGACGCGCTCCGTTTATACCCCGACTACCTTGTAAAAACTGCGATAATCGACTTATAGAAGGGCTTTTTGACAAAAATTATCTTGTTATATTCAGTTTGACCGACCGTAAAAGCACAAAAGACAAAAACGGCTTAATTAAATTTTAGAACAAATATACCGTAAAATATTTTGCTTTTACGCCTTATAGGTGATATAATAAACTAAAATTATTTACGATTGCTGCGTTAAAAGGAGTTACGCTTATGAACATGCCTGAAGTCGAAGCCAAATGGCAAAAGTATTGGGAAGACAAAAAACTCAACTACTATAATCCCGCGAGCGGAAAAAAGAAGTTTTACTGTCTGGAAATGTTTTCCTATCCGTCGGGAGCAAAACTGCATATGGGGCATTGGTATAACTACGGTCTGACCGACAGTTACGCCAGATACAAAAAGATGAAAGGCTACGAAGTCTTTCAGCCCATGGGTTTCGACGCATTCGGTCTGCCTGCGGAAAATTACGCCATAAAGACGGGCGTTCACCCGGAAGATTCGACCATCAAGAACATTCAGACCATGGAGGAACAACTCAAAAAGATAGGCGCTATGTTCGACTGGTCGCACGAGATCATGACTTGCATGCCCGACTACTATAAGTGGACTCAATGGATGTTCCTTCGCCTTTACGAAAAGGGCTTGGCGTACAGAAAGGAAGCGCCCGTAAACTGGTGTCCTTCCTGCAATACCGTTCTCGCCAACGAACAGGCCGCCGGCGGCGTTTGCGAAAGATGCGGCTCTACAGTTATAAAGAAAAACCTTACGCAATGGTTCTTTAAGATAACCGAATACGCCGAAGAACTTTTGTCGGGACTGGATAAACTCGACTGGCCGGAAAAAACCAAGTTGATGCAAAAAAACTGGATAGGCAAATCCTTCGGCGCGGAAGTGACCTTTACCGCCGAAAACGGTCAATCTTTTAAGGTGTTCACCACGAGAGTCGATACTATTTGCGGCGTTTCATACGTCGTTCTCGCCCCCGAACATCCGCTTGCAAAGGTGTTTACAACCGACGAGATGAAGTCGGCTGTTGAAGCCTACGTCGAAGCGACTTCCAAAGTCAACGAGATAGACAGGCTTTCGTCCGACCGCGAAAAGACGGGTGTATTCACGGGTTCTTACGCCATCAATCCCGCCACGGGCAAGTTAGTCCCCATCTATCTTGCCGATTACGTTTTATATAGCTACGGCACGGGCGCCGTTATGGGTGTGCCCGCTCACGACGAAAGAGACTTTGCTTTCGCCGCAAAATACGGTTTACCCGTCAATCAGGTCATAACCGATAAGAGCGGCTCGGCTACGCTTCCTTACACCGAGGACGGATATTTAATAAACAGCGGAGAGTTCGACGGGCTTTTCGGAAACGACGCGAGAAAGGCTATCGTTGAGAGTTTGCAGTCTCAAGGCAAAGCCAAATTCAAAGTTAATTACAGACTGCGCGACTGGCTCATTTCCCGTCAGAGATACTGGGGCGCGCCCATTCCCATAATTCATTGTCCACACTGCGGCGACGTAGCCGTTCCGGATAAAGATCTACCCGTTCGTCTTCCCTACGACGTTGAATTTAAGCCCGACGGTAAGTCGCCTTTAGCCAAACACGACGGGTTTATGAACGTCAAGTGTCCTAAATGCGGCGGTGACGCCAAGCGCGATCCCGATACGCTCGATACGTTCGTTTGTTCGAGTTGGTACTATCTTCGTTACGCCGATCCTCACAACGATAAGGCGCCTTTCGACAGCGATATAGTAAACAAAATGTTGCCCGTCGATAAATACGTCGGCGGAGCCGAACACGCCTGCATGCACCTTCTTTACGCAAGGTTTTTCACCAAGGCGTTGAGAGATATGGGGTATCTGAACTTTGACGAACCCTTCCTGTCGCTCACCCACCAAGGCACTATTTTAGGTCCCGACGGCAACAAGATGAGCAAGAGTAAGGGCAACGTCGTTTCCCCCGATCCCTACGTAAACGAATACGGCGCCGATATTTTAAGGCTCTATCTGATGTTCGGTTTCAACTACGTTGACGGCGGTCCCTGGAACGACGACGGCATCAAATCGGTTGCTAAATTCGCCGACAGAGTGGAAAGGCTTTTTGAAAGAGTGACCGCCCTTCCCGATCAAAACGCCGACGTTTACGGCGCGGAAGAAAAACAACTGGATTTCGTCTTGAATAACACCATAAAAGCCGTTGATTACGGCATGAATACCTTCTCTTTCAATACGGCGATAGCAAGGCTGATGGAACTCACCAACGCCATGACTAAGTACGAAGGCGTGGAGAACAACAACACGGTACTTCTCAAAAACAGTCTGAAGACCTTATTATTGTTGCTCGCTCCTTGTGCTCCCCACTTTACCGAAGAATTATGGCACAAACTCGGAAACGAGGACTCGGTATTCGAGCAAGCCTACCCAGAGTTTAACGAAAGCAAACTCGTAAAAGACGAAGTTGAATACGCCGTTCAGATAAACAGCAAGATAAAGACCAAAATTGTTTTATCAAAGAGCATGACGAGGGAAGAGATCCAAACCGCGGCGCTCGGCAGTAAAGACGTTTTACAGGCGTTAAACGGAGCGACCGTTAAAAAGGTCATAGTTATTCCCAACAGGCTAATAAACCTTATAGTTTAATAAACGGCAATATAAAACCGCCCCAAAAGTTGAGTTAATCAACTTATAGGGCGGTTTTTAATATTGTTTTCAATGCTCTATCGATTGAAGTTCGCGCTTATAGTAAGGCGTGAGCGCCTTGTATCCCGCAAGATTCAAGTGAAGCCCTTCAAACGTATAATCGCTGTTGAGATCGCCGTGTTCGTCCATAAGATAGGAATGAAAATCAAGGTAGGAATAACCCCTTTCAAGGCAACCTTTTTTGATAAGTTGGTTGGTCGCCGCGATCATAAGGTTGTTGACCTTTCTTAAATAAAACCTGCTCATTACCCCGCGCTTTTTCTTGTTGACGGGAAAAAGCGATATTACCCGAATATCGTTACACGTTTTTGAGAGAATATCGGCAAGGTACACTACCCTGTCCGCAACCTTTTTCGGAGTGGATTTTTTAAGCCGCAAAAAGTCGTTTATGCCGATTAGCAAAAATACCGTTCGGGGCTTCAAAGCGGTAACGCAGTCTATCCGCCTTTCGACGTCGAAAGTAGTTTCGTTGGATATTCCGCGGTTTATTATCCTTTCGTCCGGCAAAAACTCGTGAACGGGAAAAAGGTCGGTCAGCGAGTCGCCCAAAAATACGATGGGGTTTTCGGGCGCAAACTCGTTCAAAACTTCGTAGTCGACCACCTTTTTAGTAAAATACCCGTTTACGACGGAAACAATTATTATCAAAGCGACGATGAGCGCGACCAACGCGCCGCTGACGCTTACCAAAACAATTTCAAGCGCTGTCATATTTATCCTTATTATCTAGTAAAAATCAAAGTGTTTTTGCAATTTCCGAAAGTTTTTTGAGCCTGTGCGACAAACAACTCTTTGTTATTCCCAAATGGTCCGCAAGTTCCTGCATGGAGTAATCTTCAAACGTAAGCCTTGCTTCCGCTACGATTTTCAGCGGAGCCTTCAAAGCGTCCAAGCCCAAAACCTGCGCTATTTTGTTGATATCTTCACGCTGAGAAACGGACGCGTTGACAGTCCTAGTCATGTTGGAAACCTCACAGTTTACCTTGCGGTTGGCGTCGTTTCTTATCTCCTTTTTGATCTGCAGTTCGGCAAGTTTCAAATACGCCGAATTTGCGCCGACAAGCGCTATAAAATTGCCTATCTCGTCCACGCTTTTATAGTAGACGACGAACTGACCTTTTCTTTCGACGAGTTTGGGCATAAACCCGTATTCGGCGGAAAGCGCGCAGTAATCGGAAGCCGTGACGTATTTTGAAAAAACAATTTCCAAGTGGTAGCCGGTCTTTTTTTTCTTATCTTCCACGAACGGAACGGTGACCGAGCCCGAACCCAAAAAAGCGCCCATAGAATACGCCTTGAAGCACTCTTCGCCGTCGGCGACCGAACCAACCGACAAATTGACGTTTACTTCGGCGCCGTCAAAAGATAAAATTCCAAGGTCGGACAGAATATTCAAACCGTTTTTACTAACGAGCGTTACGACCGTTTTTTCGCCTTTTGTACAAGTAACCGTCGGCTCTTCGCCGTAACGATTCCTGACTATCTTTGAAAAGGTTTTTGCCGTCGACAGATCGCAAACGGCTGAAAACCCGAATTTATCGCCGACTATCTCCACGCTTCCGCAGGTACGCAAAAACGCCGATACGAACGCTCTTTGAGCGTTGCCGTCGGTGATTTTTACGGACAGTATCTGGTTTTTGACGTCGGTTGTAAAACTCATAAATGCTTCTTGAATTCGGCAAATCTGAAAGTAGGCTGTCTGCCGTCTATATTGAATATTCGCTCTCTCGGAAAATGCACCTTTTCGTCCTGAACTTCAAACAGTTTAGCGTCCCCCACGCGATCAGGGTGATGGGCGTCCGAGTCGATAACGAAGTTTACTTTGGTGTCGAATACCCTATCCCATTCTTCGGGAGATAAATGTATCTTTTTGGTGTTTATTTCAAAATAAGTGCCGTAATCGGCGCAACACTCGGCTACAATTTTCGCGTCGCAAAAATTCAAAAATCCGACGTGAGTAATTATGTCGATAGGGTTGTTTTTTATCGCGTTGCAATACACCTTGGTGTTGTAGTCGATAAGCCGCTTGCTCGGCTTATGCGTTATTTTTTGCGCCCACATATTAGATAACAGCAGGCTTGTCCACCCGCGCAGGGAATCATATAGAACGAATCTATGTATCCCCGCAAGTATCATATCCAGTTTTTCGTAATCCTTGGGCTTTACGTCTATTGCGCCGCTTATCCCTAAAAGGTTGGATTCTATCCCCAAATTGACCTTTACGCCCGTAATACGCTCGGCGTTTTGGCAGTCAAGGCGCATTTTATCCAGTTTTCTTCTTCGCATACCGAACGCCGGGTGGGAAAACCCGTGGTCGGAAATGGTTATTTCCTTTATGCCCAGCGCCTTTGCGGCAAGCGCGTTATCCAAAACCGTACCCTTGCCATGGCTGTATCTCGTATGCGTATGGTAATCACGTTCTATTTTCATCGAATTTACCTAAGTATCTGACTTCTTCATGAAGTTCGATACCGTAGTCAATATAAACTTTCCTTTTAACGTATTTAATAAGATCGTAAACGTCCTGAGCGCTTCCGCCGTCGGATAAGATGAAGTTTGCGTGGCTCTCGGAAACCCTTGCCCCGCCGATGCGGTAGCCCTTTAAGCCCGCCTGATCGATTATCTTCCCTGCAAAAAATCCTTCGTTCAAAAAGACCGATCCGCACGAATTGCCTTTGGGTTGATTTTTGCTTCTTGCTCCCTTATATTTGGAAAGTTTACCGTCGATGGTCTCTTGTTCGGCTCGTTTTAATAAAAATCCGACCGAATAGACGGCTTCACCGGACGAGAGAAACCTACTCTTTCGGTAAGCAAACTCGCATTGTTTTTTGTTGTAAGTGCCGTTTTCGGCTACGACGAAACAAACGGCGTCTTCGGTAGACTTGTTATAGCAACCGGCGTTCATAGCGACCATTCCGCCTATCGAACCGGGAATATCGACGGCAAACTCCAAACCCGTCAAACAGTTATCCAAACAGCATTTGACGGCTGAAGAAACTTTAACCCCGCATTGACAGAGCAACACGTTGCCGCATATCTTCATTTTGTTCAGTTTTTTAACGCTTATTACAACGCCGCGAAAACCTTCGTCGCTGACCAAAAAGTTACTGCCCGAACCCATAACCGCGCGCGGAGTATCGCCAAGCAACCGTAATATCCTGTCAAATTCGTCGACCGTGTCGGGATATACGACAAGATCGGCGTTACCGCCCAAGCGATAGGACGTCATATCGGACAGCGGATAATCTCTTTCATAACGTGTTCCGTTCAAATTGTTTATTATTTGTTCGTACACCTTTTATTTTCCTCCTTATTTTACAACAAAAAAGTTATTATTTCAATGGTTTGACTACGTTTTTCAAAAAGTTGGATTTTTCTTCCTTTGTTATATCGCCGCTTGCGACCTTATCGCAGACTTCTTTGAGCGACCGTTCGGACAAATATAGCGGCAAAGTTTTGTCGTAAGTTTGCCCGAAAAGTAAAGATACGGGAGCGTCCGTTGAACTATTAAACCTATCCGCGACGGATAGTAAGCCTATATTATTGACGTTCTTTTGCCCGTCGGAAGTAAGATATTTGACAAAAGATTTTGATAATGCAAGTTTACTTTGGTCCTTTGACGTGACCGACGCGTATTGAATTAGGTCTGTAAACCCCGAAAGCGGAGTTATATCGAAGTTTTCAAGAGATCTTTTGAATCTATACAAATCCCTTTGCGTACCTATCAAAACGCCGTAATCGCTCTTTTTGAACTTTTCGGCCGCCGTCTGCGGAGAACAAAACTCCGCGTTTTCTATCGGAATATCGGCAAAGTAACAGGCTATTTCAGGGGCGGTCGAGTCACCTTTCGAGATTATAATTTTATCGGATACAGCGTTCTTTTTTGATATTTTAACGTAGCCGCCCATCGCCCACGCCACAGCCAACTGCTTGCCTAAGACATCTCCGCCCGAAGAATATGGCGATCTGTCGATAGGGGTTATAAGCCCCGCTACTTCGCTAAGTCCCGACGAATAAGATATAACGTCGGGAACGACGCCGCTTTTAAGTTTTTCCATCGCGTCGTTTTTGGTCATAGACAAAACGGTCACGAGACAGTTTTCCTTTTTTTCGAAATCGACGGCGACTGATTTGATAAAACTTGCTCGCGAACCCGTTCCGCCTTCAAAACAGTCTATCTGCCAAAAAGATAAAACCGTTTTGACGTTGACGCCCGACGCCGTTTGACGAACGGGCAAAAACACGCCGAGCGCGATAACTAAGGCTACCGCAATCCATTTCGCCACGGACAAGAACTTTTTCATACAGCCTAATATATGCGTCAAAAAGCCTAAAAATGAGTAAAAAAATAAAACCCGTACCGTCAAAAAAACGATACGAGTCTTAATTTTAGTTAAGGTATTCAGTTGTTTACTCTTTTAAGTAAAGCGTCCAGTAAGATCGCAAGCACGAATTTAACTACGTCTATTGCAAAGAAGGGAAGCATCATTACGATAACAGCCCAAATCTTATCCATAAATTCGCCGAAATCGGCAAAACCTTGCACGAATACGAACCAGACGTTTCCGACGACGTAAAGGGCAAGATGCCCCGCGACAGCGCCGATTATCTTAAATAAGAGTTTACCCTTTCCGAAATAGTCAATCAAAGATATGACGAGCACCATCGGCAAAAACCCGAGCAAAAATCCGCCCGTATACCCTACGAACATTTGAGCGCCGCCCGCGCCGCCGTTAAATACCGGCGCGCCGACAAGCCCGAGCAATAAATACGCTATCACCGCGAGCAGTCCGTTTCTGATACCGAGATAGTACGCGCAAAACGCCACTCCGAGCACCTGCATGGTAAACGGCATGTTCGGAATAAACGTTATTTTCAGCCAAGCGCAAACGGTAATGAGCGCAACGCCGAGCGCAGTTCTCGTCAAGTCCTTAGCCGTAAACGACCAAAAGGGTTTTTTATTAACGTTTGTAGTTTGATTATCCATAGTCTTCTCCCGTAAAAACAAAGTAAGTAATTATATAAGGGTTTACAAATTACTTGGAAAGGTATTCGTCAATGGCTTTCGCGGCTACCTTGCCTGCACCCATTGCCGAAATAACCGTTGCCGCGCCCGTTACAGCGTCGCCGCCGGCGTAGACTGCCGTTCTCGACGTCAAGCCGTCTTCGTTGACGATGATGCCGCCGTGAGCGTTGACTTCCAAGCCCTTGGTGGTATTTTTGATAAGCGGATTTGGCGAAGTGCCGATAGCCATAATAACTACGTCTACGGGCAGTTCAAATTCGCTGCCCTCGATGGGAACGGGACGACGTCTGCCTTTAGCGTCGGGTTCGCCGAGTTCCATCTTTATGCACTTCATGCCGGTTACGAAACCGTTCTTTTCGTCGCGAGGATTATCGGGGTTATTGTAACCCATTATCTCGACGGGGTTGGTGAGCAGTCTGAATTCGACGCCTTCTTCCATGGCGTGTTCTACCTATTCCTTTCTTGCGGGAAGTTCGTCCATAGACCTACGATATACGATATAGACCTTTTCGGCTCCGAGCCTTAAAGCCGTTCTCGCCGCGTCCATCGCAACGTTACCGCCGCCGACTACCGCAACGTTGCCGCCCTTCATAATAGGCGTGTCGGGAGTAGCCTTATAAGCCTTCATAAGGTTGCTTCTCGTCAAAAATTCGTTAGCCGAATAGACGCCTTTGAAACTTTCGCCCGGGATATTCATAAAGTTAGGAAGTCCCGCGCCCGAACCTACGAATACGGCGTCATAACCCATATCGAAGAGTTCGTCTATCGTCAAGGTCTTGCCGATAACGACGTTCGTTTCAACGTCAACGCCCAGTTTTTGAAGCGTTTCGACTTCCTTTTTGACTATGCTTTTGGGAAGTCTGAATTCGGGAATACCGTAAACGAGAACGCCGCCTGCCGTATGCAAGGCTTCGTAAACGGTTACTTTGTAACCCTTTTTAGCCAAGTCACCCGCGCAGGTAAGCCCGGAAGGACCTGAACCTACGACGGCTACCTTTTTGCCGTTGGGCTCCATTGCGGAAGGCGCCGCGCCCGAATGAGCGTTGTGCCAGTCGGCAACAAATCTTTCAAGCCTGCCGATGGCGACCGGCTCGAACTTGATACCCAAAGTACACTTGGACTCGCATTGAGTTTCCTGCGGGCAAACCCTTCCGCATACAGCGGGAAGAGAAGAAGTTTCCGAAATAATCTGATAAGCGCCTTCAAAGTCGCCTTCCTTTATCTTGGCGATAAATTCGGGGATATGAATGTTTACGGGGCAACCTGCAACGCAGGGCTTATTCTTACAGTTCAAACAGCGAAGCGCTTCGCTTACGGCAACGTCGTCCGAGTAGCCGAGAGCGACCTCCTCGAAGTTTTTCGCCCTGACGAGCGGATCCTGAGTGGGCATTTCATGTTTTTTGGGTTGAATAGCCATTAGTTGTTACCCCCTTTCATTTTGAATAAATTGCATGCGTCCTCGTGCGCCTTGCGCTCGAACGGGAAGTACATTCTTCCTCTTGACATGGCTTCGTCGAAGTCGACTTCATAGCCGTTGAAATCGGGTCCGTCAACGCAAGCGAAC
Source organism: Clostridia bacterium (assembly GCA_017478765.1). Taxonomy (GTDB): domain Bacteria; phylum Bacillota; class Clostridia; order Christensenellales; family Borkfalkiaceae; genus UBA4636. The sequence continues at coordinate 27,990 of JAFVDA010000006.1, forward strand.
TTGGTGACCTTTTTGCCGTCTACGTTAAGAGTCAATCTGCAGCCGCCGCACATACCCGTTCCGTCTATCATAATGGGGTTCATGGATACCGTGACGGGAACGCCGAACGGTTTAGCCGTCAGAACTACGAACTTCATCATGATGAGCGGTCCGATGGTGATGATAAGGTCAAACTTTTCGCCCGCTTCCAAAAGTTCCTTCAAAGGAACGGTGACGTTGCCGCCGCGGCCGTAACTGCCGTCGTCGGTCATAACGAAAAGTTTATCCGAGTAAGCCCTGAATTCGTCTTCCAAAATCAAAAGATCTTTGTTGCGGAAGCCGATAATGCTCGTAACTTC
>JAFVDA010000034.1 GCA_017478765.1 Clostridia bacterium
GAAGCGTTGTCTTAAAAAAATCGTTATAGACAAACCGCGTAAAGCCAAAACGGCTTTACGCGGTTTTTGCGTATTATGTTTTTTTATAAACCGATTATTCGCATAAAAACTTGATTTTTTCAACGGCTTTAACCCCTGCCTTGTAACCTTGCTCGAAGATAAACTCTTTGTCGTCGAGTTTATATTGATTTACGTTTTTAAGGTCGGGTTCTATCACGACGTCAGCGCGCGTTCCGGGCGAAGAGCGATTTACGCTGTGATCCATAATATCGATGGTCTTAAACGCTATATCGAATAGGTTTTTGACGGGCGCGTCAATATACGCGTCACAGTTGACGTCGATCGCGACCGTCACTTCGGCGCCCAGTTTTTTGAGCGTCTTTACGGGCGTTCTCTGTAACACTCCGCCGTCGCAGAGTAGTTTGCCGTCGACTTCGACGGGGGAGAAAACAAGGGGAATGGAACAACTCGCCCTGACGGCGGTGGCAAGATCGCCGTGCGTAAATTCGTGAAGTTTGCCGGTGATAAGGTCGCACGCTATGCAAGAAAAAGGTATTTTGAGATCGGTTATATCCACTTTGCCGAAATATTTTTCCAGCATACGCTGCATTTTTTGCGATTTCATCAGCGCCTTGTTTTTTATAAAGTTTATACTTATATCGAGTAAATCTTCCTTTTTGAGCCTTTTGATACGCGCGTATATCCAGTCGTGAGTTTTTCCGAGCGCGTAACACGCGGCGGCTATCGAGCCCGACGAACAGCCCGTGACCATATCGGCTTTTATGCCGTTTTCTTCAAACGCCTTCATGACTCCTATATGCGCTATGCCCTTTGACGCGCCCGAGCCGAATGCTATTCCGAGTTTCTTTGCCATACCATTCTCCTTTATCATTCCATATCATTATATACAAAAAAGCCCGACTTTAACCTTGAAAAATCAAGATCAAAGTCGGGAAATATCAAATTAGCGGAGTATCTTTATATCTTTTCGGCGTCCGTCGTTTGGGCGATTTTCTCGTCGGTTATGATGACTTTGACCTCGTAAACTCTTTTTTGCGAACATTTAGTCAGGATTATCTGAAGATGCTCGAACTCAAAGGAAGCGTTCTTTTTGGGTAGTTCGCCGGTCTTTTCAAGCACCCAGCCGCCAACCGTTTGCGAATCGAATTCGTCCTCTTCCGTCTCTATCGAGAACAACTCGAAAAAGTCGCCAAGGTCGGCGTTTCCGTCCACAAGATAAGTGTTGGGCGATATCTTTTCAAAATAGTTGACTACTTCGTCGTGCTCGTCCCATATCTCGCCGACAAGTTCTTCCAAAATGTCTTCAAGCGTTACTATGCCGAGCGTTCCGCCGTACTCGTCAACGACGACAGCCAAATGCACTTTTGCCTTTTGAAGATTTTTCAGTAGCGTCGAAATCTTCATGTGCTCGGTGGCGATAGCCGTCTTTTTGATGATGGAAGTCACGTTCTTTTTGCCGCTGTCCAAAGCGGTAAAAAAGTCTCGTTCGTGGATCATTCCTACTATCTTATCGATAGTTCCGTCATATACGGGCAGGCGCGAGTAGGCGTTTTTGAAGAACACGTCCTTGATGGCGTTCATCGGCATATCAACGGGGATAGCCACGACGTTGACGCGCGGAATAAGTATATCGCCGACTTCCGAATCGTGGAATTCTATAGCGCTTGAAATAAGTTCCGACTCGGTGTCGTCGATAGAGCCTTCTTCGTTGGCTTCTTCGACGATATTAAGAAGTTCTTCCTCGTTGATGCCTTCTTCGCCTTTGAAACGGAATATCTTTGCGATGAGCCACTTCATGCCGGAAAACAGCGCGGAAAGGGGGAACAGCAAATAGGTGAATAGCTTTACGAGCGGATAGGAAAATTCAGCAAAGCGCTCGGGGTATTCTTTTGCAAAGGTTTTCGGAACTATTTCGCCGAAAATAAGCACGACGACCGTCAGAACTATCGTTGAAACGGTGGGAGCCACTTCGCTCGACAATATCTGCATAAACAACAGCGTCGCTATCGTCGTAGCCGTAATGTTTACGATATTGTTGCCGATAAGCAAGGTAAACAATATCTTGTCGTAATCGTCGATTATGGTAAGCACGCGAGCGGCTTTTTTGTTGCCGTCGCCTGCGCGCGTTTTCAGCCTCGCGCGGTTGATGGACGTGAATGCCGTTTCCGTCGCCGAGAAAAACGCGGAAAGCAGTATCAAAAACACTAAAATTATAAGGTATACGGTTATCAAATTACCGTCGGGTTGGGGTTCGGGGTCCATAAAACTCCTGATTATCTCCTTTTTGGTTAAAACTTTATTGTGTTCACGGCTTATTGCCGTTTCTTTTTAGTGATTGTACCATATAAACGCAAAAATGTAAACAGTTTAAGACAAAATATAATAGAAAAGCCCCGAAAACGCCTTGTTTTCGGGGCAAAATGCTTTTTTGTTCGAGACTGTCAGGAATATATCTCTTCCTTCAGAATGCCTATCTCGGGGAGGTTCCTGTACTTCTCGGCGTAGTCGAGCCCGTAGCCGACAACGAATTCGTTGCCGATATCAAAACCCTTATAGTCGGGCTGCAGCGGCGTTTCCCTGCACTCGAACTTATCGAGTAGCGTGCATATCTTGACCGATTCGGGGTGACGGGAATATAACATTCTCTTCAAGTAGGATAGCGTATAACCGCTGTCAACGATGTCCTCGACTATAACGAGATGCCTTCCTTCGATGGAAAAGTCAAGGTCTTTTATGAGCTTGATTTCGCCTGACGATTTGGTCTTGTTGCCGTAACTTGAAATACACATAAAGTCAAGTTCGAGCGGAATGGTCATTGCGCGCAACAGGTCTGCGTAAAACATAACGCTGCCCTTCAAAATGGCGACCATAAGCGGACGTTTGCCTGCGTAATCTTTGTCAAGTTCGGCGGCGAGTTCTTTGATTCGCTTGTCGATCTCTTCTTTGGTAATTAAAATCTTCTTCAAATCGCGGTACATAAACTACTCCTTCGTTAAAAAGTACTTTAATTGTACGATATTTGACGTCGTTTTGTCAATCTTTATGAGCGAAGAAATCTCTAAATCAACGATAAGATAAACAATATTTTCTTTTGCGAGAACGAACGTTCGGTTTGACCTATCCGCGGGCACCTTTTTGTCGGTCAAAAACTTCTTCAAACTCACCGTTTGCCCGTTGAATTTGGTAAACCTATCTCCGGGGAGTTTTTTGCGGAACACGCACCCTTCGGGTAATTTGTCAAGGTCAAAGTAAAGCCCGTCGCCGAAAGCGACCTTTTCGGGGTTTAGTTTAGCGCTGATCGTGCCTTCGCCAAGCGGCGTTTCGCCGAGCGAAAACGGGGCTATAACTTCGTTATCGGCTTGTTTTACCTTTATCACAACGTTATAGTAAAGCCTTACCGCGTACAAATTTGCGGGAAGATCGACGCGTTTACCCGTTTGGCTAAAGGAAAGGGCGATGACCGCGTCCGCGTGCGACTTTTCATAGTCCTTTTGGACGCCGAGTTTTTTAAGCGCGGATATAACGCATCTCGACGCTATCGGATAGGCAAGCCCTACTGGGAAGGCAAAACCGCCGTCGACGGCGTTAAGAGACTTTTCAGCAAGCGCCGTAAGGTATTCGTCGTCCGAGCGACAGTTGTCGGCAAAGCGCGCGAGCGAATTGCGGTAGGCGGGGAATACTCTCTCGATTTCGGGTAAAACGTTTTTTCTTAAAGCGTTGCGGGTGTAGCGAACGTCGGAGTTTGTTTCGTCAACGACGTATTCAAGCCCGTTTTCCTTTGCAAAGGTTTCGATGTCGCGCCTTTCAACGCGCAAAAGCGGTCGGATTATCTTTCCGCCGTAATCGGCTGTCGCCATGCCGGAAGCCCCTTGGAGCGAACTTCCGCGCAGAATGTTGAATAATATGGTTTCGGCTTGATCGTCTGCGTGATGCGCAAGGGCGATCTTATCGCATAAACCCTTGTCGAGTAAATGGAAAAAACAGTCGTATCTGAGAATTCTCGCCGATTCTTCGAGCGAACAACCGTTTCGTTGGGCGTGATCAGGGGCGTTTACGGAAAACGAATATAGTTTTACGCCCACCTTTTCACATAACGTCGCGCAAAAACGGGAATCTTCGATAGAGGCTTGTTTACGTATTCCGTGTTCAACGTTGACGGCGACCACGTTTACGCCAAGCCTTTTTGCGTTTTGCGTCAGGACAGATAGAAGCGTTACCGAGTCTATTCCGCCCGATAGCCCGACGGCTACCGTCTCTCCTGGCAACAGGTTGTTAAAATCAGCGTTCAAATTCATTTTTCCGACCTTTGAGTTTGGGGGTGTTTAATCATAAAAATCGCTTACAGTATAACATACGTAGCGGATAAAAACAAGTAAGCATACGAAAAAAAGCCTTCAAACATTCAATTAGTAGTGGGAAAATGCTTTAATTTGCCAAGTTGGAGTAATTTTGAAAAAAATTAAAAAATAAACCGAAAAACAGTTGACATAGTTTTGTTTATTTAATATAATGGATAAGCATCAAGCGTCGCGGAGTAGAGCAGTCTGGTAGCTCGTCGGGCTC
>JAFVDA010000035.1 GCA_017478765.1 Clostridia bacterium
GGACAAGGGTCGTTGCGTCCCACCTTCTTTGGGGCTTGAACGGGTCTGTTCGCCGTGGGCAGAGAGCCGCCCGACGCGACGTAAGTCTTGGTTTCGGTTTTGGGCTTTTCGTTATTGAATTCGCCGTTCAAAAGTACCCTGACCGTTTCTTCCTGAATGGAAGCCGTCATGTCCTCGAACATTTCCATACCTTCGCGCTTATAGGCGTTGATGGGGTCTTCGTTGGCGTAACCGCGGAGCGATATGCCGCGCTTCAACTTGTCCATCGAGTCGATATGGTCTATCCAGTACTTATCGACGACCGACAAAAGTATATGCCTTTCGATAACCGAGTAGTCGATGCCAAGTTGTTCTTTGTATCTTTCGATTTTTTGTTCGTAGCACTCGATAACCTTATCGACGCATTGACCGACTAAATACTCCCAGTCCCAGTTGTCAAGGTCTTCTCTCGTGACAAACGAAGTTCCCTTGGGCAAAGCCCTGTTCTCGAGCGCGGTATTGATGGCGTCAACGTCCCACGTCTTGGGCTTGTTGGGATCGGGAACGGCTTGAGTCAGAACGTCGGCAACGTAATCGGGGATAAGCCTTAAAATGTCGCCGTGAATATCGTCGCCGCGCAGAACCTTCATACGCTCTTCGTACATTACCTGACGTTGAGTATTCATAACGTCGTCGTACTGAATGATGTGTTTTCTTATGCCGAAGTTCCTGCCTTCGATGTTCTTTTGCGCGCCTTCGATGGAGCGAGAAAGCATCTTTCCGCTCAAAGGCGTATCTTCGTCAACCTTAAAGAAGGCGTAAGTTCTCTGCAACCTGTCGCCGCCGAATCTCGTGGCGAGTTCGTCTTCGAGCGAAATATAGAATATGGACTCGCCCGGGTCTCCTTGACGGCCCGCGCGGCCGCGAAGTTGGTTGTCTATTCGCCTCGATTCGTGGCGCTCGGTGCCGATTATTCTCAATCCGCCAAGCGCGGTCACCACTTCCTTTTGCGCGTCGGTGACCTGTTTGTGTTTAGCGAGAAGTTGATTGTACTTTTCGCGAAGATCGCGTATCTCGTCGCTGACTTCCTGCACGAAAGAGGTCGCAAGTTCGATATCTTCGTCCGAATAGCCTTGGTTTCTCAAATCCTGTTTGGCAAGATATTCGGGGTTGCCGCCGAGCAAAATATCGGTACCACGGCCTGCCATGTTGGTGGCTATGGTAACGGCGCCTTCCTGACCTGCCTGAGCGATTATCTCGGCTTCGCGCTTATGGTTTTTGGCGTTCAGAATGTTGTGCTTGATGCGTTCGCGAAGCAGCGCGCGGGATATCATTTCACTCTTTTCAACGGTGACGGTACCGACCAGAATAGGTTGCCCCGTCGCGTGGTGTTCGACGATATCCTTGATTATCGCCCTTATTTTGCCCTTTTCGGTGGAATAAATAACGTCGTTATTATCCTTTCTTATCATGGGCTTGTTGGTGGGTATTTCCAAAACGTCCAGTCCGTAGATGGTCTTGAATTCTTCCTCTTCTGTCTTTGCCGTACCCGTCATACCCGACAACTTTCTGTAAAGACGGAAGTAGTTTTGGAAGGTTATGGTCGCCAAAGTTCTGTTTTCGCTTCTGACGACGACGTGTTCTTTGGCTTCGATCGCTTGGTGCAGCCCTTCCGAATAGCGCCTGCCGATCATCAATCGACCGGTAAACTCGTCGACTATTATTATCTCGTTGTCCTGAACGATATAGTCGTTATCGCGCTTGAAGATATAGTGCGCTTTGAGCGCTTGCTGTATGTGATGGTTGAGTTCGGCGTTGCCGTAGTCGGCAAGGTTTTCGATATTGAAAAATCTTTCGGCTTTTTTCGCGCCCGACTCGGTTATCTGCACGGACTTATCTTTGATATCGACTTCAAAATCCTCGTCCTTTTTGAGCGTTTTGACAAATCTGTCGACGTCAACGTACAGTTGCGACGACTTTTGACCTTGACCGGAAATTATAAGCGGAGTTCTCGCTTCGTCTATCAAAATGGAGTCCACTTCGTCGACGATGGCGAAGTCAAGCCCCCTTTGGACCATATCGGCAAGACTCTTTTTCAGGTTATCTCTCAAATAGTCGAAACCGAATTCGTTGTTTGTGCCGTAAGTTATATCGCACTTGTAGGCTTGGCGCTTTTCATCGTCTTTCATTCCCGTAAGGTTTACGCCTACGGTAAGTCCCAAAAAGCGGTGTACCTTGCCCATCCACTCGGCGTCACGCTTGGCAAGATAGTCGTTGACCGTGACTATATGCACGCCCTTTCCAGATAGCGCGTTCAAATAGGCGGGCAGGGTGGACATAAGCGTCTTACCTTCACCCGTTTTAAGTTCGGCTACCCTTCCTTGGTGTACGCATATACCGCCCATCAACTGTACCTTATAGTGGCGCATATTGAGAACTCTGAACGCCGCCTCCCTGACAACGGCAAAAGCGTCGGTCAGAATATCGTCCAGCGTTTCGCCGTCGGCAAGTCGCTTTTTCAAAACTTCCGTTTGGCTTTTAAGTTGGGCGTCGGTCATGACTTCGTATTTTGGAGAGAGCGCGAGTATCTCGTCGGCAGTCTTGCTCAATTTTTTTAACGATCTTCTTTGATCGCTATCGAGAATGAATTTGATTAGTCCCATATCGTTACCTGACGCGCCTACGCTTGCGCGTGCACGCGAAGAAAAATATTTTCTAAATAATTATACTATATTTTAACCGTTTAGTAAATAGTTTTATTTGATATTTACCGAGTTTTGCCGTTTTTTTCCTTTTAAGGTCTGCTCGTTTTGACGAAAACCGATAAAAACTTGCGGATTTATTCTTCGTCTTTACGTTCGTAAACGTTAGCAACGGACGCTATCGTCAGCAAAAACACCGACTTTGCGCCTTTGCCTTTGAGTACGGTCGCTATCTCGTTGCCTGTCGCTCCTGTGGTCAAAACGTCGTCGACGACGAGTATCTTCTTGCCTTTTACGGCAGCGCCTTTAGCGATCGCGAAACTTCCCTTTAAGTTCTTTTGTCTCTCCGAATAGTTTAGCCCCACTTGATTTTTAGTCGGTTTGACCTTTTCAAGCAGATCGAAAACTTCCGCCTTTACTATCTTTGACAGTTCTATCGCAAGTTCTTCCGACTGGTTGTATCCCCTTTCAAATTCGTCCCTGTCGGTCATGGGAACGTAGGTTATCATATCCGGGCAAAAGAAGTTTTCCGCGTAAACCGCGCTCATCATTTCGGCAAATACCTTCGCAAGGTATCTTTTTCCCCTGTATTTGAGCGAAGTTATCAAAGCGATAACGTCGTCCGAATAATTAAGAACGCTTCTCGCCCTATCCACAAGGCTTGTTTTACAAGTCGAACAGACGGAAACGGGTTTAATACTGCTTCTGCCGCACTTGTCGCAACGGGTGGTGATAAACTCCAACTTTTCGGCGCATTCAGGGCAAAAGGCTTCGCCGAAGAAAACTTCTCTTCCGCAAAGATTGCACGTAAGTTTTTCGGGATAGACCATTCTTATCAGTCCGTCGAGCGCTTTTTGAACGAGTTTTGACATTTTTATCTTTCGTGAGAATAAAAAACAAAATTGTTAGCCACAATATTTTTTAGGGAGGTGGCTACCGACCTTGGTAGCGCTAAATGTTATGGCTAATAAGACTAACACTAAAACCAATGACAAAAAAGCCGAAGAAGTAAAAAACTGCGGTAAGGGCAACTGCAAAAAAAAGACAAACGCCAAAGAAAAAGATTGTAAGTAAAAATCGGCTTTTTATGGTCGACGTCGGTTTTTTGCCGCGGCGACCGCCCTTAAAAATTTTCGGTTCGGGAGCATATTCCGAGCCGAATTTTTATTTTTGAACTTTTGCTCTCAATATCGCCAAAACCTTCTCAAAATAGTCGGGAAGCGGCGCGGTAAATGTCATGATCTCCCCCGTTCTCGGGTGAGTGAAAGTAAGACGAAAGGCGTGCAACAGTTGACCGTTCAGGTCGAATTTTTGTTTCTTGAAGCCGTAAGCCCTGTCGCCCACCACGGGGTGACCGATATATTTTGAATGTACTCTTATCTGATGCGTTCTACCCGTTTGGAGAGAAAACCTGCACAGCGTGTATTCGGGAAATCTCTCAACTACGAAATAGTCGGTGACGGCAAGCCTTCCCGATTTTGTGACAGCCATGAGTTTTCTGTCTTTCGGGCTTCTGCCGATAAACGTGGAAACGGTGCCTTGGTCGTTTTTGACCACGCCTTCCAGTAGGGCAAGATACTCTCTTTTGCAGGTTTTTTCCTGAATTTGCTTGGAAAGCGACAGGTGCGCCGCGTCGTTTTTGGCAACCACAAGTAAGCCCGACGTATCCTTGTCTATCCTATGCACTATCCCGGGGCGTATCTCGCCGTTAATTCCGCTGAGGCTGTCGAGATGGTATAATAGCGCGTTGACCAACGTATCGTTTTTGGTTCCGCCGCCCGCGTGAACGGTAACGCCCTGCGCCTTGTTGATAACGGCGACGTCGTCGTCCTGATAGATTATATCTATGGGAATATTTTGCGGAGTCAGGTCTATTTCTTTGGCGTCTTCTATCCTGACGGATATCACGTCGCCCGCCTTTGGCGAGTAAGACGACTTGACAGCCTTCCCGTTGACGGTAACGAGCCCGTCGTCCACAAGTTTTTTAGCATGCGAACGGGTGAGTTCGGTATTTTCGGCTATATATAAATCAAGCCGCTTCGTGTCCAAAGCGACTTTTAGTTCAATTACTTGCATTGTCGTCCTTTTTTCCCTTGATTTTGATGAGCGCGTCTTCGGAAAAGAACAAAAAATACGCTATAAGCATGACGGCTCCGACAGTTATGGCAACGTCGGCGACGTTACAGTTAAAGCCGAACCACTCGAACAGCATAAAATCTCTGACTTCACGAAAAGCCAGTCTGTCGATAAAGTTGCCGACCGCGCCGCCAAGCAAGATAACTATCGTGGTAATGAGCCATTTGCCTTTGGTTTTCTTTAAGATAAGCACGGCAAGCGCAAATACTATGGCTAAAACGGTGACTATCAAAAACACCGTTTGAGCCCATTCGGCGTCGGACAAAAACGACCACGCCATACCCGAGTTTCTGCTCTTTGTAATGGTCAAAAAGCCTTCTATTATCGACTGCCTTTGCCCGACGGCAAAAACTGCGTCGACCAAACCTTTAGTCAGTTGATCGAGAACGACCAACGCCAAAAAAATCAAAATATACCACATATTCAGCCTTCAAAAACTCCCAGTTCCTTACATAAACTCTCAAGGTCGAGCGCCTCGGACGGGTTTATCGCTTCGCTTAGATCGAACTCGAATTGCTCCGCTTTCTCGCTTAGACTATCTGACTGCGTATTCGGGAGATTTTTTGATATTTTTTCGACCGTTCGTTTGGCGGTAGTATGGTCTATTTTATCCAAAAAACCGCTCAATAGGTCGATTATCTCACTTTTTTTTAGCTCGGAAACGGCGCTGTCAAAATACTCGCGCCACTTATACGCAAACGCTTTCAGACTTTTGAGTTCCAAAGCGTAAGCATACAAAGCCGAGTTTTTCTTGCTCTCGGCGTCGGCGTAAGTTTTTTCTATCTTTTGTCTCGACCTATCTTCCGCTCCCCGTATCTCGTCCAGTTCGGATACAAGCCGAGCGTTTTCGTACTCGAGAGCTTCGATTTTTTCAAGCAACTGCTCGTAATCGGTCACGGATTATCCCCTTCTTATTTCATTGATCATATCGGTCTTTAACTTGTAAAGACCGTCCGATAAGTCGACCTTATAGACGTGCGGATTGTCTATTCTCTTATACTCGTCCCAAAAGGTCGCCTTTTCCTTATCGGCGTAGGCTCTGACGTCCTTCAAACTCAGCGGAAGGTTTTCGGCAAGTTCGCCGTTGGAAACGACCTTTTTAACTATCTCTTTCAAGGTGTATTCGCCTGCCGCAAACGTGGTCTTTTTCCAACGGTCCACGGGGTGATAAATGGTAAGATCGCGACTCGTATCGAATCGCTCTTCGCGCAGAGCTATTATATCGGCTTGCGCCATACCCGCTTGGTCGTAAATACGGTACACCGTCTTGAACCCCGGGTTGGTTATCTTGACCGAAGTTTCCGATATTTTGATTTTAGGTATCACCCTGTCGCCGTCGAATACCGCGGACAGCTTATATACTCCGCCGAGCGCGGGCATATCTTCGCTGGTTATAAGCTTGGTGCCTACGCCCCAAAGATCTATCTTCGCGCCCTGAAGTTTTAAGGAGGTTATCGAGCGTTCGTCAAGATCGCCCGAAGCGCAAATTTTAGCGTAAGTATAACCTGCGTCGTCGAGCATTTTTCTCGCCTTCTTCGTCAGATACGCAAGGTCGCCGCTGTCAATTCTTATACCTACGGGTTTGTGCCCTGCCGCGACCAACTCGTCGAAAACCTTTATGGCGTTAGGAATACCGCTTCTAATAACGTCGTACGTATCAACGAGCAGCATGGTGGCGTCGGGATACACCTTTGCATAAGCTCTAAAAGCCTCTAACTCCGTCGGGAAGTTCATCACCCAACTGTGAGCGTGCGTTCCCGATACCGGCACTCCGAACATTTTGCCTGTCAAAACGTTTGAGGTAGACGAACAGCCGCCTATGATCGCCGCCCTTGCGCCGAACACGCCTGCGTCGGGACCTTGCGCCCTTCTCAAACCGAATTCCATTACGCTGTCGCCTTGAGCGGCGTAGCAAATTTTAGCCGATTTCGTGGCGATAAGCGTTTGGTGATTGATAAGATTGAGTATGGCGGTTTCAACGAGTTGCGCCTGCATTACGGGCGCTTTTACGGTCAGAATGGGTTCTCCGGGAAAAACGAACGTACCTTCCGGAACGGCGTACACGTCGCCAGTAAATTTGAAGTTTTTCAAATACTCCAAAAAACCGTCATCAAAAAGATTCAAACCTTTTAGATACGCCAACTCGTCGGCGGAAAATTTAAGGTTTATAAGATAGTCGCACACCTGTTCGAGCCCGGCGGCGACCGAATACGTTATAAGATGGTTTTGACGGAAAAAAACGTCGAAAACGGCAACTTCGTCACGTCTGTCGTTGAGATAGTAGCCGTTCATCATAGTGAGTTCGTATAGGTCCGTCAAAAGCGACAAATTGCGTTCCATATCAATCCTCTTTCTTAAACGATTTTATCTCAGGTCTTGCGGCCGCCTTGTTTTCTTCCGCTTCGCGCGCGCGGCGTTCTTCGGTTTCCTTTGCTCTTTCGGCGTAAGGTTTTCTGCCGCTTCCTTCGCCGTTATCATATTCGATGGCAAGTTTGGGCGCCTTTGTAACAAACGTCAAAAGGAACAGGATAAGCACGAGAAC
>JAFVDA010000036.1 GCA_017478765.1 Clostridia bacterium
AAGGCTGTACTTTTGCATTATATTTCCGTTATGATAGGAATGATCATAGGATTGTTTTTGGTCTTTTTGATAACGTAATTACGAACTGAAGCCCTTATCTTTTTCTTGAACTCCGACTGTTCGCCGAAGTCTTTATAGTTATAAGACGTCAGCGTTTTGACCAAAATATCCTTTATTTCGTCCGTTTGCTTGTCGTTTAAGCCTATGCCTCGAACAATCAAATCGGGGCGTTGAACGCTCTTTCCGCTCTCGCTCGACAAATAGCATAAAACGATAATAAGCCCGTCTTCGCCAAGGTGCACCCTGTCCCTTATGGTCGCGTCGTCGTTATCTATATTCAGACCGTCAACGTACCTTGATCCCGCTTGGATTTTCTCGCCGAGTTTTATATTCTTTTGCGTAACTATCGCAGTATCGCCTATTTCAGGGATAAGGATGCGGCTTTCTTTCATTCCCATTTGAGTGGCAAGTATGGCGTGCTTTTTAAGATGACGATACTCGCCGTGAACGGGAATAAAATATCTCGGATTCAAAATGGAATGGATTATCTTTAATTCTTCCTGACAGGCGTGCCCCGAAACGTGAACGTTTTCAATGGATTCGTACACGACTTGCGCGCCCTTTTTGTAAAGATTATTGATGACCTGATAAATGCTTTTTTCGTTGCCGGGGATAGGTGACGCGGAAATAATAACCGTGTCGTTTTGAGTGATCTTGACTTGCGGATAGTCGTCCGCCGTCATTCTCGTCAACGCGCTCATCGGTTCTCCCTGAGAACCGGTACAGACGATAACAACGTCTTTAGGAGCGTAGTTTTTTATCTTATCGATGTCTATAAGGGTGTCGTTTGGAACTATCAATTCGCCGACCTTGGTTGCCGATTCGGCAACTTTAAGCATACTTCTTCCCGATAAGGCAACCTTTCTTTTGAATTTGCCGGCAACGGTCAGTATCTGTTGGAGCCTATATACGTTCGACGAAAAAGTAGCGATGATAAGTCGCCTTTTCGCATGTTCGGCGAACAATCTTTCAAAGGTCGATCCGACTTGCGTTTCGCTTAAGGTGTAGCCCTTTCTCTCAACGTTCGTCGACTCGCAAAGGAGCAACAAAACGCCTTTTTTTCCTATCTCGGACAGCCTTGAAAGATTGATTATCTCCGTGTTTATGGGGGTCAAATCTATCTTGAAGTCGCCCGAATGGACGATAACGCCGATGGGCGTTGTTATTGCGAGGGCGCACGCACCGGAAATAGAGTGGTTGACGTGAATAAACTCAACGTTAAAAACGCCTGCGTTTATGCGATCGCCCTCTTTTACGCATTTTAGTTTTGCGTTTGTGATTTTGAATTCGGCAAACTTGACTTCCAGCAAAGCCAAGGTCATTTTGGTTCCGTATATGGGAACGGACGGCAGATCTTTAATAAGATACGGAATACATCCTATATGGTCTTCGTGCCCGTGCGTTAAAAATATACCGCGAACCCTTTCCTTGTTGGCGACAAGATATCCGATATCGGGAATAACTATATCCACCCCCGGCATGTCTTGAGACGGAAAGGTAAGCCCTGCGTCGATAACGATAATATCCTTACCGTATTCGATGGCGGTCATGTTCTTTCCTATTTCGCCGACTCCGCCTAAAAATCTGACTTTAAGATTGTTGTTTTTTTTCATTTAGTCCTTTTATTATAGTCCGACAAAAAGCAAAGATGCTTTTGCCTTAAAATCAAACCTTAATTCTCGTATTCCTGTAAATTTGCGAGAATTTTTTCTCTTAATTGTATATATTTTTCGAGTTTTTGTTTTTCTTGCTCGACAAGTTGTTTTGGCGCTTTTGCGATAAAGCCCACGTTTGCAAGTTTACCGTTAGCGCGCTCGATCTCGCCTTCGACCTTTTCAAGTTCGCCTTTTAATCTCTCTATCTCCTTTTCAACGTCTACGAGATCGCCGAGCGGAACGTAAAGTTCAAATGAATTGAGAACCTGAGTAAATACCTTGCCTTGAATTTCGGACTTGGAATTGACGAATACTATCTCGCTGACGCCTGCAAGTTTATAGATAAAGTCGGCGCAGTCGTTTATAAGTTTTTTGTTATCGGTGACGATGATAAGTTCGACTTTTTTGGTCGCGCTGGCGCCTGCCTGTACCTTGATTTGACGTACAGCCTTTATTATATCCATAACCGCGTCCATTTTTTCAGCGTCTTTCTTATAATTATATTTGGGATTATAAGTAGGATACTGACTTCTCATGATGCATTCGTCCCTGTTGGGAAGATAGGAATATATCTCTTCCGTAACGAAAGGAATAAACGGGTGGAGAAGTTTTAAGGTCTTATCGAGAACGTAATGGAGAACGGACAAGGTGTTGTTCTTCTTAACTTCGTCCTGTCCGTACAAGGACGGCTTGGTGAGTTCGATATACCAGTCGCAAAAATCATACCACATAAAATCGTGGCAGACGGAAAGCGCAACGCCAAGATCGTACTTTTCCATCGCTATAGTAACGTTTTTGATCGCCTTATTAAGTTTTGACAGTATCCATTTATCCTTAACGTCGAGTTTGACTTCAGTAATGGGTTTGATATCGGCGCCTTCAAGATTCATCAATACGAACCTCGAAGCGTTCCATATCTTGTTGATAAAGTTTCTCGAACTCTCGCACTTTTCTTTGGAAAACCTTATATCGCTGCCCGCGGCAACGCCGTTCACAAGCGAAAACCTTAAAGTATCCGCTCCGTACTCGGCAATAACGGACAACGGATCGACGCCGTTTCCTAAAGACTTACTCATCTTTCTGCCTTGATCGTCACGAACGATGCCGTGGATCAAAACGTCCTTAAACGGAATCATATTCATGTGTTCCAGTCCGCTGAAAATCATTCTCGCAACCCAGAAGAATATGATGTCGTATCCGGTAACTAAAACGTTCGTAGGATAAAAATACTTCAGATCTTCGGTCATTTCGGGGAATCCAAGCGTCGAGAAAGGCCAAAGCGCAGAAGAAAACCAAGTATCCAAAACGTCTTCGTCCTGACGGATATTACGGCTCCCGCACTTATCGCATTTTACGGGCTCGTCCTTTTTGACCATAACGGCTCCGCAGTCGTTACAATAGTAAACGGGTATTCTGTGCCCCCACCAAAGTTGACGGGAAATACACCAGTCTTTGATGTTTTCCATCCAGTTGAAGTAAATTTTGGTAAATCTCGTCGGGGTGAATTTGATGGATTTATCCTTGACCGCAGCGATAGCGGGTTTGGCGAGTTGTTCCATCTTAACAAACCATTGTTTTGAAACGATGGGTTCGATGGAAGTGTGACACCTGTAACAATGCCCG
>JAFVDA010000037.1 GCA_017478765.1 Clostridia bacterium
ATACCGAGCCCGAAGTCAGAACGCAATACGATGTCGTAGTTTACGGCGACACCCCCGCGGCGGTAATATCTGCCGTAGCTGCAAGCAGGCAGGGCGTTGACGTTGCTCTCGTCGCCCCCAACAAACAACTCGGCGGCATGATGTCAGGCGGGTTGTCGCAAACAGATTTGGGCAATTCGAGCGTTATAGGCGGTATGTCGCGCGAGTTTTTTTCAAGGAACGCAAAAAAAAGAGGGTTGACTTCTTCCGTCAGTTGGTATTTTGAGCCGCACGTTGCCGAAGAGATCTTCAACGATATGCTTGAGGAGACGAAAAGCACCGCTCACGCCGTTGACGTTTTCAAAGGAGAACGCTTAAAAGAAACTAACGGCGTTGAAATGAGAGGCGTGACTATCGAAAAAATAATCTGCGAAAGCGGAAAAACCTTTGAAGCAACGCAGTTTATAGACGCGTCTTACGAAGGCGACCTTATGGCGCAGGCAGGCGTATCTTATACTTACGGGCGTGAAGGCAGAGAGGAATACGGCGAGTCTTTGGCAGGCGTAGTCTCTACCGCAACGCAAAACGCAAACAATCATAATTTCAAATATAAAATAAAGGCGCGCGACGACGAGGGAAATCTTTTGTATCGCGAAGTAAGCGAAGAGCCTCTTGCGGAAGTAGGCAGCGGCGACAAAAAGATACAAGCTTATAACTTCCGTATGGTGCTTACTAACGACGAGTCGAATAAAATCCCCTTCCCCAAGCCCGAAGGCTATGACAGAGAGCGTTACAAACTTCTGGGCGTATATCTTAACTTATGGAAACAGCAAACGGGCAAAGCCCCCACCGCACACGAGCTTTTCGGCTTCCGTGACGGAGTCAACAACAAATGGGACTTCAATAATAAAGGTGCGTTTTCAACCGACTTTATCGGCGGAAACTATAATTATCCCGACGCAACTTACGCCGAGCGCGAACAGATATGGCAAGAGCATTATCTTTATACCGCAGGGCTGTTCTATTATCTGGCAAACGACGAATACGTTCCCGCCGAGACTCGTAACGAAATAGCTTCTTACGGACTTTGCAAAGACGAATATACCGAAACGGGCAACTGGACTTTCCAGTTATACGTCAGGGAAGGGCGTCGTATGCTCGGTGAATACGTAATGACGCAAAAAGATATTCAAAAAAACGGCGGCGTCGCCCTTTTGAAAGACGATACTATAGGTATGGGCTCGTATAACAGCGATTCTCATAACGTTCAACGCTATATTACCGAAGACGGTTACGTTTGCAACGAAGGCAATATGGAAGTTAAGGTCGATCCTTACGAAATACCGTACAGAGCGCTGCTTCCGAAAAAAGAAGAAGTTGATAATCTTATAGTCAGTTGCACTATTTCGGCAAGCCACGTCGCCTATTCTACGGTCCGCATGGAGCCTCAATATATGATAATGGGGCAAGCTGCCGGTACCGCAGCCGCAATAGCCGTAAACGACGGCAAAAAAGTACATAAGATAAACGTTACTAAATTGCAAAGCATTTTGAAACAAAGCGGAGCGGTTTTGTCTTTGAACGAAAGACCTGCCGATAATCAGCCCGTCGTTTACGGGGAAAACACAGTACTGTTCGATTCGTTTGACGATTATTCAAGCGGCTGGACGAAGCAAAACTATTCGTCTTCCGGCGCCGCGGTGACTATAACGCAAGGCGATTCTTACGTGAACTTAAAAAGAAGCCCCGATAAAAACTACGGTTTTATGGTCAAAAAGAATTTCGTTGCGCCGAAGGGAGATTTTTATTACGGGTTTAAGGCTAAAATCAATGCTGAAGGCAAAGTCGAGTTGACGGTAAGAAGTGCCGAATATCTCGTTGAAGTAGTACTCGTCCGCGGTACGGGGAGCGAAGGCTACGCGCAGGATAATTATATCTCTCCCAATAAGCAATTTGCGCTCGATACCTCCGTATGGCACGATTACCAGGTCGTAGTAAAAAAAGGCGAGAATAACGCTTATACTTACGATTTATACGTTGACGGCGCTCTGGCGTGGGAAAACGCAAGTTATACTTCGGGCTTTGGCAACGATATCGTAAAGATAGGCGTTACCGGCGAGAGCGTTTCGGGCAAAAACGTCGTTTTGGATATGGATCTCGATTATTTCGTGATTGAAACGGGTGCTAAACCTGAGTACGCAACAGTTTTGTCAGGCATTTTCAAAGACGAAACAGGCAATAAGATAAGTTGTATCGAAGACGTTCCCTCTTCCCTTAAGACAAATTTCTGCGGATATATAGCAAACTATACCGGCTCTTTGCAAAAGGTCAAAATAGTAGCGGAAATATACAGAAACGGAGTTCTTGTACCCGCCTATTCCGTTGAAAAAACTTTTGATATAGAAAACGGAACTATAGGTGATTGCGACCTTGATTTCAGTATACCGACAGACAGAAACGGCGTTGAAGTTCGCATAAAAGTCTTATACGATGAAAACTTCAGCCAAACGCTGAAGGAAGATATCGAACTTTATTAACGGTTTTTGCAGGATATGATACCGATACTGCAAAAGAAATTGCAACGACGAAAATACGGGTTATAATGTGATTGAAGTTCACTTGGAATCAGCCCGTTTTTTTGGCGGACAAATCAAGAATATGTTCAAGGAGTATAAAATGAATATCAAAAAAATCATTCTGTCTTTGCTGGCTGTTACGGCAATACTCTGTTTTACCTGCGGGGTGATCGCCGCATGTTCGGACGTCAACGAAGAGAACAACGGCGGAAGCGAAAACACCGATGTCGGCGCGAATTATCTTGACGACTATTATATCGTGGACATTCAGATGACACAAGCCCCGACAAAGTCCAAATATGCCGAAGGCGACGAATTCGACCCTTCGGGACTTATACTCAAAGTTATCTGGAACGACGGTTGGGAGCAGGAAATAAAAGATGGGCAGGGTTGTTTATTCGATCCTACCGGCACTATCACGATGGAAACCGAAGCGATAACCGTAACGTACGATACTAAAACTTTCGTTCTGCCGCTTGCAGTCAACGCGATAAGCGGTATAGCTCTGACCGGGCAGCCCGCGATATCTACGTATATCGAAGGCGAAGAGTTTTCAACGGTCGGAATGGAAATTCTGGCAGTTCTCGAAGACGGCACCAAGGGCAGGGAGATCAAGGATTACAGGCTGTCGGATAATGCCGCTGCGCTTCAGCAAGGCGATACGTCCGTTACCGTGTATTATTCGCGCAGCGATAGAGAAATGTCGTGCGAGGTGCCGATCAAGGTCTTGCCTGCGAACAAAACGGGCGTTTTCGAGGCGGAAAACGGAACGGTTACTAACGGCACGATAGTAACGACAGGTAGCAGTCTTTTGAATCATACCTCCGGAGGATTCGTTAAAAATCTTAAAAAGAACGGAAAAATAGAGATATCCGTTCTGGCTGCATCAGATACGACGGCGTCGTTACGCTTCAGAATGTCTTCTTACGAAGACGCAGATATTGCAGATGCGAGCAGAGACATAAAACTTGCGGACGTTATAACCGTCACTTTGAACGGCGTTGACGTCAATATAGGAAACGGCGAGATACTTACCGGCGGGTTTGACGACGAAAGAGGCGCATATTCGCGTTTTTGCCGTTGGTATGAGTTCAGAATCGATAACGCTCCGCTTAACGGAGGCGTCAATACTTTCGTTATCACTTCAAAAGTAGATATGACCGACAAAACCGACTTGCATTCCATTTGCTTCGACGTTTTGAGGGTTTTTGCCGAAGAAGCAAACGTTATTGGCGTTAAACCTCAATTGTTTGAAACGAGCAGCATCTTCTGTTTTGCGCCGAGTACGACTACGGCGACACCGGAAGTCGAGCAGTATTCGGACGCTACGGCTAATATCGCCGCAACTCACATGAAAAACGCAGACGGAGTTCCCGTTACCCGTTTTGACGTGGCGGCTGGTACCGCTGCAAACAGCGGCGTTTCGCTCAACACCACCAACGCGACTTCGGCAACGTTTGCCGAGTCCGGCTATACGACCGTATTCCCCGTGTTGAAAGATAAGAACGTAGTCGTTACTTTGCATATAGCAAATACGGGTGAGTGTGACGTTTCTTTGCGTTACGCAATTGTTTATTACGGATCGGAAGCTGCATACGTCGAATGCTTGGTTCCTGCGGGTGAAACCAAGACCGTTCAATTCAATTATTCGTTATCGGTCGATTCAGCGGGCAATAATCATCTTCTTGTTATAAAAGAAACGCTTACACAAGACGCCTCTTTCACTATCTGGGGGGAGGTCGACCTTGAAGATCTTCCCGAAATAACAGGGCTTGAGATACATCAGCAGCCAAGCAAAACTCAATTCAAAATCGGTGAAACGTTCTCCGCTGACGGGCTCGTGCTTAAACCGACTTCGACCAAAAATACCAAATTCTTTATTGCATACGGTTTTACTACCGATTTTGACGAAAAGACGTTTACAGAAGACGACGTTGGCGTTCACACGGTCACGGTTGGCTATGGCGGTATATATATCACTTATCAGATAACCGTTACCGCTCAATAGCATTATCATTTTCAAAAAGCATATTTTTTCGGAGTAATTATTTATGGGTAAAAAGAAAATTATAAAAAGGACTATATGTCTGTCCGTGATCGCTTTGTTATCGGTGGCTTTGATAATCGGGAATATTCTTTGCGCTAATTATTTTGACGTTATAACCGAATATTTTCACGGTTCGGGCATGTCCGATTTTTTTGAGAGCAAAGAAATGCAGAACGCTTTGGCGGTCAGCGATGAACTCGTAAGAGAAATCGAGGCTGAAGGCGTAGTTTTGCTGCGAAACGAAGAACGCAACGGAAAAAAGACTTTGCCTCTTGAAAACGACGAATTAAAGAAAGTTAATTTGTTCGGGTGGGCTTCGTCGGACGCAGGTTGGATAAACGGTTCCGACGGCTCTGTAAACGGAAACAGCGGCACGAACAAAGGGAAGGCACAAAAACTGACGAAAGCGTTTTTGGACGCGGGTATCGAGTACAACACCGAATTGATGAATATGTACACCGAATTCCGTGCGAAACGCTCGGATAAACGCGGTCTGTACCTTCAGGCAAGCCCGCAAACGTTTTTTATGCTTATAGAGCCTACCGAAAACTATTATAACGCCGCCGGAGTAAACGGTAAGACTATCTTGCAGAACGCAAAAGATTTTTCTTCCACGGCTATCGTCGTCATTTCACGACTTGGCGGCGAAGGTTGCGACCTTCCGCCATGGCAATCAAAGACCATGGACGGGAAGGCGGTTGACGAGGCGGGACCATTCACTTACGATTACGAGCGTACTTATCTCGACATCTCGACCGAAGAAGAAAAGATGCTGCAACTTGCAAAAAGCGTATCGGAAAAAGTCATAGTCATTATTAACAACTGCAATAATATGAATCTTTCTTTTTTGGAAGATTACGACGTTGACGCGGCCATTTCGGTCGGCGGCACGGGGCAGAGCGGCGTGCACGTTATTCCTAAAATTCTGAGCGGCGAGATAAATCCTTCCGGTAAGACCGCCGCCACGCAACCATACGACCTTAAGTATGACGCGGCTTTCTGGAACAGCGGCAGAATGGGTGGAGAAAACGGATATCAGGTCTATCAGGAAGGTATATATGTCGGTTATAAATGGTATGAAACCGCCGATGCCGAAGGTTTTTGGGACGATTATCAAAGAGCTTTGCCAGACGGCTCGGTAATAAAAGGTTACAACGCGGTAGTTCAATATCCTTTCGGATACGGGCTTTCTTACACGGATTTCAAATGGGAGATAGTAGACGTTTCTCCCGCCGTCGGTTCTTTGATAACCGCCGAAACCGATAAAATAACGGTGAAAGTGCGCGTCACCAACGTAGGTAACGTTCCGGGCAAAGACATAGTTCAACTCTATTACACACCGCCGTATACTAAGGGCGGCATAGAAAAATCTGCAAAAAATCTCGTGGCTTTTGCGAAAAGCGCAGAACTCAAGCCTGCAAGTATGACTGAAGAAGGTATCCCCGAAAGTCAGGTGTTGGAACTTTCGTTTACGCCTTACGAAATGGCGTCTTACGACTGCTACGATAAAAACCATAACAGATTCGTCGGTTACGAGATAGAAAGCGGCGAACACCGGTTTGGTATTTCTACCAACGCGCACGATTACGCCGATTGCGTCGGTGCAGAGTGGTCTTATAACGTCCGCGGCACGATAAAACTGAAAACCGATTCCGTATCCGGTAACGTAGTTACCAATCGTTTTACGAATTACGAGACCGTTGCAAAGAACGAAAACGGAGTATTCGTTACCGTTGATCACAAAGCTTACGCCAATTGCGCGCTCGACGGCAGCGACGCAGATCAGACGGACGTAACTTATTTGACAAGAGCAAATTTCAAAGGCACTTTCCCGCAGAAAACGGCAGAGAGAAGGAGTGGTAGTAAAGTTACCGCAGCGGAATCATACCTGCCTGAGATTAAGACCGTGACGACGGCACCCAAACAGGGTGAGAACAACGGGCTTTTGTTGGTAACGGCGGAAAACGGTTCAAAATTGACTGCTTCACAACTTCACGACGGTTCTATTGCTTACAAAATAAACGAAGAATTGTTGCTCGATATAGGGCTTGATTACGATAGCCCGACGTGGGATAAATTGCTTAATCAAATGACTAAAGACGAATTGCTTAAATTAGTCAGGAAAGGCAATTATGCAAATCAGGAAGTCGAATCTATCGGTAAACCTATTTTATACGACTCTGACGGTCCTGCCGGACTCAACCGTCACACAATCTCATCCGGTATGGACAGAACGAATTGGACTATGTTTGCGATGCCGAGCGTTATGGCGCAATCGTGGAACACAAGGTTGTCATACGCTTTCGGTCTTGCTGTTGCAAACGAGGCAATCGCTTCAGGTAACAAAGGTTGGTACGCACCCGGTGCGAATATGCAGCGTTCTTTCTTCTGCGGAAGGAACAGTGAGTATTATTCCGAAGATGCGTTTCTTTCTGGAAAAATGGCTGCCGAATCTTGCCGCGGTTCTATCAACAACGGTATGTACGCCTACGTTAAGCATTTTGCTTTGAACGAGACGGAAACGAATCGTAAACAATTAAAAACGTGGGTTTCTGAACAGGCACTTCGTGAAATATACCTTCGTCCTTTTGAAATTGCCGTAAAGGAAGGCAATGCAAATGGAATAATGGTTTCAATGAACTATGTTGGTGGTGTCTGGAGTGGAGCTAACCGTGCAATGACACAGGAAATCTTGCGGGAGGAATGGGGATTCAGAGGCTCCGTCGTTACGGATACCTATCAAAAATCTTATAATAATCTGACTCAGGCGGTCATTGGCGGCGTTGACCTTATGCTGGGTGACTGCACTCCGACTATTGATATGGACAATCCCACGTACCTTGCCGAAATGCGTGAATCGGCGAAAAATATTATTTACGCTTGGGCAAATTCTTACGCTATCTCAAAAAACCACGATGCAAGCGAAGATATCGTTACCGTCAACGTAGATAATATCGTCGCCGTCGAAAAACCCTATTCGTACTGGTTCCTTGGCGTTATCGCGCTTGACGTTCTAGTTGCTGCGGGCTTTATCGTCTGGATAATCTTCCTTTTCAAAAAGAAGAAAAGCCCCGTAACCACAGACGGCAACGACGCTCCTTTCGATGATAGCGCCGACTATACGGCGGCAACGACGTCCGTCGCCGATCAAGGTCAGGGCGAACAAACCGACGATATTTTCGAGACCGAACAAACGGTTGAAACGGAAGATAACTCTAAAGCCGATGTCGGAATATCTGAAGAAGAACAAGCCGAAGAGCAACCCGAAGCGGAAGAAGTGCAAGCCGAAGCGGAAGAAGTACAAGCCGAAGCGGAAGAAGTACAAGCCGAACGCACTTTCGACTTCGCGGCGGAAAAGAAGAGTCTTGCGGAATCGTATTACTTCTTGCCCGACGATAAGCGCAAATACTTCGATAGTTTAAGGGCAAAAGCGCTAACGCTTAAAGGCGTCAAAAAGTCCGAAGCCAAAGAATACGTCACGTTCTCCGTCGGCAGAGAAAGGATAATGCGGCTCAGGATCCGCCGCGACCAAGTCGAAGCGGTATTCTATCTGACCGATCCTTCCTACAAAAAGAGCGTCGCTAAAGACGTTCATATCAAGGACTCCGCTACCGTTATCAAACTGGATTCGGACGCCAAATTCCAAGCGGCTATGGACTCGCTTGAATATCGTTATAACGCAGTTATGACTTCACGCAAGTAAATTGACTTTTTGGGCGGCTTTCAGCCCTTAAAAAGCGCGCTGAAACCCGTAACCTACGTAGTTTATAGTTTTCATTTCTTTCTATTTATGGGCGAATTCCGATTTGCCCGACCCTATGTTAAAACACCCCGTCGTTTATCCCGACGAGGTGTTTTCCTTTTGTTTACTTAATATACCGAAGGCAATTTTAGCCTCATTTTTAAGCGTAGCGTACAAAGAGAGTATATTAGAAGATAGTTTTTCGGAATATTCCAACAAATAGTTTCGCATAAGTATATTATAATAAATCAAAATAATATAAGAATAATCAATGCGTTAGCATTGCATATCATCGGAGCGATAGCGACGTATATCATCAAAACGAAGTTTTGAATATCATCAAACCGTAAGGAGTTTTTTGCACGGGCAATGACCGAGATGAAATACAAATGCTATGCATTTAATGATATACAAGGCGTGCCGCCTTGATGATATACACGCCGTTGGCGTGATGATATACCAAACCTTACGGTTTGGATAAAAAAGAACCTAAATCGATTTTGTTCGATTTAGGTTCTTTTTGGTGGGGACGAATAGGCTCGTAGACGTTTTGACTTTGCTACGCAAAGGGCAAGGCAAGCCTTGCAGTCAAAAGTCCATATTATATAATTTGGGATTTGCTTTGCAAATCCATAGTTCGAGCCTATTACACTCCGATATGCAAAAAAAAATCCCGCAAATTATGCGGGATTTTTATTTTGGTGGGGACGAATAGGCTCGAACTATCGACCTCATGCATGTCAAGCATGCGCTCTAACCAACTGGGCTACGCCCCCGTAAAGTCTTTGATAAAATCAAAGACGATATTTGTATTTTTTTGTCCGTCGTCGCGCGTTAAAACGGGCGATAACGGCGCTTACCAGTCTTGACGGTCGCTTGTCTTAACGTCGTCGTAAAACTCGAAATAACGCCTTTTGAAGTCTTCGTGAGCCTTGTTTTGCTTGGGCTTTTCACGTTTGACCGTTTGGTTCGGCTTTTCGGGTTTTTTGACCTTGTTTTTATCGTTGTCTGCCGTCATATCCTTGATAAACGTTTGCTTCCATGCGTTAGCGGCAAGGAGCAAATCTGAATATAGTCAACTTAGTTTTCTTCTTCCGTCTTACCGGTAACTTGAACTCCGTCGTAATAACCGCACTTTTTGCAAACCTGATGCGAAGCCTTCAGTTCGTGACATTGCGGACATTCAACCAAGTTGGCTGCCGTCGCTTTGTAGTTGCTGGCGAATCTCTTGTTTCCTCTTTGTTTAGATACCTTACTCTTGGGAACTGCCATGATTTTTACCTTCCTTTATAAGATTTCACACCCGCAATCGCCGTCGTTTAAGTTGTGCCCGCATTCGGGACACAGACCTTTGCAGTCTTCTTTGCATAGCACGGCGTAGGGCATATCCGTTAATATCGTTTGTTCGACCATTTCGGTCAAATCTATTTTATCGTTTGAGTAAACGTAGCAGTCGGGATTGGCGTTGCCGCTCTTTGAATCGACGAACGTTTCGTCAAATTCGACCACCCTTTCAAAACTCACGGGAGCAAGACATCTTGAACATTCCGCCGAAACGCGATAGCGTATGCTTCCGAAAACGAAGGTCTTATCTTCGCTCGGTATCTCGACCGTGCAAGATACTTCCGCCTGCCCGTCGAACCTGCCGCCGGGTAGTAGACATAACTCGTCGCCAACCGAAAACTCGAAGTCAAACGACTGTTCGGTAAGCCCGCGCCTTAAAAGGGCTCTCAAATCGATAATCATAAGTTTAGCCTAACCATTTTATAATAAAATAATAACTTTGTCAATCGTTTTTCGGTTTTTTATAAATATTGTCTTAAATTTTGCTCTAAATTTTTTATCCGAGCCTAAAATCAGACAAACACCGATAGAAAAACGGGCAAAATTACAGGTTGGAAACTATTTCTGCGGTGTCCCTTGCGATGACAAGTTCTTCGTTGGTGGGAATAATGAGTACTTTGACCTTGCTGCCTTTGCCGGTAATATCGCAAATGCCGTCGGTGGGGTGAGCGTTCTTTTCTTGGTCGATGCAAACGCCCATGTACTCCATATCTTCAACGATGGAAGCGCGGACTTCGTGGTCGTGTTCGCCGATTCCTGCGGTAAAGACTATGCAGTCCGTTCCGCCCATAGCGGCGGCGTACGCGCCGACGTATTTTTTGCAGGCGTAAGTGAAGATATCGAGAGCAAGTTGCGCTCTGTGATTGCCGCTTGCAGCCGCATCTCTCAAATCGCGGAAGTCGCTCGATACGCCCGAAACGCCCATAACGCCTGCTTTTTTGTTGCACATAAACAGCAACTCGTGAATGTCCATACCCGTCTTATCGGAAAGGTATTCGAGTATTGCGGGGTCAAGATCGCCCGTTCTCGTACCCATGGGAACGCCGCCGAGCGGAGTGAAACTCATGGAAGTATCGTAGCACTTGCCGTTTTTGACCGCGGAAATGGACGAACCGTTGCCGAGGTGGCAGGTGATGACCTTGAACGACGCGGGATCTACGCCGAGATATTTTGCCGCTTCCTGAGAAACGAAGCGGTGGCTGGTGCCGTGAGCGCCGTAACGGCGAACTTTATATTTTTCGTAATATTCGTAAGGAAGCCCGTAGATATAGGCTTTTTCGGGCATGGTAGCGTGGAAAGCCGTATCGAAGGTTGCGACCATGGGAACGTTGGGCATAACGGCTTTGCAGGCGTCTACACCCATGATGTTGGCGCGCTGGTGAAGGGGCGCGAGATCGGCGTTTCCGAGACAAACCTTTTTGACTTCTTCGTCGATAAGAACGGAACAGTCGTAGTCGCCGCCGCTGTGGAGCACGCGATGACCTACCGCGTCTATCTCCGACATATCGGAGATGGCGCCGTATTCCTTATTGACGAGCGCTTCGAGCATTAACTCGATAGCCGTCTTATGATCGGGCATGGGGCGGGTGATGGTGACCTCTTTGCCGTTTGCTTTATGCTTTAAGAAAGAGCCTTCTATGCCTATTCTTTCGCAACCGCCCTTGGCAATAGCCTTTTCCGTCTGCATGTCGATAAGTTGATATTTGAGCGAAGAACTGCCCGCGTTTATAACAAGAACTTTCATTTTATTTCTCCGTAAGGTGATTTATACTTTTATTGTTGACGGTTTACCACTTGATCTCCGTCTGAAGTCCGGTGACCGCAACCGCCACGAAGATATCTTCCCACTTGCATCCGCGCGAAAGGTCGTTGATGGGCTTATTGAAACCTTGGCAAAGTGGACCTACAGCCATAAATCCCGCAAGCCTTTCGGTCATCTTGTAGCAGGTGTTGCCGCAGTCAAGGTCGGGGAATACTATGACGTTTGCGTGCCCCGCAACGGGTGAGCCGGGAGCCTTCATCTGACCTACCGAAGGAACGATAGCCGAGTCGAATTGCAGTTCGCCGTCGGCAAGAATATCGGGCGCCAGTTCTTTGAATCTGTTGAACGCGGCGACTACCTTATCGACGTCCGCGTGGCGCGCGCTGCCCTTAGAAGAGTGCGAAATAAACGCGACTCTCGGTTCTACGCCCAAAAGCGCCTTGCAATGTTTTGCAGCCGAAAGGGCAATATAGGCAAGTTTTTCCGAGTCGGGGTTTTGTTCAAGACCTGTGTCGGCGTAAATGTACGCTCCGTCTTCGCAAAGGGGATGTCCGCCTTCGGGGGCGATCATGAGCGAGCAGGAAGAAACGAGCGGCATACCGGGCGCGGTTTTTATTACTTGAAGCCCCGGTCTTAAAGTGTTTGCCGTGGAGTGGCAAGCGCCCGAGACCATACCGTCGACGTCGCCGACGTAAAGCATGCAAGCGCCGTACATGGCGTAGTCGCTCAAAATATATTTTTTGGCGGCTTCTACGTCCGCGTATTCGGGAAGCCCCGTCTTTTTGCTTATTTTGCCCAAACGTTTTTCATACAAAACTTTGGCGTATTCGTCGGTTTTGGGGTTGGTTTTGGGATCGACGATGATAACGCCGTCGAGCGAAACGTCGGGATTGTTCTTTTTAATCTCGTCGGGATCGCCTAAAAGCGTAACGGTGGAAAATCCGTTTTTGGCGACTTCCGAAGCCGCTTTGACCACTCTTGCGTCTTCGCCTTCGGGGAGAACGATGTTCTTCTTCAAAAGCCTTGCGCGTTCGATTATGGACTGTACTATTTGATTCATATCTTACTCCTTTGGTTACAAAACCCTTGCGTTTTTTCCGCTCGTGGGTTAAAATAACTATATAGTTACTTGATTGACCTTTAACATTATATATTAAATCCGAACAAAAGTAAACGATTATAACCGTTTTTTAACGAAATTTTACGGGCGGTTTGACGCGACTTTCTATTAAGTTCGGAATTATAGGAATGATTTTCGACTAAAAAGTCAAGACAATATCGGGTGTTTAGTATGAAATTTGCTGTTACGGTTGCTGAGTTCAACCCCTTTCACAACGGTCATAAATATTTGCTCGACGAGATGAAACGCTCGGCAGACGCCGTAGTCGTCGTTATGAGCGGAAACTTTTGCCAAAGGGGCGAGCCGGCGTGTCTGGATAAGTACACGCGCGCAAAACACGCCGTGCTTGCGGGAGCCGACCTCGTTCTCGAACTTCCCGCGGCGTTTTCCACGGCGCCCGCCGAGATATTCGCAAGCGGGGCGGTAAAGCTACTCGACGCGCTCCCCGGTGAAAAGACCTTGTTTTTCGGCACGGAAACGGGCGACAAACAGGAGTTTAGGGCGATAGCCGAAAAACTTGTGGGCGAGAGCAAGGCGTTCAAGCAAACGCTAAAAGAATTGCTGTCTTCGGGCATGCCATATGCTCAAGCCGTGGGCGACGCGTTGAAGGCGACGGAGAGCGGACTTAACTTCGATATTTTATATAATCCTAATTCGACCTTGGGGCTGGAATACGTAAAAGCCATACTCAATCTTAAGTCGGATATGGACTTTTGCCCCGTAAAAAGGACGGTCGGCTATCTCGACGAGAGCCTTAAAGGCAATATTTGTTCGTCGATCGCAATAAGAAAGGCGATCGAGACGGGCGAAAAGAAAAAGATAAAAAAATTCGTACCGAAATTCGTGTTCGACGACCTACCCGAGTCGATCGTAAACGCCGACCAGATAATCATCTATAAACTTCTGGCGGCTTCGGCGGACGACCTTAAGGAGATAACCGACTGCACGGAAGGTCTTCAAAACAGGATAAAGGCGTTTTCCTTCGGGGCGAACGATTTAAGTTCGCTTATCGACAAGTTGGAGACCAAGCGCTATACGAGGTCGAGATTGAGAAGAATAGTTCTCAATAACGCGCTCGATATAACCGCTTCGTTTATGGAAAGGTGTTTGAAAAACAATTTGTACCTTAAAGCGCTCGCCGTAGCCGAAGACAGAAAGGACGTTTTATCTGCGCTTTCAGAAAGTAAATTCAGGCTTGTCACAAGAAAAGCCGACGCGGATAAACTCATATTTACCGCCAAGCGTTCGTTTGAAAAGGACGTTTTCGCCAACCGCGTGTACTCGCTTTTGACAAAAACGCCCACCAACGAATACGAGATGAAAATAGTAAAAAGATAAAAACGAAAATAGCGATAAACCCCCGTCGGACGAGAAAAAACTCTTCGACGGGGGTTTTTATGTAAAAATCAAAAGTCACGCTATAAATCGATTATCAAGCGGTAAGCTTTTTTTCGGCTTGGTGAGCGCTATATTCTTCACTCATCTTTTTGAAAGCCTTTTTGCGTATCGCTAGGTAGGCTATAAGTTGCGCTATGCCGGTCACTATCCAACTTACGGGGTATGACATGTAAAGCGTCAATAGCGTTGGACTTTGCTCGAACACCAGATACACCCAGGCTATTCTGAGTACGCAAATGCCGAGCAGCGATATAACCACCGGCGTCACGCCGCGCCCGAGTCCTCTTTGGTAGGCGACGAATATCTGCATCCAGCCGTAGATAAAGTAGGTGGATTCGTTTATGAGTATGCGCAGTTCCCCTTGCGAAACTATTTCCGGATCTGTGTTATAAATGCTTAAAATAAGTCTTCTAAAAGGTACGACGACCGCCGCCATGAGCATACTGACCGCCGTCACGAGTAAGAAAGATAACTGCATTATCTTTTGAATGTTGTTCTTGTTGTTTGCGCCGTAGTTTTGACCTATAAACGACAGCGCCGCCTGATATACGCTGTCAACTCCGACGTACATAAAGTTTTCGATTGACTGCGCGTTGCCGTTAGCCGTAACGATAAGGCTTCCGAACTTGTTGACGGTCGACTGGATCACTACGTTGGAAATGGAAAACATCGAGCCCTGTATGCCTGCGGGAACGCCGATAGAGACTATCTCCCATAAAGATTTAGAGTCTATTCTCAATTTTTTAAGGTGTATCTTGCAGTAGCCTTTTGTTCTTATCATCTCCGTGACGACGAAACCCGCCGCGACCGCCTGCGAAGTTATGGTGGCGA
This sequence comes from Clostridia bacterium, assembly GCA_017478765.1. GTDB lineage: Bacteria > Bacillota > Clostridia > Christensenellales > Borkfalkiaceae > UBA4636. The sequence goes on from JAFVDA010000037.1 coordinate 14,800, forward strand.
TGGCTACTCCGTCCACGTCCATTTTGAATACGAGCACGAACAGAATATTTAGCCCTACGTTCACCAGTCCCGAAACAAATAGGTAAAACAGCGGTTTTTGCGTCTGACCGTTGGCGCGAAGCGCCGCCGCCCCGAAGTTATACACAAGGTTTAACGGCATACCCAAAAAGTAAATTTTAAGATACGTGGTAGATAGGTCTATAAGGTCTGTCGGCGCGCTCATCCATCTCAAAAACATACCCGACAAAAAGTAGCCGAATATAGCCACGACGACGCCGACAATTACGCTTAAAACGAGTGAAGTATGAATGACGGCGGAAGTAGCGTCTCTATCTCTTTGCCCGACGTGTTTTGCCACCGCGACGTTTACGCCCACCGCAAGCCCCATCGAAACGTTTACTATAAGGCTTATGAGCGAGCCTGTCGACTGAATGGCGCCCTGCGCCTCGCTCGATGAAAACTGCCCTACAACTATAAGGTCTGCTGCGTTGTACGCAAGTTGAAGTAGCCCCGTCAAAAGGACGGGTATGGCGAAAAGGATCATCTTTTTCAAGAACGGTCCGCTCGTCATGTCTATATAGTTTTTCTTTCCGAAAAATGCCATAAAAATTACCAACGCATATTATATAACATAATTTCGGATAAATCTATCGTTTTGCGCCGACTATCGAGTAAAAACTTAAGATTTTTATAAAAAAACTTGCGTATCGGTTAAATCCGATACGCAAAGAAAAATATTATTTTATTATAGTTCGGCTTTTTGATAAAACCGCGGTAAAGCCCGATAAATACAGGACTTTATTAAGAAGGCGAAAAGGCGAGGGTCATTGCTCTTCTTCGGCTTCGTCCAAAAGGCGATTGTATTCTTCGAATACCGCGTCGATAATATCGTCGTCGGTCTCTATCTCGAAGTTGTCTTCGCCGTCACGGTTTTGGGTGACTTTGAAGACGAGCGCCTCGTCGTCGTCCATGCCGTCCAAAAGTTCAACGGGTTGCAAAATGGCGTACATTTTGCCCTTGTAAGCTATACCCGCTATTTCCACGAAATCTATCTCCTCTCCGTCGGCAGACATCAGGGTAACGATATCGTCGTCTTCGTAATCGTTGTAACTCATTGTTTATTCCTCCTTAAAATTCGGCTTTGACCGATAGTTCGGTCAAAAATTCAAAAGACGCGTTTAATTTTGAAAACGCACGCTCTTTCCCTATAAATTTACAATATAACTTGCGTTTTGTCAACGGTTTTTTGAAAATTTGACCTTAAAAAGTCGTGTTTTGCCCGTATTTAACGGGGATAAAGTCGAAAACGATATTACTTTAAGGAATATCCGGCTTTTTCGACGGCTTGTTTTACGGCTTGATCGGAAACTTCCTTTTCCGTCGTGACGGTCAAGGTGCCGGCGGTATGGTCGGCTTTGCAAGCGGTAACGCCGTCTATCAAAGATACTTCCTTTTCGACGTGCATTTCGCAGTGGTGACACATCATGCCTTCAACTTTGTACTTCTTTTCCATTTTATTATTCTCCTTTGATAAAGTTTCGTTTTGTTTGTTGTCGCCGTCGGTCGCGACCGAGCAGTCAAAGCCGCATTCGGGAGCGGCGGTCACGTCCGGCTTGACGAGATTGAGCCTTAAAGCGTTGGTCACCACGAACAGACTCGATAAACTCATGGCTCCCGCCGCTATCATGGGGCTGAGCGTAAGCCCGAGCGCCGAAAATGCCCCCGCCGCCACGGGTATGCAAACGACGTTATAGATAAACGCCCAGAACAGGTTTTCCTTAATGTTTTTCAAGGTCTTTTTGGATAGTTTGACGGCAAACGCAAGCCCGGTAAGATCGCCGGTCAAAACTACGTCGGCGTTATCCACGGCAACGAACGAGCCGTCGGACATTCCTATCCCTAAGTCGGCTTCGCGAAGGGCTACCGCGTCGTTTACGCCGTCCCCGACCATGGCGACGGTATTGACCTTTTTCAGATCCTTAATGATTTTTTGCTTGTCCTGCGGCAGTAAATCGGAGAAAACGTTGGCTTGGTCGATACCCACTCGCGCCGCTACCGCTTTGCCCGTGCGAGCGTTGTCGCCGGTGAGCATATACACGTCGACCTTTTGCTTTTTGAGAGATGCAACGACCTGTTTTGCGTTTTGTTTTTCTCTGTCCGCAACGGCTATTACGCCCAAAAGTATGCCGTCTAAGGCGAAGAATAGGGGAGTTTTTCCTTCGGCGGACAAATTTTCGACGTTGATAACCGAAACGTCCACTCCGTTTTCGTTCATCAGTTTGGCGTTTCCGCCGAGCGCTAAAACGCCGTCTATAATTCCTTTAACGCCGTAGCCCGACATCGCGGTAAATTCCGACACTTTTCTTATTTTTCCCGTCAAACCCTGCGTTATCGCGCGTGAGAGCGGGTGTTCGCTCAGAGTTTCAAGCGAGAGAGCGACCGTCACCAAAGATTGTCGCTTATCTTCCGTTACGGGCATAACGTCCGTGATTATGGGAAATCCGACGGTTAGGGTTCCCGTCTTATCGAGGACGACCGCGTTTACTTTGCCTGCCGTTTCGAGCGCGGTAGCCGTCTTGAAAAGCACCCCGTGTTTGGCGCCTACGCCGCTTCCGACCATAATGGCAACGGGGGTAGCCAGACCGAGCGCGCACGGACAGGATATAACAAGTACCGATACCGCGTGCGTTAATGCTTGGCCGACGTTGCCGCCGCCTACTATCATCCAAACGATGAAAGTGACCAGCGCTATCGCCATGACCGACGGAACGAATACGCCCGAGATCTTATCCGCAAGGCGCTGAATGGGCGCTTTCGTCAGGTTGACGTTTTTGACCATTTCCAGAATTTGATTGAAGGTAGTATCTTCGCCGACCTTGGTGGCTCTTGCCGTGATATATCCGTTCATATTGACGGTGGAAGCCGAAACCGAGTCGCCGACCGTCTTATCGACCGGTAAACTCTCGCCCGTAAGGTAGGCTTGGTTGACCGAGCAACCGCCCGATACGATCTCTCCGTCGACGGGTATCTGTTCTCCCGTTTTTACGACGAATAGGTCTCCTACCTTGACGTTATCGACGGTCACGGATATTTCCTTTCCGTCAACGAGTAGAGTAGCGGTCTTTGGCGCAAGGCTAAGTAAACTTTCGTAAGAGTCGGTCGTTCTTCTCTTGGAATAGCCTTCGAGCATTTTGCCGACCGAAACGAGCGTAACTATCATTGCGGCGCCTTCAAAGTACAGTTGATGGTCGTGAGACATCGTCCCGCCGCTTAAATTCACGGTCATTACGATGGTCACGGTCAGACTATACAAAAAGCTTGCTCCGCTGCCTATGGCGACGAGCGCGTCCATGTTGGGCGACAGGTGCATAAGCGACTTAAAGCCGCTCACGAAGAACCTGCCGTTCAAAATCATTACGACGAGCGCTAGCGCCGCTTGTATATACGCCCCGACCACCATGCCGTGATGGGTTGAAAAAAATTCGGGGAGCGGCAAGCCTATCATTCCGCCCATAGATAGATACATAAGAGCGAGCAGTACGACAATGCTTGCGATTAGTTTGGCAAGCGTTCCGTCGCTCGTTTTGGCTCTTTGCGTTTTTACGTTTTGCATCGGGCGCGCTTTGTAGCCCGCGGACTCGACGGATTTTACTATATCTTCCGCCGAACAGGTTTGTTCGGCAAAATCGGCTACCATTTCACCGGTCAAAAGGTTTACGGTAACGCTCGTAACGCCGTTCACGCTTGAAACGGCTTTTTCCACTCGCGCAACGCAAGCCGAGCAACTCATTCCGCCCACTTCAAATTTTTGTTTCAATGTTAATCTCCGTTTATATCTTCAAGGCTATATCTTAGCCCGATTATATCACATTTTATTATTGATTGTAAAGTAAACTTTACCTTTAGTTTTTGTACGCCGCCGTCAATCCGAGCGGGCGGCTGATTTGCCGCGCCGACAAAAACAAAAAGGGGCGGATCGAAAAAGGTTTGGTGGTTTAACCGCTTTTTTCGACCTACCCCTGAAAGCGTCAGAAGCGCTTTTTAGTTCTTTTTGGCATCCTTATCGCACCCGCAACAGCACGAGCAACCCGAACATCCGCAATCGCAGGAAGTTTCTCCGCGTTTTTTCTTTATTATCCTTACGGTGATAACGCCGATGACGAGCGCCGCGCACGCGACTATCAAAAGGATCTCGAGTATTCCCATAAGTCGTACCTCCTATAAATATAAGATGAGTAGTTTTTCGGGATTATGCTTTTTTGGCAGCCGATCTCTTGTTTATCGTGACGATGACGTAGCAAACTATCGCTATTACCGCCGCCCAGATAAACGCCGTCCACCACCAGGTACCGATGGTGAATACCATTGCGCCGACTACGTAAGAGGCGACTATCCAGAACAAAAGCGTTCCCTTGTACAGTTTATTGTCGTTAAGTTCGGCTTTTGCCGTACCTACCGCCGCGAAGCAAGGAATGGTCGTCATGTTGAAGGCTATGAACGACAGGAGCGCGGGAACGGTGATGCCCGTCGCGGTTATCATTGCGCGAACGGCGTCGATGCCTTCTTCGGCTTCGATGTCAAGCCCTTCGACGTTCAGGCTTGCAACGGCAACCAAGCATGCCGCGAGCGTAGAGAAGGTTGCGATGACGTTTTCTTTTGCGATGAGCCCCGCAACCGCCGCTACGACGAATACCCAGCCGAACTCACCCAACTGACTTCCGAACCCGAGAGGCGTGAACAACGGTTGAACGAACATACTGACTTGCGCCAAAATGCTTTGATTTATCTCTTCGTCGGCAAGGAAGGTCCAGTTGAACGAGAAGTGGGTAAGAACCCAAATTATTATGGTCGAAGCTAAAATGATGGTGAACGCCTTCTTGACGAAGTGTTTGGTCTTGTCCCAAAGGTGAGCCATCAGGTTTTTGAACTGAGGAGCGTGGTAAGAAGGCAACTCCATAATAAACGGAGGAGTATCGCCTTTTAAGGAAGTGTTTCTCATAAGCAGTACGGAAACGATAGCCGCGACTATACCTATAAGATACATAGAGAAGGTTATAACGTCCGCGTTACCTATTCCGAACGCGGCGACTATTGCGCCCGCGACGGCGGTAAGTATAGGAAGTTTTGCTCCGCACGAGAAGAAGGGTATTACCCTTATCGTGGCGGCGCGTTCCTTATCGTCCGCAAGGGTACGGGTGTTGATCATAGCGGGAACCGAGCATCCGAAGCCCATTATCATGGGGAGGAAGGCTCTTCCAGATAGTCCGAATTTACGGAACATTCTATCGAGAATAAACGCTATTCTTGCCATGTACCCGGAATCTTCGAGAATGGAGAAGAACAGGAACAATACGAGTATCGGGGGGAGGAAGGATAGAACCGCGCCTACGCCTTCGATAACGCCGTCGTTGAGTAAGCCGACAGCCCATTCCGCCATGCCGATCGATTCAACGCCCGTCTTTATCCAGCCGAGAACGTTGCCGACGATTATTTCATTCCAGATATTATTGATTATAACGCCCGGCGAGAATACGGCGCCGTCGTAGAAGCAGGCGAGCAGTTGACCGCCGAATGTTTCCGTGTCTACGCCAAGTTCTTCAAGCGAAGGAAGCCCGAATATCGCGCCGAGATACAAAAAGTCTTCCGAGAACGTAAGGTGGAATATCGCGAACAGGATAACGAGGAAGATGGGAATACCCCAGATCTTATGAGTCAGGACTTTATCGGCTTTATCCGATTTGGTCATCTTCATCGAGCCTTTGTTTTTCTTGCTTAAAACCGAGTCGAAGTTCTTGGATATGTACTTATAGCGAGCGTCCGCGATGAGCGCCTCGAAGTCCGTTCCGAAAACGTCGTCCGTAAAGGTCTTTTTGAACTCTTCGACCATCTTCAAGGTGTCTTTATGCATGGCGACTTCGATCTCGTCGCCTTCGATGAGTTTAACGGCGTGGAACAAGGGGTTCTTGACTCCCTGACCGTCAAGCGCTATCTTTACGTCGCCGATAAGGTGCGAAAGCGCCGTGTCTTTGAGCGCCGTCGAGCCTTTGCGGGGCGACTTACTTGCCTTGTACGCTACGTCCATCAACTGCTTGATACCCGTTTCTTTTAAGGCGGATATTCTCACGACGGGAACGCCCAACTTTTCTTCCAAAGCCTTCTCGTCCAGTTTGTCGCCGGCGCGTTCGACCGCGTCTATCATGTTGAGCGCGATGACGACCGGAACGTCTATTTCGAGAAGTTGCGTGGAAAGATACAGGTTTCTTTCAAGGTTGGTCGCGTCGACTATATTTATGATACAGTCGGGCTTTTCGTCTAAAACGTAGTTTCTCGCGATGACCTCTTCGGGGGTGTATGGCGAGAGAGAGTAAATACCGGGAAGGTCGACGATGGCGATAGGTTCGGCGCACTTTTTGTATACGCCTTCACGCTTATCTACCGTTACGCCCGGCCAGTTACCTACGTGAGCCGTGGAACCGGTTAGTCCGTTAAACAGAGTGGTTTTACCCGAGTTAGGGTTACCTGCAAGCGCAAATTTTAACATTTTTACACCTCCATCGTGACGCAAACCGCTTCGGTTTTACGCAAAGTAAGTTCGTAGCCACGCAGGGTGACTTCGATAGGATCGCCCAAGGGGGCTTTCTTTCTCATTGTGATTTCCGCGCCGGGGGTGATGCCCATATCGAACAGACGGCGTTTTATTCTTCCTTCGCCGCCCACCGATTTGACTACGCCCTTTTCGTTCGGAGCAAACAAATCAAGTGTTTTTATCATAGTGTCTCCTTAAAAAACATTTTTATCTTTTATTTTGACGCTTTATCCTTTGTAATAAAGCCTTTTTTACGCTACGAATATCTTTGACGAAAGATTTCCGTCGAGCGCTATTCTGCCGTCTTTGACCATGCAGACGACCGTTCCGCCGCTCGAGGACATTATCGTCAACTTGCTATTGACGGTTATCCCCAGACTTTCCAAGTGTTTTTTTACCTTTTCGTCGGTCAAAATCCTTATGACCTTCAATTCTACGTTTGTAGGCGCCAGTACTATCGGCATATTCTAAAACTCTCCTTCAAAAAAAGTGAAATCTATTTCATATCATATATTATCACTGCGGTTAGTCGATGTCAACAAAAAAGTGAAACATTTTTCATATTCGTTTGAAAATTTTTTTTGCGGGCGGTCGGACGGAACAAAATGGAATATTTATATTGATTTTTATAAAAAAATGTTGTAGAATATAAATATGTCTGCAATGAATAAGATAAGGGAACCCAAACAGGAGCGTTCCATCGAAACCAAAAACAAGATAATCAACGCCGGGCTTGAAGTTTTCGCTTCGGTCGGGTATTACGGCACCAACACGGCGGAGATAGCCAGAGTGGCGGGCGTATCCACGGGCATCGTGTACGGATATTTTCACGATAAGCGCGATATTTTGCTGTGCGTTCTGGATATTTATATTCAAAAGGTAACTCGCCCCATCGTCGAGATAATGGAAGGTCTTTCCGCACCGGTGGACATAAAGGCTCTTTCCGAAAAACTGATGACCGAGGTTATCGGTATTCACGAGGACAACGCAAGGCTTCACAACACCCTGCACGCGCTCGCCGCGACCGACGAAGGCGTTAATTCCAGTTTTATCGCGCTCGAACGGGAGATAACCGAGAAGATCTCGTCAAGATTTATCGAACTCGGGTTCGACGGTAACGCCATGTCCGAAAAGGTACACTCGGCGATGAATCTTATTCAGTCCTTTGCGCACGAGTACGTTTTCGATAAGCACGACTATATCGATTATTCCGTCATGCGCGGGTTGGTTCTTACAATGGTCACGCAACTTTTCGCTTGAAAAACGTCAATAATAAACGAGCGTTCGGATAACACCGAGCGCTCGTTTTATATTGCTTTATTCAGTTGTTTGTCACGCGGCAAACTGCATTAAGTTAAGAAGGAATACGCCTGCAAGCGTATAATAGATGGTCGCCGCGATAAGGTCGTTTACCGTTGTTATCAACGGACCGGAAGCGACCGCGGGGTCTATTTTTATCTTTTTGAAGAGCATGGGGATAAGCGTTCCGCCGAGGCTTGAGCATATCATTGCGATAAGCAGCGACGCGCCTATACAAGCGCCGTACGCCAGGCAATTAAGATAAGGTATGCCTTCTATTATCAATATATAAACGGAACAAAGTATTGTCGCAAGCGAACCTATGATAAGCCCGTTGGTAAACCCTACTCTCGCTTCCTTAAAAATAAACTTGGCGATGTCCTTTTTGGTAAGCGATTCGCTGGATAGTACCCTTATCGTGACCGCAAGGCTTTGCGTTCCGCCGTTACCCGACATGTCGAGTATGAGCGACTGAAAGGCTACGAGCAAAGGTAGCGCCCTTACGATTTCCTTGAACGAGCCGATGAGCATGGACACCACCAGCCCCAAAACCATCAATAACGCAAGCCAAGGGAGCCTTTTTGCTACGCTTTTTATAACCGGCTCCTCTAAATCTTCGGGCTTGGTTAAACCTGCGAGTTTTGCGTAGTCGTCGCCGAATTCTTCGTCAACTACGTCTACGAGTTCCGAACCCGTTATGACACCTATGATCTTATTGTCGTGGTCGAGTACCGGAATGGAGTCTTCCGACAGGTCTTTCAGTTCTTCGACGCACTTTGAAATCTCTTCCGAAGCGTACACGAAGGGGTAGGCGGTGGCGGTTATGTCTTCGATGGTGGAAGTCGAGCGGGCTACGACCAGATCTCTCAACGAAAACGCGCCGTGGAAGGTCTCGTCATCGTTTACGACGTATACGGTAGAGATATTGTCGTTATCGGCGGCTTGGTCGATGACCGACTTCATAGCCTGCTTGATGCTCATGCTCGACTTGACGACTACGAAGTTTGTGGTCATCTTGGAACCGATCAAATCGTCGTCGTACTTTTCGATCAATTTAATGTCTGCTCGGGCGTCCTTATCGAGTAGCTCGAATATCTCTTCACGCCGTTCTTCGGGCAGTTCGTCCAAAACGTCCAACGCGTCGTCGGCGTCCATCTCTTCGATTATGTCCGCCGCCGTCTGGCTGGTCAGTTCGGCAATAAATTCCTCAACGTTTTCAAGGTATGCGAATATCTCGGAAACCCTTTCGTTACCGAGTAGTTTGTAAAGCTTCAAACGCTCTTCGCTCGAAAGAGTTGGGAGAACTTCGGCTATGTCCGATTCGTGATAGTCGGAAAGTCTATCGCGAAGTTCTTCGTCGGAAAGATTGCTGTCTAAAAGGTCGAGTATCTCCTTTCCGTAATCTCTTTTTTGAAGGGTTTCGACGTTTGCGTCTTGTTCTTCGATCACGACGTTTTCGTTGTTTTCTTCTGCCATAGAAACCTCCATAAAGATGTTCACGAAAAATGTTTTTCAAACATTTTTCCGTGAGGACTGTTGGTCGGAGCGACTTTACGCGCGAAATCAATCCGCGCTATCGCTCTCGGCTTAATTATATAAAGGTGTTCACGAAAAATCTTCTAACGAAGATTTTTCCGTGAGGACTTGCGGTCGTAAAACGCTTAACGGCGAGAGTAAATCCCGCCTTGCGTTTTTCGGCTTAATAATATAAAGGTGTTCACGAAAAATGTTTTTCAAACATTTTTCCGTGAGAACTAAGTAAGAGTGGAAAGTTGAAAGTTGAAAGTGGAAATGCGGATATAAAAAATTATATGATAATATGTTTATCTCATATCCGACTTTTTAACTAACCACTAATCTTATTCAAACACAAATAAAGTCAATAAATTATCAAAGTTGATGTTTTTTAGAAAAGTTTATTCTTGCGTCAGCATATATAATATGCCCGACCACAACTCCACTCTCCACTTTCCACTTTCAACTTTCTATCAGTCTTTTTCCACCTTTTTTATCGTATAGGTCAAGGTGCCGTAAGAGCCCCTGTCGTGCATAAGGGAAGTTTGCATCCTGATAAGGCGTTGACCTTCCTTGGCGCTATCGGAAGTAGCGTAGTTGAGTTTTATTACGCTCCCCGTATACGTTCCGCTTACGTTCATGTTGAGAACGAACGTTTCCACGCTCGAAATCTTTTCGCTGTCGTTGGTGTAGTCGTCAAGTTTTATCGTCTCTTTGGTTATTACGTTGCTCGCGTTTGACGAAGCGGGGCTTGCGACTGACAAAGTTCTCTTTAACTTGGCGAGCGCGTCGATACTGTCAAAACTTGCCGAAAAAGAGTCGGAAAGTTTGAACGAACGAATGGCGAACAGAAGTATCTCGTTGTCGAGATAGGTCTTTTTGAAAACGTCCGAATAGGTCGTTTGACCTTCGGCAAGGTTGAATTCTCCTTTGGTCTTTTGAAAGGTCACCGTGGCGTTTTTGTCGTCATAATCGGTGGAAACGGTGTAGGCGTACTCGTTTAATTTATACGCGCCGTTTTCCGTGGCCACGCCGTGAACGGAAGCGTTTCTTTCCGAATGAAGGGCTTTAAGTTGATTTTTGACGCCCAAAAAGTAGGCTTTCGTGGTGATCGTATCGGCAACGTCGGTTGAGGTTTCGCCTATTTGATACCTGCCGTTGACGTTGAGCGTCGTTTCCAAACAGTAGCACCTTTGACCGTTATACTCGGCGGTGTAAACTCTCGTTTTATACTGCGAGCCGTCGGACAAACTAAACTTCAACCCTTCGGTATCGTTGGAGTTGAAAGAAAGGTCGTAATAAGTTGTTTCGTCCATCTCACCCACTTCTAAAATGGCGGGATCGCTCAAAAAATAACTTCCGCCGAATACGGAAACGGTAGCGCCCGTCGCGCAGGCGGTCGTCACCGCGACGGTCAAAATAACGGTCAATAAAGCAAAAAGTTTTTTCATAAAAAGTATCCTTATAAAAGCGTATACGTTGGGCGGCGTCGCAACTCACAACCGCCGCGATGGTTTTTTCGGGAAAACGGCTTAGCGTAAAAACCCGTCCCCGTACCCGTATTATATCATATTTTGAATAAAAAGCAAAAAAATACCTAAAAAAAATGAAAAATAATATTTTTTGTGTTATACTTATTTTATCGTACGGGAAAACTCGGCGCCAAGCGTTTTGACATACCGAGGTTTCTTTTATTCCGTTCAAGAAAAATTTATGAAACTATATAGAGAAAAAACGCCCGCAGGGGCAATAGATAAAGCCGTCGAGATCGCAGGCTTGCTCGGTTCGGATATTACTAAGAAAGTGTACCTGTTTTGCGAAAGCAGGGCGACTTTGTCGTACGAACTGAAGTTTTGCGAGAAATTCGGCGGTACGTTCAACACCGAGATAACAAGTTTTTCGAGATACGTTTTTTTGAGCGGAAAGGTCAAAAACTATCTCAATAAGAGCGCTTCCACGATGATTGTAAGAAAGATCATTGAGGAAAACTCGGCGTTTTTGACGAGATTCAAAAGGGGTTCGGCTAACCTTGCGGTAAGCGTTTATAACCTGATTTCGCAGTTAAAGGCTGCGAAAGTTACGGTCGAGCAGTTGAAAGATATCGTCGCCATGCAAAACGGCGCCTTCAAAAGTAAACTTGCCGACGTCACGTTCATATACGAGCAATACGAAAACTACTTAAAAAGCGGCGAATATTCCGACGAGAGCGCGTATCTGATGCAAATGCCCGATATTTTGCGCCAAGACGAAAACGTCAGGGGCGCGACGGTCATAGTGTCGGACGTAGGCAATCTGACAAAAAAGACGGTGGACGTCCTTCTGACTCTCGAAAAACTTGCCGATCTTCACGTCGTTACGGTCAGCGCAGACGCAAAGGCTTACGAAAACGGCGTATACGATAAGTGTTTGTCGCTGTTTTCCGATATAGAAGTTTTTGACGGCGAGCCGCTTTCTCCGCAAAAGGAAGCCATACTTTCGGGGATGTTCTCCTTCGTGGACAAGCCTTATCGCGGCGACAACTCAAACGTAAAACTGTTCGAGCATCCCGACGCGATATCCGAAGCGCAGGCGGTGGCGAGAAGAATACGTTACGAAGTGGTCAATAACGGCGCAAGATATATGGACTTCGTAATAGCTTCCGGCAAGGTCGAGGCGTACGCGCCCATATTCGAGCGGGTTTTCGCCGACTACGATATACCGCTTTTCGTCGACGAGAAAAAGACCTTGAAAAACCATCCGCTCGTCAATCTTTTCAGCGACCTTATCTTGGCTAAAACGACCAACTTCAAGCCAAATTACGTTCTTTCTCTTGCCAAAAACCGACTGCTTTTCAGTGAACGCGAGACGCAAAGTTTCGAGTCGTACCTTCACGAAACGGCGGTTTCGAGAAGAATGCTTAAGAAAGAATTTACCGATCCGACGAGTGAAAGCGTAAGAAAACAAATAGTCGAACTGGTCGGCTCCATTCCCTCAAAAAGTACCGTAAACGAATATATAGCCTTGTTTTCGGACATTTTTGAAAGGTTTGACGTAAATAAAAAGTCTGAAGTAATAAGCGGCGAACTCGCGCGTTTAGGGCAAGCCGAATTATCCGAATACAACCGCCTTGCCGCCGCCGCTTTTTTGGACGCTTTAAGTGAGACTGCGTCGGTGCTTGGCGATTATCCCGTAACTTTGGAACTATTTTCTTCGCTCGTCGATTCGGCTGTCGGGTCGTGTTCGGTCAGCGTCATCGCGACGGGTTACGACAGCGTGTTTTTCGGTGATACGGTGACGGCAAGTCAAAGGCTTGCCAAAACCTTGTTTGCCGTTGGCTTCGACTTTTCCGTGCCCGACGTCAAAAGCGACGTGGCGCTTCTTTGCGACGACGAACTATTGCGGCTCGACGGATATAAATGCGTGGTAGAACCGACCGTCAAAGTGGTCAACCAAAGGGAAAGACAGAACGTTTTGACCACCCTTTTGTCGTACGAGAAAAACCTGATAGTTTCCTATTCTTTGCTGACGCCTTCGGGCGAGCGGGCGCTGAAAAGCGACGTTATAACCTATCTTGAAAACATTCTCGATCTGAAGGTGAAAAAGCCGCATTTAACTAACGATCGGTCGGAAGAATACTCTTATCTCGCGCCCGTGCCGGCGGTTTACGACGCGCTTTTATCTTTCGAGCGGTTTTCCGACTCCGAGCAAGCCGACCTTACCTATCCCCGCGCGCTCGTCGACGTTTTGAAGGATACTGTGGGCGAAAATTCAAAATATTTATCCGATTACCTTAGCGGAAGGGAAAATCTGCCCGAGCAAAGCGGCCTTTATAACGGTGGCATTTCCGCTTCGCTCATTGAGACCTTTTTTTCCTGTCCGTATAAGGCTTTCGCGCAGTACGTTCTCAAACTCAAAGAGTCCACCGACGGCGACGTGG
>JAFVDA010000038.1 GCA_017478765.1 Clostridia bacterium
TAAGTATTTAGGCGAATACGCGTTTTCCGGTTGTCCGTTTTTGAATAACTTTACGGTAAGAACAGGTAATCTTAAAGATATAGGAACGGGCGCGTTTTTCGAGTGTACGAAACTTTCGGCGGTGACATTCCCCAACGGGCTTGAAACAATAGGGCATTTTGCATTCTTCGGTTGTACCAATTTGGATCAGAACACGTTGAATCCGAGCGCCGTAATACCTTCGACGGTTACGAGAGTCGGCAGGTACGCTTTCTATGATACCGCCGTCCGTAACGACAGTACTCCCGATGGTCCCGTATACTTCGGTAACTGGATGGTCGACTATGTTTCGTCGGATTCCGGATGGTGGGGGTTAACGGGAGGTGTTACTGAGGTCGCGATCGAGCCTAATACAGTGGGCATTTCAGATTACTGTTTGTATCGTGCCGACATGTTAGAATCGATAACCGGAATGGACTCCGTAAGGTATATCGGTATGGGCGCTTTCTGGGGCTGTGAAAATTTAAGGTCCATAAGCCTCGGATCCGCCGTCAGAGAAATAAAGGATTATACGTTCTCAACGTGTACGGATCTATTCCAGATAGAACTGCCTGACAATTTGAGAAGCGTAGGAGAAGGCGCTTTTTATGGGTGTGTTTCGCTAAGTTCCGTTGACTTTTCGTCAACGAGACTGGAAACTATAGGCGACAGAGCGTTCATAGGTTGTACCAACCTTAAAACCATAGATCTTCGCGCGACATATCGCGGAGAATATACTTTGACCAACATAGGCGATCGCGCGTTTTACGGTTGTATATCGCTTGGCATGCAGGCTGCTCCCACCATGGACGAAAACGGCGATTTGATAGAATCTCCGATAAACGTCGTCTTTATACCCGGGTCGGTCGAAACCATTCCCGAAAGGGCGTTTTACGGTTGTACGAGTTTGGATTCGCTCCAACTTGGCGACGGCGTCAGAAACATATCGACCGCGGCGTTTGCAAGAAACAGTTCTCTATCTTCCTTAATTACTCCGAGTTCGCTCGTCAATATAGAAGACAACGCTTTTTACAGATGTCGGAATCTGGAATTACTCGTCTTGAACAGAGGACTTAGATCGATAGGCGACTACGCCTTTGAAGGTTCTATAGTTAAATCGTTGGTCATTCCCACCACCGTGAGGGAGATGGGTAACTACGCTTTCAGAAGAAGTTCTAAACTTATAAGCGTCGTAATTCCTTCCACGGTATCGTACATTGACGCGGGCGCGTTCTTCGATTGTAAAATCGCTACTATTTATACGGACGCAACGCAAAAACCGTCGGGCTGGAATCCGAGATATAATTCTTCCTTCCGCCCCGTGGTGTACGGCTCTATATTAAACAACGATAAGACCTACGTTTTGGCGGTAGACCTCGCAAACGGATCAGTGGAAAACGCCGACGCCGAATTCGGCATTACCCAACCTAAGTGCACGCTTTACGCGTTCGTCGGATGGGCAACGGAAGAAAACGGCGAAGTAAAATACTCGGCAAACGAGATAGGGACTATCGGTCAACCGATAACGCTCTACGCCGTTTGGTTCAATTCGATTGAGGCTTGGCAAGCCGACTTTGCCGCCGACAACGAGTTGTACGCAAAAACGCGCTCGAACGAAATTTACGCTTGACGGGAACACTTGTCGCGTGAATGAAAAATAACTCGGTTTTTATAACGGGCTAACGCCGCGTTTCAAAAATCAAATTCAAAGGACGGCAAAAAAAGCCGTCCTTTTTGCGTGCCTTTTTTTTGAAAAGCGTGGCAATAGGTCGATTAAAATATGACGCCTAACGGTTATTAAAATTCAACTATTACTCATAATAAAACTTATGCGTTAATAGTTTTGTTTCCGACCGAAAAACGGTTTTACCGTAGTTATGGTTTTACGCGAAAAATCGGCGAAGTTTTGGATAGACGGGCGATAACGGGGTTAAATTGTTTTCGCTGAAAAAAACAAAAAAAATATGTCTTATATTCCGAATACAAGTGTTTTTGCTTGACACACATTGCGATACAATGTTATACTACATAAGAATTATTGCGGTTATATATATTATATATTATATAATAATAAAAATTCCGACGGGCGTCAGAGTTTACGCGCCGTCGGAAATAAATCGAATAATCAATCTTTTTTAAGAGGTGTGATATATGAAATCATTCAGAAAGTTGACCTTATGGACGCTGACCGTCGTCGCGGTCATAGCGCTCGCCGTTTTCGGCGTCGCTTGCGAAGAACAATCCAAGTCCGTGTCCTTGACTTTTGAGACCAACGGCGGAACTGCCGTCGCGACGGTGACCGTCAACGAAGGAGAAACGGTTACTTTGCCGACCACGCAAAAGGTCGGAGCGGAGTTCGCGGGCTGGTACGATAACGCCGATTTTAACGGCGCTGCCGTTACGACCGTTCAGGCTACCGAGAATAAGACCTACTACGCTAAGTGGGAACAACTTTATCTCGTAACGCTCAACGCCGACGGCGGAAGCCTTGAAACGACTTCGGTCTACGTTAAATCGGGCGCGGTCATCTACGACGCTATAAGCGCTTTGGTCCCCACCAAGGAAAATCGTCAATTCGGCGCTTGGTTAAAAGGCGAGACCGAACTCGGCAGGAATGACAGAATGTCCGCTCAGGATATCACGTTGACCGCCAAGTACAAGGTTATGTACACCGTTGAAATGTACGAACAGGAAGAGGACGGCGAAGGTTATCAACTCGCCGAAACCATCACCGAGTACGAATACGCGGGCGTCAACAAAAACGATCAAAGAAGATTGACGGGGTTTAAGGAAGTCGCAAACGACAACACCGTGACAAGCCTTACCATCGACGAAGACGTTCAAAAGAACGTTTTCAAACATTACTTTGACAGAGAGCAATTCAGGCTCACGTTGAACCCCAACTATCCTGATAAGACGGTTGCCGAAAATCTCGGCTTAGCGAAAAACTACGAAGTTCTTTACGGCAGCGACTTCACTCCCGATTACTTCGAGTTCTCCCTTGAAGGGTACTACCTCGAAGGTTGGGCGAGAAGCGCCAAGGGCGAAGTTGCTTACGCAACCAACTATATGCTCGCTCATCTTGAAAACGGCGAAGGCGAAACTGCCGAACCCGACAAGGTCGAGATAGAACAAAACACCGCTTTGTTCGCCGTTTGGAGACAGGGCAGAACGGATATGTTCGGCGGAAGCGATTATCTCTACGTGTTCGACGAAACGGGATACTTCATTTATCTCGAAAGGGGCGGCAAGTTCTTCGTCGGCGACTTCGTTCCGACTAAGAGATCGTTCTCGTTCGTAGACGATAAAGACGATCCTTTGCTCGGCGGTAGACTGGTCGGCGACGCCGGATATTGCTACGGCGACTCCAACAGATTCAGCAATCCTTACACGCTGTTTGAAGTCGGTTCAGGCTTAAACGAAAACGTTCAGGTTTTGTTTGACTCGCTCAACGGCATCACGTACACCGTGAAAAACGACACGGCGACTTCGGACGACAGCAAGGGCGAATACGTTATAGACGAAAACGGCGAATACGTCGTTACCTTCACGGAAGGTTCGCTAACGGGTAAGACCTATCACCTGCTGCTCGGCACCGTTTCGGCGGCAAATTCCGATACGGTCAACGCGTTCAGGGTGAGAAACGAAGAAGAATACGCAATGCCCGAACTGGTTCGTTACTCCATTACGAACACCGGTTCCATCAGCTATCTCATCGCCTACCAAATCAAACTTGACGGTTACGGCAACGCGACCATCTACACCGATACGGAACACAGTCAAAGCCAGACCTATCGCTACGCTTATAACAAAGACAGCGATACTTACGCGCTATCCGACTCCAACGGTAACACCGTTTTGACCTTCAAGGTATTCAACCACGCTGTCTACATGGCGACCATCGGATACTTTGCTTATAACGAAAGTCTTGATAAAGAATTTACGTCCGAGACGGGTTCGCTCGTTCTTGACGGTTACTATCAGGCGACCTACGTTGACGAGAACGGAAACGAGCAAAAGGGTTACTA
>JAFVDA010000039.1 GCA_017478765.1 Clostridia bacterium
GTCAAAGTTAAGCGTAACGTTTTTGCCGTTTTGAAGTCCGTTTTTGTTGACGGCGTACTCCAAACTCATAGCGGGCGAACCGCCTTTTCTGCCGGCAATTATCTCTTTGTTTTCGAGCATATCCCAAGTAAAATTCGGCTGTTCGACTCTACCCATTAAAAACGAGCCGTCTCGTTTTGTAAGTTGCGAGAAAATAACCGGTTGATCGGTGGGGCTACCTAAACTCGTGTAGACCGCGGTTTCGGGACCTAAAAGCGCAACATCGGCGCTTCCGGATAAAAGCGCGGTCATTGACGCGTCAGAGCCGCCGCCGTTAGTCAAATCTATATCTATCCCGTATTCGCCGAAATATCCCATCTCCATCGCGAGATAGAACGGCGCGTAAAAAATAGAGTGAGTAACTTCGTTTACTTTAATTTTGTTATTGTTTTCCTTTGCGCAGCCGAAGCAAAGCAAGGCTACCGCTACGGAACAAATAAAAGCGACAAATCTTTTCATTTATCCTCCTTAAAAATTTTTATTCGCTAAAATAATATATGTTCCGATTGCAAAGGTTGACAATTTTATCGTTGACAACGAAGTTTAATTATTATATAATTAAACGGAATATTTATAATTTAACGGAAGGTTCATGATATGGACATGCAAAAGACTTACAATCCACAAGATTTTGAAGACAAAATATATTCTTTTTGGGAGAATAACGGTTACTTCAAAGCCAAAGTAAACCCCGACAAGGTGCCTTTTACCATCGTTATCCCGCCACCCAACATTACCGGGCAACTTCATATCGGGCACGCTTTAGACGAAACTTTGCAGGACGCTATTATAAGATTTAAGCGTATGCAAGGATACGAAGCGTTATGGCTTCCAGGCACCGATCACGCATCGATTGCGACTGAAGTTAAGATAGTCGAACTTCTTAAAAAGGAAGAGAATCTCACAAAAGAAGAGATCGGCAGGGAAGAATTCTTAAAACGCGCCTGGGCTTGGAAGGAAAAGTACGGCGGAAGAATAGTTACTCAACTTAAAAAACTCGGTTCGTCCTGCGACTGGTCGAGGCTTGCCTTCACCATGGACGATCGCTGCTCCAAAGCGGTCAAGGAAGTCTTCGTCAATTTGTATGAAAAGGGCTTGATTTATCAAGGTTCTAAAATCATAAACTGGTGTCCGTCCTGTAAGACGGCTTTATCCGACGCCGAAGTCGAATACGCCGAAGAAGACTCAAACTTCTGGTATCTTAACTATCCGCTCGAAGAAGATAGTTCAAGATATTTGACCGTCGCGACCACAAGACCGGAAACCATGTTGGGCGATACCGCGGTTGCGGTCAACCCAAAAGATAAAAGATACGCCGATATCGTAGGCAAGTATCTTATTTTACCTATCGTAAATAAAAAAATACCCATTGTTGCCGACGAATACGTCGATATGGATTTCGGTACGGGCGCAGTCAAGATAACTCCCGCGCACGATCCCAACGACTTTGAAGTAGGTCTTCGCCACGGTTTGGAAGTTATCCGCGTTATGAACGACGACGGAACAATGAACGAACTTGCAGGCAAATATTGCGGCATGGACAGGTTTGAATGTCGTAAAGCCATCGTCGAAGACTTAAGAGCGCTTGGCGTACTTCA
>JAFVDA010000040.1 GCA_017478765.1 Clostridia bacterium
CGGACACAAGCGTTTCGGTCGAAAAATCGTAAAAGTCCCCGCATAGGTTGATTATCAGGTCGCAATCGGTCAGGGAGAAAACTTTAAGACAGTCGTCCGATATTAGGTCGCGCCCGACGGCTACGCCGATTTTTACGTCGCCGAACGTTACGGTCTTATACCCGAAAGCCGAAGTAAACCCCATTTCGTCAACAAGCGTTGCGTCTACAAGGCGAATAAGTTTCCCCGACGAAAACACCGCGACGGACTTGCGAATTACTCCGAAGTTATCCGTCGTCATCGGGACAAAGCAAAGCCCTTTGACCTTTTGCAAGGTCTTTGCGAGCGTCAAAAGTTTTTCCGAGCGGCCGCTCAGTTCGTCTTTTACGCAAATTTTAGAGTAATCTCTCGCAATTACGGCAAAAATATCGCTGTCCACGTAGCATTCGATTTGGGCGTATGACAGACGTTCGGTTTTCAAATAGGCTATTTTTAATCTTTTCGACATACGTTTACATTGTATGCCGATTTCGGTATTTTTGACAATGCCAACCGCTAATCAAAAAGCGGCGTCGATAACTTCAAAATATTCGTAAGCGGTCTTGGCGGAAAAAACCTTTTCTTTTAGTTTTTTGCCGTCGCGCACCCCTTTAAGATAGCACGCCATTTGCTTACGAAAATTTACGCACGCGACCGCCTCTCCGAGTCTTTCGGCAAGCATCGTAAACTGCCGTTTGACGATATCTTTCATATTCGGCGCGGGTACGCCCAAAATTTTGCAGATCAGCGTCGGATCGTACAGTGCGCCGCGCGCGAGCATCACCCCGTCCGCGCCCGTCCGCTCCATAGCGCGATCGGCGTCCTCTTTTGTGAATATTCCGCCGTTGAAGATAACGGGTATATTTATTGCTTTTTTGACCGCTTCGCACTCGGCAAAATCAGGTTCGCCGCTGTAATAATCGTTTCTGTATCTTGCGTGCAGGGTTATCATTTCAGCCCCCGCGCCTTCCATTCTCTTGGCAAATTCGACGGCTACGCTCTCACCCGTCACGACGCCCAAACGCATTTTGACCGTCACGACCTTTCCGCTTTTTTTGAGCGCCCGAACGGCTTGTTCGGCTACTTCCGGTCGAGCGAGCAGGGCGCTGCCTTCGCCGTTATTGTAAACCTTGGGAACGGGGCAGCCGCAATTTAAGTCTAAGATATCGAATTTACTTAAAACTCGGCTCTTTGCGACCGTTTCCAAAATCTCGGCGTCGCTACCGAACAGTTGCGCGCACTTTATGTATTCGGCGTCGGTCGTTTCCGTCAAGAAAGCCGTGTTTTCGTTTTTGTAATATAAGCCCTTGGCGCTTATCATTTCGCCGAACGCAAGCCCCGCGCCCAGTTCATAACATATCTTGCGGAAGGCAAAGTCGCTATACCCTGCAAGCGGCGCGACGAATATATTGTTTTTGGTCGTTAATCGACCTATACAAAGACTTTTTACGTTCATTTTTCAATTTGCTCGTAAATTTCCAAAACGGTTTTTGCGTCGGCGTTTGATAGAGATAAGCCCATCGACAGCATTTTTTGTTCGACGGCGTTAAGGCTTTCGATATATTTTTTAAGTCGGTCGCTAAGCCCCTGTTCGAGGCTTGCTCCGTTGAGTTTTAATAAATACGCCGTCAAGAACATGAGTTCGGCGCCCTTTTCGCCTTCAAACTCGCAACTATCCAGCATATCTTTTATTCGCGCGATCAAATCCCCTTGCTCGTATATCTTAAAATTACGGTTTATCGAACGCTTTATGACCTTTTCGGTTCTTAAAAGCGCGGGAAGGCACTTAGGAACGTCGTCAACGTATGAAAAAGCGCTGTCGTAACCCTTTTCGATCTGCTTGTTTTTATTCCATACTTGCAGCGCCGATTGAGCGTCGGTCGCCTTGTCGTCGCCGAAAATGTGAGTGTGTCTCGTAATAAGTTTTTCGCCCAAGGCGCTCGTGACGTCGCTTGGCAGATACGCGCCGCGCTCTTTTAAAAAGGTCATGTGGAATGCAACCTGCATGAGAACGTCGCCCGTTTCTTCGCGGATCTTTTCGTCGTCACGTTTATCGATGGCGTCCACGAGTTCGTAAGCTTCTTCAACGAGATTTATCCTTATGCTTTCGGGCGTTTGCACCCTATCCCACGGGCAGCCGTCAGGCGCGCGAAGTATAGCCAATATGTCCAAAATATCGTAAAAATCGAAGCGTGTTTTATCTTTGAGCGGAAGTTCGCCGACCACCAACACGGTGGAATAATCGTAAACTTGCTGCATATCCAACTCGTAAAGTCTAATGGTTTTTACGTTATCGTCGGCGTATAGGCGGACTTGTTGCTCTTCGCCCACGATTTCAAAAAGTTTCAACTTCCACTCGGAAGCAAGCAAAGCGCTGTCGAGATCGTAAACGACTATCGGAAAAGAGTAGCGCTTGAACTTGTCTATCGAATACGCGGAAACGGCGGTATACCCGTCTTCCGATATACCGCATTTTATGAGCGCTTGATTTACTTTGGACGCGCCGTCGAAAATTAAAACGTCCTTATACCTTTTGGCGAGTATCCTTGCGCATCTGTCTTCGTAGACCGAGCCGTCAACGAGATAACAGACGTCGCCCGTCTTTAAGCGCGCGGAAACTTCCTTTACGATATTATTTGTCAGCGTGTCGAAGTTTCTCGATTTAAGATATACGCCGTCAAGCGCAACGTAATTTATGTTTTGCTCTTTCAAAAACCTTGCCGAAAGCGTGTTTTCCGTTCGGACGACGACGGTAGTCGCCTGTTTTAACCGCTCAAACGCGTTTACCGATATATCCCCGCTTTTGACGCCAAGACCTATTAAGGACAATTTCATTTTTCTCACCGATAGCCTTGTTTTTATCCCTTATACTATACAACAAAAAACAAATTGTCGCAACAAAATAGCAAATTATATCGGAAAAAGCATACCCGAATACTCCGACTCCGTCAAGCGGAACTATATTTATCGCAAGCAAAAGTTTGCACGCAACGCCGACGATCATACTTAAAAACGGAACGTACAGTTTGCCTTTGCCGATAAAGTACGCCGAATACGACTGCACGAGCGACAGCCCCACTACGCTTGCCGAAGATATTTGAAGCAGTCTTATCGCGGTTTCAGTGTACTCGTCCCCTAAATTCGGATATAAAGTTTTTATGATCAACCCCGAAGCTAAGAACACCGCTACGGCAAACGCGGCGCTTAAATATAGGGTATACGCTATCATCCTTTTCCCGTCGTTTGTCGAGCCTTTTTCGGCTACCGACTTCGCTATAAGCGGCAGTCCGCTCACCGCAAGCGAATAGCAAACGGCGACCGGCATGGCGACGATAGATTCTACTACGCCGCTGTATAAACCGTAAAGCTTTGTCGAAACGCTTGCGTCAAACTTCAAAAGATTGACCACGGTAAAACTATCCACCGCTTTGGAAAACGGCAGAGTTATGGTCGATAAAATTATCGGAAACACCGTGAATACAAGTTTTTTGTACTCGATCGACCTTTCCCCCGTAGGTTTTTCACGCTTTTTAAGCAACAAATATAAAAGCGCAACGACTTCCGAGCCGGTCACGGCAAGCGTTGCGAGCGCGGCTTTTTCGGCGACGGTCTCGCCGAAATTCAAGCATAAACCAAGCCCCGCGCCCAGTTTCACCACCTGCTCGATTATTTGTGATAGAGCGGTCGGCACAACGTTTTGTCTGCCCTGATAATAGCCGCGAAAACACGAAATTATCGACACCAACAGTACCGACGGCGACAGCGTTTTATACGATAGCGCCGCCAAAGCGTTGCCCTGCGCCCTTGCGATCAACGGCGCGCCGAAGTACATAATAAGACTTGCTATAAGCCCCGCTCCGCCGAACAAAACGACGGACTTTCGCAAAAGGTTTTTCTCGCCGCTTGCCGTGAGTTTTGCTATGGCGCTCGGTATTCCCGTTGACGATAGGGTTAAAAGTATACAATAAAAGGGAAAGACCATTTGATACAGCCCTATCCCTTCAGCGCCTAAAATATTCGTCAGCGGTATGCGATACACCGCGCCGAGCAGTTTGGTTATCACTCCGCCTACCGCGATTATGGCGGCGTTTTTAACTAACTTTTTCAAAACTGCCTTGCCAAAATATCCGCCGATAGGTCGATTAACGCCGTTTTTTCGCTCGTAAGGTCATTATCGGAACAGACTACGACGCCGCCCACGATATCGCCCCCGGCAACGCACGGCGCGATATATACGCTCGGATAGGCGAACTCGCCGTCCGCAACGACCTTTTTAACTTCACCGTAGGTTTCACGGTCAAAAAGAACGGCTTGGCGTTCCTTCAGAACGTTTACCACGTTCTCGTTAAGGCTGAGCCCGACTATTCTGTTCGATCCCGAGCCGTGAGCGTAAATGACCTTATCTCCGTCAACGATGGCGACCATACAGCCGATAGCGTCGCTTAAAGCCGAACAAAGCCCGTCGCCGAATTCGTTCAAGGCGTTTATAGGCGAGTATTTTTTGAAGCACAGCATATCCCTATCGGTAAATATCTCGATGGGGTCGCTTTCTTTAAGTCTTAAAGTTTTTCGTATTTCCTTGGGAATGACCACTCTTCCGAGTTCGTCAATTCTTCTTACCATTCCTGTTTCTTTCATAATTCACCTGTTAGCAATATGCGCAAGACTTAAAAAAAATATGCTTTTTCAGAAAAATTCACAAAAATATCCCGCAGTCAAATTTGATCGCGGGATAAGCGTTTGTTATATCAATTTGTTTTTAAGATACGAATTATACCATTCGGTGTTGGCAGGAATAAGCGAAATAAGATAGTCGACGTCTATTTTATCGGTTAAAAAGTCCGCTTCAGTCAACCCGAAGTAGGACAAAAAGGTCTTTAAGTCGATAACCCTTTGCCTTTTGTTTTTGACCACTTTGACGCCGTAACGCTCGACAACTATAACGTTGGCTCTCGAAGTTACGTTGGTCAGCCTTCCGCCGCCTTCCGAGACCAGTTTTGCCGAATACAGCACTTGGGCAAAATGCTCCTTGTTGTAAGTCTTTTCAAAGCA
>JAFVDA010000041.1 GCA_017478765.1 Clostridia bacterium
GTCGGTCGGGTACGCGCCGGACAAAGGTAATACGGCGGGCGAGACCGCTCCGAAAAATTTATATTGCATGCAAATAAACTCCGATACTGTATGATAAAAAAATTATAATCCACAATCCAAAGAATGTCAAATAAAAATAACTTTTTAATAAAACCAGCAAAAATCCGCATCGCGCCAAGCATTTTTTGAAGACAACAAAAATCGGCATTTATAGGTTAAAAACGTCGACTGAAAAAATTTCAAAAAGATTATTGACAAACACACTTAAATATATTGTTATATATAGGCAAAGGCACTTTTGCGCCCTTTTAACGCAACATTAAAAAATTGTCGATAATCTTTTGAACAGCCCCGCGGGGCTGTTTGATATTTGCAGGTTGCAAATATCAAACACACATTGCTTATCCATCGAAGATGAAAAAAATAGCAGTTTGATGTTGATAAATGCAATTTGAAAGTTGAAAGTGGAAAGTTGAAAGTGGAATTGATGATTTGCATATCATATATGTTGCCGCAAGCATAAACTTTTCTATAAAAAATCAACTTTGATAATTTATTGCCTTTGTTTAATAAGAGTAGTGGTTAGTTCAAAAGTTAAATACGGAACAAACAAATTATCATATAATTTTTTATATCCGCATTTCCACTCTCCACTCTTCACTCTCCACTTTTACAAAGTTCTCACGGAAAAATCTTCGCTAAGAAGATTTTTCGTGAATATATTTATTTATAAGGAGAAGAAATGAAAACAACCAACCTTTACGGCAAAAAGACCGGTTTGGTAGTAGCGCTTATCGTGGCGTTGACTATCTCCCTGTTTTTGAGCCTCGGCACGGGCTTTACCGCCCAACGCGCTCACGCTGACGGTGCGACTGTCGGTGAAATGGGCATGAACCTTACGCTTAACGACAGCGTAGCCGCTAACTTCCACGTTTACGGCGTTGAAAACAATAAAAGCGGCTTGTACATGGAGTTCACTTTCCTCGGCGAAACGACTCGTTCGGCAACGCAAACGGGGAACGGAGAACTCGTATTCACATACTACGGCATTACCCCGCAGTATTTTAACGAGCGCATAACCGCTAAACTTTTTGAAGTAGGTACGGGCGAAGGCGGCGCGGATAAGCTGATTACTGTTAAAAAAAGAGCGGATTCAGATGAAAGGGTAGAAAGTATTGATACGACGGTAAAGGAAAACCTTACCGCGCTCTTGGATTCGGAAAACGGTACTTTTGCAAGCGGATATCAGTATCTTGCGATGCGTCAACTTGCCGTCGATATGCTCAACTACGGCGCCGCGGCGCAAACGTATAATGAAATCGCCGGCGAAAAAGTAAACGCTCATTTGGAAGACAGAGAAATTTCTCTCGCCACCACCGTTGAAACGGTTACGGGCGGAACTTCCATGCATGAAAGTTATACCGAAGAGGGCGCCGATAAGGCGGTCGTATGGCAGGGCGCGGGCGTCCGTTTCGACACCAAACTCGGGCTGTACTTCCTTTTCGCCGCTAAGGACGAAGAAAACCTCGTCGTTACCGTAAACGGACATGAAGCGAAAGCAACCCTTTACGAAACCAAAGAGAACTTCAACGTTTACAGGATTTATTACGACGGATTTACCGCCGTCAATATGAACTCGGTAGTCAACGTTTCCGTCAACAAGGGCGGCGTAGGATCGGCTACGGCTTCCTACAGCGTTGCCGCTTATATTGAGGCAAAGCAAGAGGATCAGGCGTTGAGCGCGCTGGTAAAGGCGACCTACGCTTACGGTCAGACCGCGACCGCGTACGATACGTTGGGAAGCCTCTCGGCAGAAGACATGGAAGGAGCTACCGTTATAAGACCTAACGAAGGTCAAACGGGTTCTGTCACCATAAAAGGCGTTACCGTCAAACTTCCTAAACTTAACGAAATCGACTATACTTTCGACGCTAACGGCAGTTGGACGAATAGCGCTGTCGAAAAGGTCGCTTGCGGATCGGAATATCTTAAAATCGGAAACTTCTACTATTATTCGGATGACGCTCGTTATGATGATACCGAAAACCTTTTCGATATGGGTGAAATGACCTTTGACGACAGCGTAACGATAACCGCCGCGGGCGCGACAGTTTCCTTTGATAGCGTTACGTTCAGCCAAAAGGGCAGCGATAACGAAAAAGGCGCGTTGACCGTCAACGGCGGAACCATCGAGATAGGTTCCCTGTCGGCTGCAAAACTCATAGTTGCGGGCGGCGCGGTCACCATTGGCACCAACGTTACTTTGACCGGTTTTAGCGATCAATGGCAAAAGAATTACGGTAATCTCTCTTTGACGGGCGGAAGTCTGACCGTGAACGGTACGCTTACCGTCGAAGGTGAGGGTGCTAACGACCGTCTTAAAATAGAAAGCAGCGAGTTGACCGCTCAAGGCATAGTATCCAACGCGTTCGATCAAGTCGGCGGCGAAACTACCGTAAACGGAAACGTAACGATAGGTAATGCCGAAATGTCCGGCAGAATGACGATAAACGGCGGCGAAACCACCGTAAACGGCGGACAACTTAAAGTCTACGGAGATAAGAGTTCTGATAGACTTTCCGTTTTGCAAGGTACGCTCAACGTTTACGCTAACGGCAATAGCGGCGAAGGAACTATCGAGCAGGTAGGCGTCATGGCTGCCAAAGTTGTGGTCGGCGTTGCGGACGGCACTTCAGGAACGCTAAACGTTACCACTTACGGAGCAAACGCTTTTGCGGTAACTAACGACGCTATCGGGCACACTCAGGCGGACTATGATTTTATTAAAGGATCGGTCGCTTTGACCGATACCAAGTCGGAAAGCAGAGCAAGCGGAATAGTTTGCGACGGCGACTCGACTATCGACGTCGAATCGGGCGCAACTTTTGAAGTTGCAGGATTTTCTAACGCCCTATATAGTTATGCGAGCACCATTTCCGCGGCGCTGAGAGGCAACACAAACTTTAACCAATGTTCTTTGCACGGCGTCAGCTTATATCTCGACAAAACGTATATAAACCCGGGCGCAGCCGATACCGAAGGCTATGTCGTATTCAATGCGACAAACGTAGGTTCCACTCCTTTGAATATGTTCGATAATTTGGCAGTCGGCGGAAACTTTACTTGCGGAAACATAGTGAACGGCGAAGGTCAAAACAGTTTGACAGTCACCGTTACGGGCGGTACAGTCGAAACCGGCTCCATATCGGTACAGCGATTGTACGTTACGGGCGGCTCTTTGAATGTAACCGGCGACGTTATTCTCAGCAATAACGAATCCGTCAATCCTTGGGGTATTTTCAAGCTCGATAACGCGGCTTCGTCCGTGAGCGTTAGCGGAACTTTGACCGTTGCCGGTAGCGAATACGACGTAAACCGTTGTTACGTAAACGGCAGTTTGTCCGCCAACACTTTGAGCGCAACGACCGTCTATGAAAACGGCGTTATCGGAGTTGCTACCCTTAATAACACCACCACTCTCGTTCTCGGCGAATACGTCGACGCGACTCAAGGTAGGTCAAGCGCTTTCCTTTTCAGCAGTTTCCTTGACGCTAACAGGGATAAAAAGACGGTCATAATAGACGGCGCCAAAGTCGAAATAGGCAGCAGTTCAACCAGTTTCCATAGAGTATATAAATTAGAAGTTAAAAGCGGTTCTTTGGCTGTAAAAGGTCATTTGCAAACCTGTACGTCGGATTGGAAGACAGGCGAATTTACGGTCAGCGGCGGCACGGTCACTTTCAGTAACACGTACGACGGAACTGACTCGGGCGCTCAAGGGTTGTCCCTTCAATCGGGAACAATAAACGTCAGCGGCGGATCTTTGACCACTTCCGGTAGTGTAAAATCCGAATGGGAAAACGTAGGCGCCATCAACGTAACTAACGACGGCATGATGACGGTCAACGGCAAAGTTGAAATCGGATCAAGCTCAGGTTACGGAAGTATGACGGTCAACGGAAGCTCGGCGGTCGCCACCATCAACGGCGGATACCTTAAAATTTTCGGTGCTAAGAGTTCGGACAGACTTTCCATTTTGCAAGGTAGGCTCAACGTTTACGCAAACGGTGTTGACGGAGAAGGCGAAACCAGTCAGAAAGCTATAATGGTTGCCAAGATAGTGGTCGGCGTTAAGGACGGCACTTCAGGTACCCTTAACGTAACCACATACGGCGCCGACGCGCTCACGCTGGACGATATCTCTCAATACGCCGCCGATTACGACTTCAATAACGGTTCGGTTACGCTCACCAACAAAGATGTCGCCGGGAAAACGGCAATTTGTCTTAACCAGAATGGAGATTCCACCGTGGACGTTGAGGCAGCGGCTTCTTTGACGATTAACGGTTACGGTACAGCTTTTGGAAACTGGGTCACTACTGACAAGGTAGATAAAATTATAACATTGGGTATCTCTGGTACGGTCAATATGGGTTCAGCTAAATCAGTGCATTTAGTCGCTCAATTCAATCGCGCAGCCGTCATCAACCCGAAGGACGATACAGACACTACCGATAAGGCAGTTTTGATAGCGAGCGGATCGGTCTGCGATAAAGGCATTACAGCAGGAGACAACCTCGCTATAGAGAATAACGTCACTTTGGGTACGCTTACGTTTAACAATTCAGACCAAACGAACAACCGTACTCTGACGGTAAACGGCGGCACGGTGACGATCGCAGGTTTGGACGCGCAAACACTTGAGGTCAACGCCGGCACCGTCACCATTAACAGCGACGTTGCCTTGAAAGGTAAGGGTAGCAACGGTGTTACTTGGGGTAAAGTTTTGATAACGGGAGGCACAACGACCATCAACGGGCAGCTTTCTGTTTACGGCGGTCCGGCTGAGAAAACAAATGACCGTTTGAAGATGACGGGCGGAACGCTTAACGTGTTCTGCACGGAAAGCGGAAAAGCCGCTCTTTATACGTCCCATATGAATATCGCGAACGGCGCTACGCTTCACGTTCAATCTAACGGACAGGACGGTATAACTCTTGGTTCGGGACAAAATGCTAAAGTCATTTACAATATCGCCGGAACGGTCATAGTAAGAAATACCGCAGCCAACTCCAGTAATGATTATAAAAAATCGGGACAGACAGGTATATGTCTTAACATAAGCAATACAAACGCTACGATAAATATGGAAGACGGCGGTAAGTTGATAATCTGGAATTACGGATACGCTACAGGAACTTGGAACGGCACTATTAAGATAGTTCATAAACCCGGAAGCAATGTGTATGCAAGTTACAGAAACGAAGCGGGAACAAGCCATGCTTGGAATGGCGGCAATTATACTCCCGGAGAATCAAAGCCCTATTACGACTATGAGGGTGACGGATCCATTCCCGATGGTATTATTTAATGACTGAGGAGATTGAAGAAAATGAAAGGTTTTATGAAGAAAAAATTTGTTGAATGTGAATTGGAACTCATGATTTTTGACGCCGATATGGTTTTGACGGCAAGCACTACCAACGGCTTCGACGGTCCTACCGATCCGTGGGACGACAGCACCGATATCTTCGGCAGTACGAGCGAGTAATATTACGCATTATAAACTTTCCGCAAAGGCTCTATACCTTTGCGGAAAGTTTTTTATTATCGGACAAAACCACCTGCTGTGCAGGTGGTGGCTGGAGTTACGAAAAAAGGCTTTAGCAGCAGCAAGCGTAAGTATTGAACGAAAAACTCCTTTGTGCTAAACTGAATGTATGGCTCGCAACCGTACACAGGCAAGAC
>JAFVDA010000002.1 GCA_017478765.1 Clostridia bacterium
CCTTGCGGGCGTTGTACCCGCGCCTAAAACGCTTGCCTCTCCGCTTCAATTCAAAAGTACGGAAGATCAATATATAACGGAGATCGAAAAGGTCGTGGACTACCCGATGGTCGTCAAGGAAGTTTTCGGTTCTCTCGGCGCAAACGTTCATCTTGCCGAAAATAGAGAACAACTCAAAAGCATAAGAAGCGCCCTTTTATTAAAGCCGCATATCTATCAGGAGTTTATCGGCGCGGGCGGAAGCGATTTAAGGCTTATCGTCATCGGCGGTAAGGTCGTAGCGTGTATGCGCCGCGTGAATGAAAACGACTTTCGTTCCAACGTCGAACTGGGCGGACGGGGCGAAAAGGTCACGCCGACAAAGATACAAATAGAATACGCCGAACGCGCGGCAAAGGCTATTAAACTCGATTACTGCGGAATAGACATTTTATCCGACCAAACGGGCGACTACGTGTGCGAAGTCAATTCAAACGCATTCTGGAGGGCGGTCTCCGAAGTTTCGGGCGTCAACGTTGCCAAAGCGTACGCAAAATATCTTTTCGACAGGTTTTTTAATTGACGTCGTGTTATTATAGCGGCAATTTGCGTATAATTTAATATAAAGACCAACGTAAGATAGACTGCCGTTATAGGTCTTGTTGACAAAGCTGAAAAATTGTGTTAAGATATTATCGTCAAACAGTTTCAGAAGTTTCTACTTTTTTTACTTTTGTTTAAGGCGTTTTTGCCTTGTGTGTCCGACTTGAGATTTTCGATTATTCAATATTTTGTTTTTTTGCCGTTTAAGCGCGGTTTTTTTGAGGTGTGTTATGGATTATAACGATTACAGCGAAAAGTATACCATCGGTTCTTTGCGCAAGATATTGTCGCAACTTGGCGGTACTCCGGGGACGAAAAATAAAGACGAACTTATATCCGAAATTTTGAAGATCGAAAGCGGAGAGATAACGCCCACTAGATCAAAACGCGGCAGACCGCCGAGAGGGGCAGGCGGGCGTAATGAAAACGTCGCCGTTGTTTCTCAATGTAGCGACGGCGATACGGCTTACGGCGTACTGGAGTTCGTCGCGGAAGGCTACGGGTTTTTGCGAGCGGAAAACTGCGACAATTCACCCAAAGACTCTTTTGTCGCCAAGCCGACAATACAGATCAACGGGCTTAAAGAGGGCGATTACGTCATCGGAAAATTCAAGAAAAAACGCGAAAATCAACTGCCGGAAGTCGTTGAGATAGTTTCCGTCAACGGTAAGCCCGTTAATCTCAACAGAAAGCGTTTCGATAGCCTTACTCCCACCTATCCTAACGAGCGCATAACGCTTAAAAACGGCGATTTATCGTTAAGGGTAGTGGATCTTTTCGCGCCCATAGGTTACGGGCAAAGGGGGCTTATAGTCGCTCCCCCAAAGACCGGCAAGACTACTTTACTCAAAAAACTCGCGCTGGCGATCGAAAACGAACACCCCGAAGCGACGCTTTTGGTATTTTTGGTGGACGAACGACCGGAAGAAGTTACGGACTTTAAGCAGGGTTTGCGTTCGGAAGTTGTGTACTCCACGTTCGACAGTCAGCCCGAACACCACGTCAGGATTGCCGAACTTATGATGAAGCGGGTAAAGAGTATGATGGAAAGCGGACTTAAAGTCGTGCTTTTGATGGACTCCATTACCAAACTTGCAAGGGCTTACAATTCGGTTGTGCCGTCTTCCGGGAAGGTTTTGTCGGGCGGACTCGATCCGCAGGCGCTCGTTTTTCCGAAAAAGTTTTTCGGGCTTGCGAGAAACACCGACTGCGGCAGTCTGACGATAATCGCTACCGCGTTGATCGAAACGGGCAGCCGTATGGATGACGTTATCTTTGAAGAATTCAAGGGCACGGGCAATATGGAGATAGTACTCTCTAGGGCGCTTGCCGAAAAGAGAGTTTTCCCCGCGATAGACATTAAAAAGTCGGGGACGAGAAAGGAAGAAATGCTTTTGAGCGACAAACTTTTGAAGTTATCCTACAAGGTCCGCAGAATTCTGGACGATACCGCCGATACCCAAGCCGTGCTCGATATGATGGCGAAAACCGCCGACAACGAGCAGTTTGCCGACAAGATCGACGGCTGGCTCAAACTAATCAAAAACTGAATTATCGCTCGAACGAACGCTTAAAAAGTCCAAACACTTTATCGCCGTCAACTGTCGGCGAACATGTA
The DNA here is from genome assembly GCA_017478765.1 of Clostridia bacterium. Taxonomy (GTDB): domain Bacteria; phylum Bacillota; class Clostridia; order Christensenellales; family Borkfalkiaceae; genus UBA4636. The sequence continues at coordinate 2,201 of JAFVDA010000002.1, forward strand.
CAGCGTTCGGGGTGGAACTCCACTCCTAAAATGTTTTCACGGCAGACGGCTTCAACTACGCCGTCCGTAGATTTTGCGAGAATATTCAGCCCTTTACCGAGCAGTTTGACCTTTTGATGATGGTTGCAACAAACCTGACCGCTACCCCCGAACTGTCGGCGCAAAGGCCCGAAAAATTTGCAGGTGACGAGCGTATCGGAACTACCCGAATGACCGTGGAAATGTTTCACGAGCGTTCCGCCGAAAAACACGTTGATGACCTGCATGCCGCGGCAAACGCCCAAAACGGGCTTGCCGCAAGAATAAAATTTTTTGAGTAAATATAATTCGTATTGATCGCGATCAAGGTCGAAATTATCGCCTTTTTGTATGGGCTCGCCGTATAGGCAGGGGCAAATATCGCCGCCTCCTGTCAACAATAAGCCGCTTGCCGTGCTTTGGTCTTTGCTTACTGTAAATCCGCATCTTATTAGCGCGTTTTCGTAGTTTGCCGAAACTTCTTTACTGATAAAAATCGAAGGCGTCATGCTTATATTATACGTTTTCGGCAACCTTGCTTGTGAAAGATCGAGCCCGTCTACGAAAAGTTTTTTCGGCTCGCTCAAAAGTCGGATTGCTCAAATCCCGTGCGTAATAAACACAACTCGTTGCGAATATTATAGTTTAGCGGAGAGTTGTAGAATGAAGATAGTATCCGTTAAAACGGCGCGCGTCGTTGCGAGCGTTTTGATAGGGGCTTTGGTGATCGTTTTCGGCGCGATTTGCTTTTTGCCCGAAAGAACGGTGTATATAAGCGGCGGAGTGTCTTACGCGCCCGTGTATTCAGGCAATCAAATTAAACGTCAGATAGCCCTTGCCGTAAACGTTTACGAAGGCGCGGATATAGTCGTTAAAATGGTGGATAAACTTAATGCCTACGGCTTTCACGCGACCTTTTTCGTAGGCGGATGTTGGGCGGATGATAACGCCGAAACGCTCAAATACGTTCTTTCAAACGGAAACGAACTGGGCAACCACGGATATTTTCATCTTGACCATAAAAAGATTTCCGAACAAAAAAATAACGACGAGATAGTCAACTGCCATAAGATAGTTAAGGCGGTTACGGGCGTGGATATGAATTTATTCGCGCCGCCATCGGGCGCTTTCGGCGAATTGACGTTGAAGGTCGCCCAAAGGCTCGGCTATAAGACCGTTTTATGGTCGCGCGACACCATCGACTGGCGTGATCAAGACCAAAAACTCATCGTAAAGCGAGCGACTGAAAAGGTCAAAAACGGCGATATAATACTTATGCACCCAAAGGCGCACACGCTTGGCGCTCTTGACGATATTTTAACTTTTTATAAGGAAAACGGCTTTACCGCGGTGACGGTCAGCCAATGCATCGAAGATGATTGAAACATTTACTTTACAAAACGGAATCAAAGGCATAGTATCCAAGATTGACGGCGTCAGGTCCTGTTCCATCGGCGTATTCGTCAAGGCGGGCTCATGCGACGAAACGCTTGCGGAAAACGGTATTTCGCACTTTATCGAGCATACAAACTTCAAAGGAACGCCTACGAGAGACGCGTTCAAGATCTCGTGGGATTCGGACGCGCTCGGCGTAATCCTCAACGCGGCGACCTCAAAGGAATACACCTATTATTACGTCAAAACCATTTCCGAACACACGGAAAAGGCTTTTGATATTCTCGCCGATATATTCGTAAACTCCACCTATCCCTCGGAAGAGCTCGAAAAGGAAAAGGGCGTGGTTATCGAAGAAATAAATATGTACGAAGATACTCCCGACGACGTTTGTCTGACCGAACTTGCGATGGCGTTTTACGGCTCGGGCGACGGGTTCGGACGCTCCATTTTAGGTCCTAAGGAAAATATCCAAAGGTTTACCCGCAACGATATTCTCGCGTATAAAGCCAAGTATTACACGACGGACAACCTCGTTTTGTCGTTTGTTGGCGACGTTGACGTCGATCAGGCTAAAAACTTGGCTGAAAGGTATTTTTCAGCCGTGCCGACGAGCGTTTCGGCAAAACGGCTTGATAAAGATCTTACGCCCAAATTCTTGAAAACTTCGAGAGTAAAAGACATCGAGCAGGCGCACTTGGGGCTTGGTTTTAAGGCTGCGGGCGGCATGGACGAAAAGGCATCTGTCTATTTCGATTTTATTTCCAACGTGCTTGGCGGCGGAATGAGTTCCAGGCTTTTCCAAAAAATACGCGAACAGTTGGGGCTTTGCTATAATATATATTCGTATTCGTCACCGTACGTGGACACGGGTATGCTCGCCGTATACGCCGGGCTAAACGGCGACAATATCGGCAGGGCTTACGAGGCGATCATGAGCGAGATACAAGATTTCAAGAAAAGCGGCATACGGGAAGGCGAGTTTGAACTTGTGAAAGAACAGATAAAGTCTTCGCTCGTGTTCGCGCAGGAAAGCACTTCCGCGCAAATGACCGCTTACGGAAGGAAACTTCTTCTCTACGGCGAAGTTTACGACTTCGACGACAGGCTCAAAAAGATCAACCAAGTAACGTTGAAAGAAGTAAACGACTTTATTTTCGACGAGATGGACGTTGAAAACTATTCGACTTCCGCCGTCGGCAGAAACCCCGAATTATGATAATTACTTACCGCGCTCGAAGACAGCCCCGTCGACCGATTTTTGTCGCTTTCAGCTAGATTAAACCCCCAGTTCTACTGGGGGGTCGGAAAAACACTTTAGTAAATAAAACCCCCATGATATAATAGTGAAGGCTTGGCAACCGTATCACAAAAAATATCAGGAGGTTTTAAACG
>JAFVDA010000042.1 GCA_017478765.1 Clostridia bacterium
GTCGAGTTTTTGAGCGGCGACTTTAAGCCCTCTCGCTTTCAATAGTCTGCCGAGTGACGCGGCGGTTATTCCCTTTCCGAGCCCCGAAACGACTCCGCCCGTAACGAAAATATATTTTGTCATATTGATTTCTCCTGAAAAATTTTTTTATTCGTATTCGACTGTTGACGGCGGTTTACCCGTAACGTCAAACAAGACTCTGTTGACTCCCGCCACTTCGTTGACAATTCTCAAAGATATTTTTTCAAGAAGCGAAAAGGATAGCTTACTGAATTCGCACGTCATAAAATCTTCGGTTTCGACCGCTCGAAGCGCTATCGCGTAAGAATACGTTCGCTTATCTCCCATAACGCCTACCGAGCGCATATTCGTAAGACACGCAAAGTATTGCGCGGGCTTAAAGTGTTTGGCTTTTTCTATCTCTTCAGTGAAGATGGCGTCGGCTTTACGTACGATATTAAGTTTTTCTTCCGTGACTTCTCCTATGACTCTTATTGCAAGCCCGGGACCGGGGAATGGCTGTCGAAAAACTATTTTTTCGTTTAATCCGAGTTCTTGACCGAGAATTCGTACTTCGTCCTTAAAAAGCGACCTTAACGGCTCGATTATCTTTTTGAATTTGATCACGCTCGGAAGCCCGCCGACGTTATGATGACTTTTTATCGTTTGCGCTTCGTTTTTTCCCGATTCGATAACGTCGGGATAAATGGTCCCTTGCGCAAAATAGTCGACTTCACCTATTTTATCGGCGATTTTTTCAAAGACTTCAATAAACGTTTTGCCGATGATCTTCCTTTTTTGTTCCGGTTCGGTGACGCCTTTAAGTTTTGATAAAAAGGTTTGCTGCTCATTAAGGCGTATAAAATTTATTTTTCCGTCGGAAAACGTCTTTTCGATAAGGTCGGGTTCGCCTTTACGCATAAAGCCGTGATCGACAAATACGCAAGTAAGGTTTTTACCGACGGCTTTTTTAAGGAGCGCGGCGGCTACCGCCGAATCGACGCCGCCCGAAAGAGCCAACAGCACCTTTCCGTCTCCAACGGTTTGTTTGATTTGACTTACGAGCGTTTCCTTTAGGTCCGCCATACGCCAGTCGGGGCGAACTTCGGCTACTCTTATCAGAAAGTTTTTAATAATATCTCTTCCGTAGACGGTGTGCGTAACTTCCGGGTGAAACTGTACGCCGTAAATTTTGTTTTCCTCGTCGGCGATTGCCGCAAACGGACATTTTTTGGAGTTTGCTATGGCTTTTAATCGTCCGGGAAGACAGGTTATTTTATCCCCGTGGCTCATCCAGGTCACGCTCTTTTTCAAAATACCGTAAAACAGCGGACTATCGGTATCGAAATACGTAGTCGTCTTGCCGTATTCACGCATTCTTGAGTCGGTCACGGTTTGCGCCGAACCGCCGAGCATTTTTGCGAGCAACTGGCAACCGTAGCATATTCCGAGAATGGGTATCCCCATTTGAAGAACTTCTTCGGGTAGAGTGAACGCGCCTTCTTCATAAACGCTTTTCGGTCCGCCGGTCAGGATTATCGCTTTGGGCGCGTAGTTTTTTATCGTTTCGACGGTAACGTCGTTAGGAAATATTTCCGAATAGACGTTTAGTTCTCTCACTCTTCTTGCGATGAGTTGATCGTATTGTCCGCCGAAGTTTATTATCATTACTTTTTGATCGGTCATAGTTGGTTCTCCCATCTTATCGATCGTTGCCGAACAACATTTGAGTGTAAGTAGGTAATTGCCAATATTTGTCCGCCGTAAGAAGTTCGGCTTGGTCGGCGGGGATTCTCAACTCCGACATGGAGGGAAGAATATTGTCGCGGATATAAAACGCCTTTTCAAAATTATCCGTAAAGGCGTTTGCCGTATTCAGATGGTTTTCCAGTTTTTCCAAGCGGTCAAATATTTCATCCGAAAGATTTGATAACTTGGTTACGGTATCCGTTTCGTACCTTCTCGCGACGTCTCCGAAAAACTGCTTTTTATAGCCGATAGTTTTCAGCATTGCGTTTACGTACGAGAGTACGGACGGAAGAATTTGTTTTTTTGCCATATCGATCATCACGCTCGCTTCTATCATAACCGTGTTGCAATAGTTCTCGATCAAGCACTCCTGTCTTGATTTGAGTTCGGCGGCTGTGTAGACCTTGTGGGATAATAGTAGCCGCGCGTTCTTTTCGTCGGTTAAATGAACGAGACAGTCGGGAGTGGTCGGGTAATTATTCAGCCCTCTTTTTTGGGCTTCTTCTACCCATTCCTTTGAATATCCGTTGCCGTTAAAGATTATTCTCTCGTGTTTTATTATCGTTTCCTGCAACAGTTTGAAAAGCGATTTTTCAAAATTATCGGTTTTTTCGAGTCTGTCGGCGAATACTTTCAGCGACTCGGCTACCGCCGTGTTTATCATAACGTTGGCGCACGATATGGAATCTGCCGATCCGAGCATACGGAATTCAAACTTGTTTCCCGTGAACGCAAAAGGTGAAGTCCTGTTTCTGTCCGAATCGTCTTTTGCAAATTCCGGCAGAACTTCGGCGCCGAGATTGAGTTTTTGCCTTTTGTTTTCGGCTGTCTTTTTGCCTGTTTTCACGCCGTTTAATACTTCCGTCAATCTGTCCCCGAGAAAGATAGATATTATAGCGGGCGGGGCTTCGTTCGCGCCCAGCCTATGGTCGTTACCTGCGCTCGAAACGGATATGCGTAATAGGTCCTGATAGTCGTCCACCGCTTTTATTATCGCGCACAAGAAGAGCAAAAATCGCTTGTTGTCGGACGGGTGGTCTCCGGGGGAGAGAAGATTTTCGCCCGTATCCGTTCCGATAGACCAGTTGTTGTGTTTTCCGCTGCCGTTAAGTCCGTCGAACGGTTTTTCGTGAAGTAAACAGCGCAGCCCGTGTTTGGTCGCGGTCGCTTTCATTATCTCCATAGTCAGTTGGTTGTGGTCGGCAGCGACGTTTGCTATAGAGTAAATAGGCGCAAGTTCATGCTGGGCAGGGGCGACTTCATTGTGCTCCGTTTTAGCCATTATTCCGAGTTTCCACAGCCGCTCGTTAAGATCCTGCCAGAATGCGTTTATTTTGGGACTGACCGCTCCGAAATAGTGGTCGTCGAGTTGTTGACCTTTGGGAGCCGAAGCGCCGAAGAGCGTTCTTCCGGTAATGATTAAATCCTCTCGCTTTTCGTAAAGGTTTTCGTCGATTAAAAAGTATTCCTGCTCGGGTCCGACGAAGGGAATCACTCTTTTTGTCGTGTTATCGCCGAACAGCCTTAAAACTCTGAGCGCCTGTTTGTTGAGCGCATCCATTGAGCGCAGAAGGGGAGTTTTTTTGTCGAGCGCTTCGCCGCCGTAAGAACAAAAAGCGGTCGGGATATACAGCGTGTGATCTTTAACGAACGCGTAGGAAGTCGGATCCCAGGCAGTGTAACCCCTTGCTTCAAACGTGGCTCTTAAGCCTCCCGAAGGAAAACTCGAAGCGTCGGGTTCGCCTTTTATAAGTTCCTTTCCCGAAAAATTCATAATTATTCTTCCGTTGGGGGCGGGAGATAAAAACCCGTCGTGTTTTTCGGCGGTTATGCCCGTCAACGGTTGAAACCAGTGCGTAAAATGCGTAGCGCCGCGTTCTATAGCCCAGTTTTTCATGGCTTCGGCGACCGCTTCGGCAATTTCTTCGTCAAGTTCGGCTTGTTCGGAAATGGTCTTTTTCAGTGATGCGTAAATCTTTTTAGGCAAAACTTCTTTCATAATTTTGTCGTCAAAGACCATTGATGCAAAGTGTTCTGTCAAGTTGTTCATAATTTCTCCTAAAAAAATGGGAAAGGCGCCCTTTGTAAATACAAAAGACGCCTTTGCCTAAAAATAAATATTAAAAATTTTCATTATTATAAACGCGTCTGAGACCGTTTGTCAACCGATTAAAAGAAAATAAAAAAAATTTTTTTTATACGATTGACAAATCAAGACCGATTGACATAAAATTACATCATAAAAAATTCTTAAGGTCGGCGCAATCCAAACTTTGCCGATAACGGTGAGCAAATGAAATACAGCGAAAAAGACGTTTTACAATATATAGCGGAAGAGGACGTTAAGTTCGTACGCCTTGCTTTTTGCGACGTTTTAGGTGTGCAAAAGAACGTGTGCATTCCCGTCGAGGAACTTGCAAAAGCCTTCAAGGAAGGCGTGTCCATCGACGCTTCCGCGATAAAGGGCTTTGGCGACGAAACTCGTTCGGATCTGTTTTTGCAGCCCGACGCGTCGACGTTGAGCGTGCTACCGTGGCGACCCGAACAGGGCAAGGTCATAAGGTTTTTTTGTGACGTTACCTATCCCGACGGTTCACCGTTTGAAAACGATTCGCGCGCTATTTTGAAAAATGCGGTAAAAAGAGCCGAACAAGCGGGGCTTGAGTTTTTCTTCGGCGCGGAAATGGAATTTTATCTTTTCGGAATGGACGAAAACGGCGAGCGTTTTGAAACCCCTTACGATCGCGCGGGATACATGGACGTCGCGCCTTACGATAAGGGCGAAAATATCCGTAGACAGATTTGCCTGACGCTTGAAAGAATGGGGATCCGCCCCGAAAGCGCGCATCACGAAGAGGGACCGGGGCAAAACGAGATAGATTTCAAGTACGCCGCGGCGCTCAACTCCGCCGACGACGCGCTTACTTTCAGGTCGGTCGTGCAGACGGTGGCGGGGATAAACGGCTTATATGCCGATTTTTCACCCAAGCCCATCGCCGATCAACCGGGAAACGGCTTTCACGTCAATCTGTCCGTAGTCGGAAAAAATTACGATAACCCGCTTTCGGGCGCGGTCGCGGGTATAATTAATAGGATACGCGAGATAACGCTGTTTTTGAATCCGAGTGAAAAGTCGTTCGATCGATTAGGCAACAACAAAGCGCCTGGGTACGTCGCGTGGTCCAAGCAAAACCGTTCGTCCGTCATAAGGATACCCGCAACGCGCGGAAAACTTAACAGACTGGAACTTCGTTCTCCCGATCCGCTGGCAAATCCTTATCTTGCGTATGCGTTGATCATAGACTCCGCTATGGAAGGTATTGTGAACGGCTTACCTTGTCCGAACGAAGCGGATATCAACTTTTTTACGGCAAACGAGCAAACGCTCTTAGGCTATGAAAGATTACCCGTCTCGCTCGAACAAGCCAAAAAGACGGCGGCGGAAAGTAGCTTCGTCCATTCTTCCCTGCCGGAATCGCTGATAGAGTATTATTTGAACAACGTCAGATGACAGCGGAGGGAGTATGTCTCAAATCAAACGCTTATACAGCGTACTCGTCGCTTCGTCCAACGTAAAGTTTTGTCAAGCCGTGACCGGGCTGTTAGACAAAAGCGTCTACGCTCCTATTCATTTTGAATCGAGCGAGCACGGCGCGCGGCGAAAATTGAGTGAACGAGCGTACGATATCGTTTTGATAAACGCTCCGCTCGTCGATGACTTCGGTTCGCGCTTTGCCGCCGACGTAAGCGGAGAAGGAACCGCGGTCTCTTTGATATTCGTCAAGGCGGAACTATACGACGATTTGTACGATAGATTGTCTTCGCGCGGAGTATTCGTTTTGAAAAAACCTATAAATCCGCAAGCGTTTTATCAAGCGCTCGACTTTTTGAAGTCGGCTTGCGAGCGCCTTAGAGTAGCAAAAGGCAAAACGGTCACTCTCGAAGAAAAAATGAAAGAGATAAGCCTTATCAACCGCGCAAAATGGGTTTTGATAAAGAAACTTGGCTACACCGAGGACGAGGCGCATAAATATATTGAAAAATCGGCTATGGACGAGTGCGTTCCTAAACTTGAAATAGCCGAAAGAATAATAAAAAACGCAAAAAAATAGGGCGTATGAGTTTTATAATAATTCACGCGCCTTTTTTTGTGTTCGGTTATTATCTTAACTGAACCGTTGTTTAAGGTCGGATAATCGCTAATAGACACCGTATTTTAAGAATAGGCTTGATTTTTTTTGAACTATAATATATAATATATGGGTAGGTATATTAAATGAAAGAAATAAGTTACGCTATCAATAAAACCAAATATTTTTTGCTGGATATGGACGGCACCGTTTACGTTGACGACGCCCCTATCGGCGACGTTAAAAACACGCTTCGATATCTTCGCGCGCGCGGCAAGAAGATAGTTTATTTAACCAACAACTCTTCAAGGAGCAAACTTCGCTACGAGGAAAAGTTGAAGGCGCTCGGGTTGTATTCGACAGAAGACGTTATTTACACTTCCGGTATGGCGACAGCCGCGTTCGTCGCTGAAAACTATCGGGGGAAGAAGGTCTGTCTTTTGGGAACGGACGCTTTGGCGGAAGAGTTTTCTACCGTGGGGATAGTTTTGGACGACGATAATCCGGACCTATGCGTCCTCGGATACGACACGCAATTGACCTATGAAAAGTTGAGAAGATTTACCGTCAATTTACGAAAGGGGCTTCCGTATATAGCCTCCCACCCGGACGTCAACTGTCCGTCAAAAGACGGGCTTATCCCCGACGCAGGCGCGTTTATGGAGATGATATTTGCGTCCACCGGTCGCCGCCCGCAAACCATCGTCGGAAAGCCTTACACAACTATGGGCGAAACTCTCGTCAAAAAGTTTAACGCCTCGCGCGACGAGTTTATGATGATAGGCGACAGGTTGAACACCGATATACAATTCGGGCTCAACTGCAAGTTTTGGACGACGCTCGTTTTAAGCGGCGAAACCACTATGGCGATGGCGGACAAGTCAACGACCAAACCCGATTTTATTTTGGAAGATATAAACCGACTGGTCGATAATTTTTAGGAGTAATATATGTACGATATAGTTGTCGTAGGCGGCGGCGTGATAGGCGGAATGATTTTAAGAGAACTTACTCGTTACCGCTTGAACGTCTGTCTGGTCGAAAAGGAAAACGACGTTTGCATGGGACAAAGCAAGGCAAACAGCGGCATAGTGCACGCAGGGTTTGACGCGCAGGTCGGCACGCTCAAAGCAAAATTCAACGTTTTGGGAAACCGCATGATGCCCAAAGTCGCAAAGGAGTTGGGCGTAAAATACGTCAATAACGGCTCGCTCGTAGTGGCGTTTTCGGATGAAGAAGTCAAAACGCTCGAACAACTTAAACAAAGGGGCGAGCAAAACGGCGTCGAGGGACTTGAGATAATAGATAGGCAAAAACTCGCCCAAATCGAACCGAATATAAGCGGCAAAGCGGTCGGCGCGCTACTTGCTAAAAGCGGCGGGATAATCTGCCCGTACGAACTGACGATAGCGGCTATCGGCAACGCAATGGACAACGGCGCCCATCTTGAAACTAACTTTGAAGTGGTCAAAATCGAGGGCGAATATCCCGAATACTTACTTTTTGCGGCTGACGGAAGGCAGATTACAGCCAAAGCGGTCGTCAACTGCGCAGGCATAAACAGCCAAAAAATAGCCAATCTTGTGGGCGACGAATATTTTACCGTCGGCGGCAGGCGCGGCGAATATATGCTTCTCGACCGTGAGAGCGGCGATCTCGTCAATCATACGTTGTTCTTTACTCCTACAAAACTCGGTAAAGGGATACTCGTTTCCAAAACGGTGGACGGGAACGTTATTTTAGGACCTACCGCCGAAGACGTTGACTTTAACGATACTTCCACAACGAGCCAAGGGCTTAACTCGGTCGCCGAAAAGGCTAAAGCCATGTGCGATAACGTTCCGTTTTATAACGTGATAACCTCGTTTTCGGGTGTGAGAGCCTATTGCGACCGCCATGATTTTATCATCGAGCAAAGCCCCCAAAAGCGTGGGTTTTTCCACGTTGCGGGCATCGAGTCTCCGGGCTTAACGAGCGCGCCGGCAATAGCCGAATACGTCGTTAACGAGCTTATAGGCGGACTTTTCGAGTTGAAACCCAACCAAAACTTCAACCCGAACCGTGAGCCCGATTACTTTTTTAAGAATTTGACGGCGGAAGAGAAAAACAAATTGATAAAGTCAAACCCCGCTTACGGCAAGATAGTTTGCAGGTGCGAACAGATAACCGAAGGCGAAATAATCAGGGCGCTTACCGTAAACCCCAAAGCGACCGACGTTGACGGCGTTAAGCGCCGCACGAGAGCGGGCATGGGCAGATGTCAGGGCGGTTTTTGTCAGCCGTACGTTGCCGAGATAATAGCCAAAGAGTTGGGAGTTTGTCTTTGCGACGTCACGAAATCGGGCGGCGAAAGCAAACTGTTGACGGGGGAGAGCAAATGAAAGAGTTTGACGTTTTGATTATCGGCGGCGGACCGGCAGGGCTTGCCGCGGCTATATCGGCTTACGATAACGGTGCGAAGAGCGTTTGCATAATGGAGCGCGACAATAGACTGGGCGGAATACTCAATCAATGTATTCATAACGGCTTCGGCTTGACGAGATTTAAGGAAAGTTTGGCAGGCCCCGAGTACGCCGACCGATTTGTAAAACAAGTTGAAACGCGTAATATAACAGTAATGCTCGATACGACGGTTTTATCGCTGAGCGGTGAAAAGACGGTTACGGCGATAAGCCCCGATAGGGGATATTTTGAAGTTAAAGCCAAGGCGGTCGTGCTTGCGATGGGTTGCAGAGAAAGAAGCCGCGGCGCGCTCAATATCGCAGGCGCAAGATGCGCGGGGATATATTCCGCGGGCACGGCGCAAAAGTACGTTAACGTCAAGGGCTTTATGCCCGGCAAAAGGATAGTTATTTTAGGCTCGGGCGACATAGGGCTTATCATGGCTCGGAGAATGACGCTCGAGGGCGCAAAGGTGGTAGCCGTGTGCGAGATAATGCCTTATTCGAGCGGACTGAGAAGAAACATCGTTCAATGTCTGGACGACTTCGGCATACCGCTTTATCTCGAGCATACCATAACGAAAATAGAAGGCAAAGACAGGGTAACGGGCGTAGTCGTTTCCAAGGTGGATGAAAACCGCCGCCCCATTGCGGGTACGGAATTGCATTTTGACTGCGATACCGTGCTGTTTTCGGTAGGGTTGATACCCGAAAACGAACTGACGAAAAACGCCGAAATACCTTTGGCTAAAAACACTCGCGGCGCGATAGTCTATCAAAACCGCGAAACGCTTTGTTCGGGCGTGTTCGCTTGCGGAAACGTTTTGCAGGTGCACGATCTCGTGGACTTCGTGTCGGAAGAGTCTGAACTTGCGGGGCGCTGCGCCGCCGAGTACGCGATAAAAGGCATTTCCGCAAAGGGCGGCGTAAACGTCGTAAACGGAAAAAACGTCACTTACGTTTTGCCGCAAAAACTCGACCTTGATTTGCAGTCAAACGGGCTTATAAAACTTTATTTCCGAGTCAGCGGCGCGTTCAGAAACTGCGTAATAGCGCTTTCCTGCGGCGATAAAGTAATAGTACAAAAACAAAAAAAGATAGCCGTTCCGGGGGAGATGGAAACGCTTGTTATCCCCAAGGACAAACTATCCCTTATCGACGGCGATCTTACGCTTACTTTGGAGGCTTGACGAATGGAAGTAGTTAATTTAACGTGCGTGGAATGCCCTGTGGGGTGTAGTATAAACGTTACCGTCGACGGCGGAAAGGCAATAAAAGTAGAAGGCAACGGCTGTATAAGAGGCAAACTATACGCCGAAAACGAAGTGGTATGCCCAAAGCGAGTGGTCACTTCCACCGTAAAAACTACGGACGGAAGATTGCTTCCCGTCAAGACGGATATTCCTGTTAGAAAGTCGGCTATGTTCGAGGTCATGGGGTTGATAAACGCCGTGGTCGTCGCACCGCCGGTGAGCGTGGGCGACGTTTTGGTCGACGATATATTCGAAGGCGCAAAACTGGTCGCTACGGGCAACGCGCCTACAAAATAACCGACGAGCGTAAGTTTTTTTCAGCGCCGATCAATACTGCCGATAACGAGTTAAACGATAACTAATGGATAATAAAAGCATTTTCAATATGACCGTATGTATCATGGGAATACTTATCATTACGATACATATCGTCAATCTACTTGTAAAGAAGAACAAACGAACGGACGAAAAAGCGCTTCTTGACTTTTTTATATTTACCGTCGTACATTTCGCGACCTACCTGACGTTTACGTTTATCAAAACTGCGTATACGAGTAACGCATTCATAATAGCGTTCTACACCGTGTTCTATATAATGAATAACGTCGAAGTTTTTATGCTGTTCAGGTATATGAAGACTTACGTCGTTTTCCCCAAAAGCAAGGAAAAAGCTTTAAGCGTTATAAACGTTTGTTTGTTTGCCGTTTTCGTTATTCTCGATATAATCAACATTTTCACAGGGATATTCTTCACGGCGGAGAACGGCGTTTATTTGCGTAGCAAAACCATGATATTATCTCAAGGTTATCAGTTTTTCACCTTCGTTTTGATAATCTTTTTGACCGCTACGAATAAACAACTCAATTTCAGGGAAAAGTCGGCGTTTACGCTCTATTGTCTGTTGCCGTTCGTTGCGATAATCCTGCAAAACGCTTTCAGGGGATACGCGATAGCGTACGCGTCCATAATAATCGCCACGGAAGTTCTGTTTTTGTTCTTGAGCGTGCAAAAAAACATTATCATCGCCATGGAAGAAGAAAAGCACAAGAACGCGCAAGTCAAGATAATGATAAGTCAGATAAAGCCGCATTTCATATATAACTCGCTCTCTTCCATTTCGACGCTCATACTTATCGACCCCGAACGCGCGCAAACCGCGCTCGACGACTTTACCGAGTATCTCAGGCATAATCTATCGACCTTGACCGAGTCCAAACTTATATCGTTCGAGGAAGAGTTGAAGCACGTCAAGACCTACGTTTCCTTGGAGAAAATGCGCTTCGGCGATAGGGTGAACGTCGTTTACAACGTCAAATCGACCGATTTTTATCTTCCGCCCCTGTCCATTCAACCTATCGTAGAAAACGCGATCAAGCACGGCGTTTTGAAAAAGGTGGAAGGCGGAACGGTCACCGTCTCGTCGTTTGAAACGGACGGCGAATACGTCGTTACGATAAAGGACGACGGCGTGGGATTCGACACATCCAAAGTCGACTGGGATAACAACGAGCATATAGGGCTTAAAAATATAGATTTCAGAATAAGCAAAGTGGGTAACGGAAGAATGACCGTTTCAAGTCAACCGGGCAAAGGAACTACCGTGACCGTCATGTTTGCAAAGTAGGGAAAAACCATGAACGTATTATTTGTCGACGACGAAGAATTACAACTTATCCGCTTGGAAACGTCGGTAAAAAAGGTGATGGGCGGCGATAACGTTTATTTGCGTTACACCAATCCGCTCATAGCCGTCGAAGCGACCAAAACCAACAAGATAGATATAGCCTTTTTAGACATCGAAATGCCGGGTGTAAGCGGCGTTGAGCTTGCCAAGAAACTTAAAGCCGTCAATCCAAAGGTCAATCTGATATTCGTCACCGCTTACAACGAATACGCCGTCGAAGCGTATAAGTTGCACGCTTCGGGCTATATAACCAAGACCGTAAACGAGCAGAAAATAAGAGCCGAACTTGCCGCTTTAAGATACCCTGTCGAGATAAAGGGTAATAAGAAGGTACAGATCAAATGCTTCGGCAACTTTGAGGTTTTCGTCGGCGGTGAACCGGTCAAGTTTGCAAGGAAGAAGTCAAAAGAACTTTTCGCCTATCTCGTTGACCGCGAAGGGGCGGCTATAAACGTCAACGAACTCAACGCCGTATTGTGGGAGGATGAAGATCATAAATCCTACTGCCGAAACCTTATTGCCGACATAAAAAACACACTTCGATCTTTCGGCGTAGACGACGTTTTCGTAAAGCGTAGGAGCGAGTGTTTTATCGACGTAGATAAGGTGGATTGCGACGCTTACGAGTACAAAAAAGGCAACCCGAACGCCGTAAGGGCTTATCGCGGAGAATACATGACGCAATACCCTTGGGCGATATTTGAAAGCGAAGAGTGAAAGATGAGAGCGGAAGTTGAGAGTGGAGAGTTGAAAGTGGAGAGTGGAAATTCGGATAAAAAAATATATAATAATTTGTAGTTTGATATTTGTCTTTTTATAAAAATTTTTTAAGACGATAAAAGTAGAAAACGGCGGTAGACCGAAATAAATTCGGCATACCGCCGTTTTTTTATGGAAAACTATATTCTTGCAACAGCAATTTACAATATTGTTATCCGCAATTCCACTTCCAACTTTTTACTTTTATTTTGTTGCACTTTTGTTGCGATAGTGGTGTTATCATATAAATATAGTAAGTATTATTGCGCATTTGAGCAAATAATACGATAGTTTAACGGAAAATTATTTTAAGGAGATGCTTATGAAAAAAGTTTTGAAAAAACTTGGCGTAGCGTTTTTGTCGGTGCTGTTCGTCGTATGCGCCGCATTTATGCTTATGCCTGCAAAAACACAGGTAGCGGAAGCGGCGTTGTATCCGTATTATGAAGCCACAACGCTTTCTGACTTGTTAGGGGACAACCATAGTAGAACCCTTGAGTCCAACAGTGTAGTAACAATATCAAATTGTACGACCAGTGGTCAAACTTTGATTATAAAATATAACGGTGCCTCGGATTACTCTTCCGATATGTCTAGGCTTCAATGGTCTTATACGGTCACCGGCAGTGTTTCGATGTCGGCTGCTGCTGCCAGCGTTAGGATAACATCAAACAAACCGATGGAAAACTTGCGCTTTGGTGGTTCAAGTAATAGTGTTTATTTGACGCTGGAGTCGTCAACTGCGTCATCTTATACATATTCAGGAACGGTTATAAATAAAAGCAGCTATTTTGGTTTGACATTTGGCCAGTTCAATGGACAGATACAAGACGTTGCGTTGACTGCTCTTGAATTTCAAATTTACACGGGTTCGGTGCCTCAATCTTGCACCGTCACGTTGAACAAAAACAATGGCACCGGCGGAACGGATAGTGTCACCGCATCATATGGCTCTGCAATGCCGTCGGCAACAATGCCAACAAGAACCGGTGCGACCTTCAAAGGCTACTATGCCGCATCGTCAGGCGGCACTCAATACTACACTTCAGCAGGTGCAAGCGCAAGGAATTGGGACAAAAGTGACGAAACCGCCACTCTTTATGCGCAATGGACGGCGAACAAGTATAGCATAACCTATAAAGACGGTGGTAATAAGACTTTCTCGGGCACGCATGCAAGCGGTTATCCAACTCAACACACATACGGAACAGCCACGAATTTGAAGAGCGCGACCAAGACAGGTTATACGTTCGGCGGTTGGTTTACAAATTCGAATTGTACGGGCACTGCAGTCACTTCGCTTGGCGCAACGGCATATACGGCAAATATTACGCTCTACGCAAAGTGGACTTCAAACAAATACACTGTTACGCTTGACGACAACGGTGGCTCAGGCGGACCGGGGTCTGTGGAAATATATTTCGATTCAAACTTTGCACCAATTATAGAAGCGCAGCTTCCTACAAAGGAAGGTTATACGTTTGCGGGTTATTATGACGAACAAAACGTGGGCGACGTAGTGGCATCTCCTTCAGGCACTCTTTATATTTTAGGAACAGGTGCATCAAATAAAGCGTGGAACAAGCCAAACGATGCAATACTCTACGCATATTACACAAAGGATATGACCGTGTCCGCTACGGGCTACGAAGCGGACTATGACGGAAACTCACACACCATCACCGTCACTGTGACAGACCCTGCAAGCGACTATTTCATTTTATATCGCGATCCCGAAACATCATCCAATACGAATGTAAATCCTGCTAAAACCAATGTTGGCAGTTACACAATTGATTTCTATGTAAGCAAAGACGGATATACTCAATACAAAGGTTCCGCAACAATAGTAATAAAAGAGGTCGACAAGACGGCTCTTGCTGAGTCTATTGCGACAGACGATTCATATTACGACTTGATTAAAGATGACTATTCATCTATTGCAAGTAATCTTAAAGATATTATTGATAATATAAAGAACAATATAAGAGACAATGCAAACGTCACGGCGGCGCAAGTGGCGCAAGCAGTTGTGGATTTACAAACCGCACTCTCAACGGCAAAAGTTGACGTCACCAAGGCAATGATCGACGCTATCGGCTCAGGCGACTACTCGGCTGAAAAAGCGGAAAAGATCCATAAGGCAAGGGAATATTACGATAACGAACTCACAGAGGACGAACAAGCGGCAGTTACCAACTACGCGGCTCTTCAGTCGGCGGAAGCGCTTTACGGCCCCGTCGGTGAAGTCGTCGACCAAATAACAAATCTCAAGCTTATCGAAGATCCGCAACAATTCAAGGCTGCCGTTCAAGACGCTCGCGCTAACTACGAAGCGTTAAGCGAGGATAAAAAAGAAGTTTTCCCCGACGACGCTCTTACCTTGTTGGCGGATAGCCAAGCCATTATCCCCGTCGTTGAAAAGATCAACGCCATCGGCGCTTCGGAAGATACCGCCGCTTTCAGAGAAGCGGTAGCCGATGCAAGAGCCGATTATGACGCATTCACAGACAATCAAAAGGCTATCTTCCCTGCGTCCGTCCTTAACGTGTTGAATAACGACCAAGCCGCTATCGACGTTATGGATATCATAAACGCCATCGGCAAAGTGGAATACACGGAGGACTCAAAAGCCAAGATAGACGCGGCAAACGAGGCTTACGCCGAGTTGACCGACGAACAAAAGCCGCTCGTTGCAAATTACGGTAAACTCGAAAAGGCTAACGCCGACTACGACGCCGTCGACGATGCTGTAAACGCCGTCAACGCTATCGGCACGGTTTACTTCGACCAAACGGTGAAGAATCTTATCGACGCCGCAAGAGGGAAGGTAGACGCGTTTACCTCCGATCAGGCGAGCATCTTCCCCGACGAGTCTTTGACGACGCTTATCGACGCCGAAAAGGTTTACGACGCAATGCAAAAGATCCGCGCCATACCTACGCCTATTGAAAACACCGAGGACTATGTTGCCAAAGTAAGAAACGCGCAATCGGCAGTGGACAATCTCAACGCTGATCAACTCGAAGATCTCGGCGAAACTTATATCGACGCTCTTAACGACTACGTTAAGGTTGCCGACGTCATCGACGCGCTGAACGCTATCGAAAAAGTAGAGTATACTCCCGAAGTCGGGAAGGCTATCGATAACGTAAACGCGCTTATCGAACAACTTACCGATAAACAACTCCAACTGCTTCCCGATGGTCTTTTGGGTGATCTTGCCGATATCGAGGCGGCTTACGACGTTCTCGGATTGATTGACGCCATCGGCAAAGTGGAATACACGGATGGCTCAAAAGCCAAGATAGACGCGGCAAACGAGGCTTACGCCCATTTGACCGACGCTCAGAAGGCGCTTGTCGACAACGATAAACTGGTTAAAGCCAACGCCGACTACGACGCGGTCGATCAAGCCGTCAAAAAAGTCGACGCTATCGGCGACGTTGAATACACGCCCGAATGTAAGGCTTTGATCGATGAGGCAAGAGAGTTTTACAACTCACTAAGCGCTTATCAAAAATCTATATTCCCGAACGAGCAGTTGAAGACTCTCGTCGACGCTGAAAAGGCATATCGCGCGATGGATAAAATCAACGATATCGGCTCGCTCGAAAACACTTCCGAGTGCAAGGATAAGATAGGGTTCGCGCGCAATATTTTCGACTCTTTGACCGCCGACCAAAAGGCGCTCGTCGACCAAGATAAGATAGACGAACTCGTCAACGCCGAAAAGGCTTATAGAGCCATCGAGATGATAAACGCCATCGGCAAAGTGGAATACACCGAGGACTCGAAGGAAAAAATCGAAGCGGCAAGGGACGCGTATAGAGCGCTTTCACCCGAACAGAAAACTCTTGTTCCCGCAATCGATCTCGGCTCGCTCGAAGAGGCTGAAAAGTCTTACGAAACGATAGAAAAGAACGCAGGGACATTGTCGCTCGTCATGAATATCGTTTTCGGCGTGCTCCTTGCCGTCGGCATTATCGTACTTATAATATTGTTGCGTAAAAAGAATGCTCAAAAGTCTTCCGACACAAAGGTCATGAGTTTTGCGGCGCTTCCTATGCTGCTTGCCGCAAATCACTATTTTGACGCACCGTTCATCATACTGTACGTAATAGCGTTCTTAACGCTGGCGGTATGGTGCTTAAACCTTATAATCTATCTCCAAATGCGTAAAGCCAAGGCGCACGCCGATGAAGAGCAACTTCCCGCCGAAGAAGACGACCAAACGGCAAACGAAGCCGCGACCGTCGCTTCCGTCGCCGAAGACGACGAAGAAGACGAGGAAGAGTCGGTCACCGTTACGGACGACAGCGGCAACAGATTCCGCATCAGATACGTCAAATCGTTCACGGCAAAACTTATTCAGTCGGACGATACCGCAAAAGAGTATTACGCTCAACTCAAAAATCTGGCGCTTTCTTACGGCAAGGCCGTCAGCAGGGTTTCCTGGAAGTACGAATCCATAAACGTCGGCAGAAAGCCTTTGCTTAAATTCGGCTTCAGGGGCAAGACGCTTTGCGTTTACTTCCCGCTCGACACGGCTGAATTCAAGGCTACAAAGTATAAGGTTGAACTCATCGAGTCCAAGGCGTTTGCAACCGTTCCGTGTCTGTATCGTATCAAAAACGGCTATAGGTGCGAACTTTGCAAAGACCTTATCGCTATGGTCGCTGAAAGACTTGATTTGGCTATGGGCGAGAAGATCGACGCGGTTTATCATTTGCCTTACGAAGACAACGAGGCTTTACTTGAAAAAGGCTTGATCAAAGAGTTAAAAACTCAACTCGACGCGCCCGTATCGACTTTTGGCATCGCCGAACGCGAGGCAACTCGCACCATAACCGTTTGGGAAGCCGATCAATCCATGCCCGACGAAGTCGCCGCAACTCTCGTCCAGCTCGACCTTGACGGCAAGGCGCACAAAGGCAAAAAAGGAATAATCAATATCGACACCATCGGCGAAAACTTCAACGACGGCGATACCGTCGATATCGAAGCGCTGTGGGAAAAGAAACTTATTCCGCATAGCGTCGGTCACGTCAAAGTTTTGGCAAGGGGCACGCTCAGCAAGAAACTCAACGTCGACCTGCAAGAATATTCCATTCAAGCGGTCAAGATGATCCTTCTCGAAGGCGGCACGGTCAAAAAAGCAAGATGATAACTTTTTTTGAAAAAATTGTAAAATTGCTACTTGCGCGCAAACGATACGAGTAATATTTTATTGCAAATAGAATATTGTAATTAACAAAAACACAGCCACGCGTTTTTCCGCGCGGCTGTGTTGCCGTTTTAAGGATTATTTATTGTTAGTTGCCGTAGTATGTATCGCCTTTTTCTTGATTACATCTTTTACAAAGCGTTTGAAGATTACTATATACACTTTTTCCGCCTTTTGCGATCGGCTTTATATGGTCGATCTCCAAATCGTGATATCTTCCGGATCTTCCGCACTTGCGGCACCTATACCCATCGCGCTCGTAAATGGAAAATCTCATTTTGTTTGAAACCTTTCCGCGCTCAACTCTGCAAATGGCGTCCCAAATATCCTTATCGTTGTAGAAGTAACCCGACCTATCGTTTATCCTATTGATCAATCTTTTTATAGTATCGTATTCAAAGGTTTCGCGCTTTGAAGTTATAATTCTTCCGTTTATTTGTGAACAGTACAATGCTACGGATATAGTGTAATCTACGGTCGGGCGTTTTATCTCGTGGTCGAAAATTTCTTGCTCTATCGATTCAAGCGTAACTTTGTTCCACTTGTCGGGTATCGTACCGAATGAGCCAAAGCAGTCTATTTCGGAGATTTTTTGTTTGTAAATCGGGTATTGCTTCCGGTTATACGAAACACGCCTGCATTGCTCGAATACTTCTTTTTGTTTGAATTGTAATTGATAAATCAAATAATCCCGACACGATATACTGTCGTAAAATATTTCGTTATCGTAAGTATGTGTTTCGCTCGGTAAAAAAACGTCGTAAAAGGAAAAACTTTTGTTTAACTCTCGTAAGTTTTTTAATGCTTGGCTGTTGTCTTTGACAAATTCATATAATTGATTACGAACGGACTTTTTGGCTGAAGCGACGATCAGACTTAAAATGACGATAATCGCAGGAATAAGAAATAAGATGGTAAATATAATTGTTAATTCGTTCATATTATCACCCGAACAAATGAGTTTTTTCTTATTATACGGAATTATTTGTTTTATTTCAAGCAAAATCTATTATAAAAATAAACAGGACTATGCAAGTTATATTGCGCCAAAGGCGCAGTTATATTGTCCGTTTTGGACAGTTATATTTTGCGGCTTAGCCGCAAAGTTATATTATATTCGCCTTGAAAACTTGCGCATAGCGCAATATAACTCGGTGTAAACCGAATATAACTGCGAAGCAATAAAACTCGCCGCAGGCGAATATAACTGAAAAAAGCGCTTTTTGTCTGTTGACAAAAATATATATTCATATAGTCAGGACTTTGCAAGTTATATTGCGCCCAAAGGCGCAGTTATATTGTCCATTTTGGACAGTTATATTTTGCGGCTTAGCCGCAAAGTTATATTATATTCGCCTTGAAAACTTGCGCGTAGCGCAATATAACTCGGCGTCAGCCGAATATAACTGCGAAGCAATAAAACTCGCCGCAGGCGAATATAACTGAAAAAAGCGCTTTTTGTCTGTTGACAAAAAACGCTTTTTTCATGGTGCGGATGAAGGGACTTGCTCCGCTCGGCTTCAACTATCAACTCATTATTTACTCTCCAAAATCGACTTCTCGATTTGTGACTGCATCTTGTTTTAAGTCTTTCGTTGCCTCGCTATCACGCCCCTCGGGCAAACTCAACACTGTTGAGTTTGGTCGCCGACTATGTTAAAGGAATAATCTTGTCAGTCGGCGACTACCCCTCAGTTCAAGTCCCTTTTTAAGTAGCAAAAGAACTGCACCCCGATTATGGGTGCAGTTCTTTTGGTGCGGATGAAGGGACTTGAACCCCCACGTCGAGGACATAAGATCCTAAGTCTTACGCGTCTGCCAATTTCGCCACACCCGCATTTATATGATATTAAGTTTTTGAAAGAAGTTTGCCGATGAATAATAAAAAGCGTAAGACTTAGGATACGCAAAACTTATTCAAGGGGCGGTTACGCCGAAAGGCGTAGCGAGCGGAAACTTCCTCCTCTTAATTTATTAGCATTTTAGCACAATAATACCCGATTGTCAAATCATATTCGACCTAACGGAAATATCTTTTCAACTTCATTGTCAAAAAAAAGAAATATGAATATGAAATATCATTCATATTTTAGTTGACATTCCGAAAGTTTTTATTCTAAAATATGGTTGTCGGTTTTGGTAACGAGAAAATCGAGAGGTAACGTAAGTTTTTTTATTAAAGCGAATAAACCGCGCTTTAATGAAAATCGGTTGCTATCGACATAAAAACCAGGTCGTCAGGAGAAATCATGAAGTATCATATCGAAAGCAACAGCGTACAGGAAACACTGGTTATCCCGCTTTACGGGCGAAAGATCTGCACAGAACTATATCCTAACGTTTTCAAAGACGAAAAGGCTGTCGAACTTATTGAAAAGATAGATTACGACTTTTCGGTTTTAGAGAAAAATTCGAGCGGGTTTGCATACCGCTTCGGCGCTTTGGAAGTTGCCATGCGCGAGGGAGACCTTCTGTTCGAGATAAAGGACTATCTGTCCTTGCACCCGAAGGCTTCGGTCGTCAATATGGGGTGCGGTCTCGATCAAACGGCGGAAAACTGCGACAACGGTCAATGTAAGATATACAATTTGGATTTGCCTGACGTTATTGCCGCTCGAAACGCTCTGTTGCCTTCGACTGACAGGATAAAAAATATTGCCTGCGATCTCAACGACACGGCGTGGTTTAACGAGATAGACAGCGAATACGGCGTTATATTCATCTCCGCGGGCGTGTTCTATTACTTCAAGCGTGCGGACGTAAAAAAACTATTTACCGCTATGGAAGCGCGATTCAAAAGTTGCCGCATTTGTTTCGATACGGCAAACAAACGCGCCGTCAAGATAATGCTGAAAACATTCGTGAAGCAAGCGGGCGTAACGAGCATAAAGGATTATTTTTACGTTTCCGACCCAAAAAACGAGTTGACGCCCTGGTTTGAAAAGGCAAAGGTTTCATCTCGCGGCTACATGCTCGGGTATAACGATCTGAAAGATAAGTCGATTCCGAAGACCTTCAGGTTTTTATCCAAAATAGCCGATTGGTTTATGAAAATGCAAATTGTGAAAATTGAATTGTAAAAGATGAAAAGTCGGGCTATAAGCCCGTTATCTAATATTTTTATTACTGAATTTTAGGAGGTGCAGTTAATGAATATCGTTGAAATGAGATCGGTTACAAAGCGTTACGTAGCGGGAGAACATACCCTTAACGCTTTGGACGGCGTAAACCTTGACCTTGAAGAAGGTAAGTTTATCGTCGTGTTAGGGCAAAGCGGCGCGGGAAAAAGCACGCTTTTGAACCTTTTAGGAGGTCTTGATTCTCCGACGGAAGGAAAAATCATCGTCGACGGGCAAGACATTTCAAAACTTACTCGCGACCAACTTGCCGAATACAGGGCCTCAAAGGTGGGCTTCGTGTTTCAGTTTTATAATCTTATCCCCACACTTACCGTTTTGGAAAACGTCGCGCTCGTAAAGGAGATCGCACCAAACGCTCTCGATCCGAAAAAGATTTTGGAAGAAGTCGGACTATCCGATCACCTGAACAACTTCCCGTCGGAACTATCGGGCGGGGAGCAACAAAGGGTTTCAATCGCAAGGGCGATAGCCAAAAACCCGAAGATATTGTTATGCGACGAACCTACAGGCGCGCTGGATAGCGAAACTGGCGTCGTCGTTTTGAAACTTCTTCTTTCAATGGCGAAAAACTACGGCAAGACTATAGTTATCGTCACGCACAACCAAAACATTGCCAAGATGGCTGACGTGGTTATCAGAGTCAGAAGCGGAAAGATAACTTCTCTCGAAGAAAACCAAACGCCTACTGCAGTTGAAGATATCGAGTGGTGACGTTATGCTGCTTAAAAAACTTATCAGGACAATCGGACGATATAAAGCGCAATTTATATCGATGATAATAATGATCACACTCGGTATAGGCGTGTTTTTGGGCTTCAATATGGAATGGGTGAGCCTGAATAAAAATACGGAAAAATTTCTTTCCGACACTCATTTTGCCGATTACAGAATAGTAAACGAAAACGGGTTTTCAAAATCCGATCTCGAAAAATTATCGGCGGTCGAAGGCGTAGATAAGGCTTCGAGATACATATCGGTAAATGCCGAAGTAAAAGGCACGGCAAACACGCTCGGGCTGACGGTCACGGAAAACCGCGAAGTATCCTTTTTTACGCTTATGAGCGGAGACGAATACGACTCGACGAGCGAAGACGGCATGTGGCTGTTCGATAAGTACGCCCAAAGAAACAACGTCAAAATAGGCGATCCGCTTACCGTAACCTACAAGGATTTTGAGCTTACGGGAACGGTCAGAGGGCTGATCGAGTCGGGCGAATACATGATATGCGTGAGGGACGAAACCCAGCTTATGCCGGATTTTAACACTTACGGCTACGTATACGTTTCTCCCGTAATGCTGAAAAACGCCGTGATAAAAAAGTACGGCGTGTTCGGCGAAATGGCTTACGATAAGTTGTATCCGCAAATCAACGTCTTATCCGATCTATCAAAGAGTCAAATCACCGAAAAAACCGAGCGGGCGTTAGGTAAGACTTTGCTCATACTATCAAAGAACGAAACCATATCTTACTCCGAAGCCAAAGGCGAAGAGGAAGAGGGTAAAACCATGGGGTTAGTGCTTCCCGTAGTGTTCCTTGCTATAGCCGTTTTGACGATGGTGACCACCATGCATCGTTTGACAGTCAACGAAAAAACGCAGATAGGCACGTTGAAAGCGCTTGGCGTCAAAGACGGAAAAATATCCGCGCATTACACCTCTTACGCTTTATTTATCGGCGTTATAGGCTCGCTTTTGGGGCTTGGGCTGGGGTACTTCGTGTGTTGGTTTATGTTAAACCCCGACGGCATGATGGGAACTTATATCGTCATGCCCGAGTGGAAGTTGTATCTTCCTTGGTGGTGCGCGCTCGTAGTTGCGCTGATAGTAGGTTTTTTGACGCTTATAGGCTACCTTTCGGTAAAGAAAATGCTATCCGGCACCGCTTCCGACGCTTTAAGACCTTATACCCCTAAAAAATTCAAAAACCTTTTGATCGAAAAAAACAAACTTTGGAATAAGTTGAGTTTTGGCACCAAGTGGAACTTAAGGGATCTGTTCCGCCATAAATCGCGTTCGTTTATGACGCTTATAGGTCTTATAGGGTGCATGGTGCTCTTGGTCGGCGCGCTCGGAATGAACGACACGGCGACAGGGTTTATCAACGTGTTTTATCAGGACGTTATGAACTATGAGACGAGGATCTATCTTTCTTCCGACGGGGATAAAACCACTCAAGAAACCAACGCCGTCGCCTACGATATAGCAAGCAAGACCAACGGGGATTACAGCGCGTCCATCAGCGTGACCGTGACCGATGAGCCTATATCTTTGGACGTCTACGGGATACGAAGCGGCGTGGTCGGGTTTTTGTCGGACGACAGTAAACTGATAAAATTGCCGACAGACGGGGCGCTCGTATGCATGAGAGTTGCCAAGGACTATAATCTGAAGATAGGCGACGAATTCACCGTTTCGCCTTACGGCACGAGTGAAAAGTACACCATGAAAGTCGCGGGGTTTAATCGCAGTCTTTCCAAAAGCATATCCGTTTCGGAAGAATACGCAAAGACCTTGCAGTCCGACGGGGTGAGTTTAACCGATAGTTCCGTTTATCGAATCAATTCCGTATACGTGTCCGCCGACAAAGAAACCTTAAAGACCACCGAAGTTTACGCTTCCTACAAGGACGGTTTGACTTTGCAATCGCATTCCGATATCGTCAAGTCGTTTGAGGGATTTATGGATATACTTAATCTGGCGATAGTCGTTCTGATAGTTTTTGCGGTAGTTCTCGGCGTAGTCGTATTGTACAATCTCGGCGTAATGAGTTATACCGAGCGTTACCGCGAGATGGCAACGCTCAAAGTGGTCGGGTTTTACGACAAGCAGATAGGAAAACTTCTCATAACTCAAAATCTTTGGCTGACGGTGGTGGGCGTTGCGATCGGTCTGTTCGCAGGAATAGGCGTGCTGAACGTGTTGATGATAATGCTCGCTTCCGAATACGAAATGCAGGTGGTTTTAGGACCTATAACCTACGTAGTCAGCATACTTTTGACGTTCGGGGTATCTTTGATCGTCGGACTGATGGTGTCGGCGAAGAATAAAAAGATAAACATGGTCGAAGCCTTGAAAGGCGCCGAATAACAGCGATTTGCCGTCAAAACGTTAACAACAACGTCGTTTTAAGAAAAATTCACGGAAAAACACGCTAATTCTTTTTGCGTTACGCGGATTTATATGATATAATCCGAATATATATGAAATCACATTCATATTAAAAACAAATAATTTTATTTTTTTGGAGGAACAAATAATGAAAAATTCATTGAGGATCATCGCTATGCTCGTGGTGTCCGTTATGGCGCTTGCCGTAACGACCGCGTGCGCAGGGTTTTCCATTACGAGGCGTTATTCCGTTTCGGTAGACGCTCAGGTCGAGAACGTGACGATCAACGTTCGTTATCTCGAAGAAACCGAGGACGGGGTTACTCCCGTTGACGTCGAGGAGGGCGAAAAGTTCAAAAGAGGTACCGAGATCTTCGTGCAGGTTTTGAACGAAAACGATTATAGACTTCGCGTTTACGCCACCGTCGGCAAAGAAGTCGTAGCCGAAGCGTACGTTGACGCCGCTACCGAAGAAGACGTGGGCGCCGGCGGACTTATGGGAGTAGAGCTTACGGGCAATATGACCATAACGGTCGAACAAGTCAAATACACTTTGACCATCGACAATCAAATTGAAAACGCAACGCTCAACGTTCGCTATCTCGTTGAAACCGAAGAGGGTATGGACGTAGTGGATATGGAGAGCGGTGTATCTTACGCGGAGGGAACCCTTATCTACGTGCAGGTTCTCAACGAAAACGATTATAGACTTCACGTTTCCGCCACCGTCGGCGAACAAGTCGTTGATCAAGCGATTATCGACGCTGCGACCGAAGAAGACGCAGGAGCCGGCGGACTTATGGGAGTAGAGCTCACCGCCGATATGACCATAACGCTCGAACAAGTCAAATACACTTTGACCATCGTAAATAAAACGGAAAACACGACGCTCAACGTTCGCTACCTCGTTGAAACCGAAGAGGGTACGGACGTAGTGGATATGGAGAGCGGCGTATCTTACGCGGAAGGGACCCTTATCTACGTGCAGGTTCTCAATGAAAACGACTTCGACCTGTTGATTTCCGCTACCGTCGGAGATGAAATGGTCGATTTCGCTGTCATCGATCCCGCATACGAAGGAGAAACTGGCGCGGGCGGACTTATGGGAGTAGCGCTCACCGCCGATATGACCATAACGCTTGAAAAAAACAATTTGCAGTAATAACGATAATAAATCCCGTTTTTTAACGGGATATATTTCGTTATGGGGTGACAAACTTTGCCCGAATAAGGCTAAATAGTTTATAATTATGAAGAAACTTATTTGTATCATTTTGATAGCGTGTGCGGCTCTATTAACTCTCGGCGCTTGCGATAACTCAAAAGGCGGAAAATCGAGCGGAACTTGGTCAAATTCCGCGTCAAATTCCGCATCAAACAGCGGTTCGATCGCCGAACCCGACCAAGAGAAGCAAACCTTCGTCGTCTCGATTGACAATCAAGCGGGCGACGGCGCTACGCTCACCGTCAGGTATTTAAGTTCTACTCTCCAACCCGTTGAGATAAACGACGGCGATAAGATAGAAAGCGGCGCGATCATCACGGCGACGGCTAAAAACGACGGACAAAGTAAACTTCAACTATGCTTGTTCGTAGGCGGCTCGCTCGTGGCGGAAAAGATAATCGATCGAAAGACGGACGAGCAAACGAGCGCTTCGGTTTTCGGGTACGAACTTAAATCCGACCTTACGGTAACGCTCAAAACCATCGAACAAACGGCGACGATAACGATAAACGACGGAGCCAAGTCTGCTAATTCGTCCGACGCGGTCAACGCGCTGCACGTTTACGATCCGACCTTGTACGCTTTGGGAGTAGACGACGACGCCTACCGTAGCGGCGAGCAAGTGAGTTTCGGTAGAACGGTGAAGATATTCGTGTATAACTACGCCACGCCCGTAAGGCTTAAGATAACCTATAAAGGTCAAACGGTGGTGGATAAGGTGTACGCGGCGCTCGATATGGAAGATGAAGAGCAATGGAAAAACGGTCACGGCGAATTTTTTGAATACACGCTCGACGGCGACTTGCAAGTGGAAACTACTATCGCCACGCTCGAATAATTTTTAAGGAAAATATACTATGAGAAAATTTTGCGCGCTTTTAGCGTTGATAATAACACTTGGTTGCGGCGCTTTGCTTGCAGGGTGCAGCGAGACGGAGGCGGAAGTCGCAGTCGACGAGAACTTCCCCGCGCTCGTCGATACTCGCGGAACGGAAGTTAAAATGAACACCGTTTTTACGCTTAAAGGCAACGAAGTTACTTACAATATGAATACGCGCAGGATAGTTTGCGTGTTCGGCTCGCAGGACGTAGTTGCGTTCGGCGTAAAACTGCTCGCGTATGAATCGTCTACCGAGACGACCGGTTACGAGAGTTTTTACGAAGGCGCGACAAAACTTCAGGACGGTCAACCGTTTTCCGAAGAGGAAATACTATCCTTCGATCCCGAACTTATATTCGTCAATCAAAATATGTCTAACGACAATATCGAAACGCTAAACAAGATCGCTCCGACTATTCCGTTATATACCGATTCGGACGATTTTTCCGTTCGTTTGAACTATATCGGCAGTATACTCGGTTTAGAGGAAAGCGCGAGAACGCTTATCGAGTACGCCGACGGGTTAAAGGATAAAATGCTTGCCGAAATGCGTTCTTACGGTTTGCAGGATAAGACGCTAACTATATTTACCTATCTCGGCAACATATCCATAGTGCCCGAGCGCGGTTGGTTTATGAATACGATAATCTACGATTATCTCGGCGTAAAAAGGCTGGATAACGTAAGGGAATTTATGCAGGACGAGAGCGGATCGGTTTACGAGCCCATCTCGGCGGAAAACCTGCGAAACTATGAGGGCGATCTCGTAATGTTCGCAGGGTTCGGAGAAAAGAAGATAACCACTTACGTATCCGAAAACGAAGGTTGGAAGATGCTCAAAGCCGTCAAAGAAGACCGAGTGGGCGTTATTGACCTTACTCCCTACGCTCAAAAAGGCGTAATACTTTTGTATAATCAATACTACCAGATAATGCAGGCGTTAAAAACCGCCGCAAAGATAACGGACTGAAATGAAAATACGCGCAAGTCGCTCGGACAATACCAAAAGGTTTATAATATTTTTGACAATCGGAATAGCGCTCCTATTTATTGCGGGGGCGCTAACTCTCGTTTTCGGCGCAAACACCATGTCGCCCAAAACGGTATTCGATTCGCTATTTAGTTTTAACGAAAGCGACTACGATCAGGTAATTGTCAGGAATATGCGTTTGCCGAGGCTTATAGCCGACATAATAGTCGGCGTATCGTTGTCGGTTGCGGGCGCGATAATGCAGGGCACGACAAAAAACCCTATGGCGGACTCGGGGATAATGGGAATATCGAGCGGAGCGACGCTCGGCGTGGTCGTCGTTCTGGCGTTTATCCCGGGCGCGGGTCGGTTTGAAAAGATGGGCGTATCGGCGCTCGGCGCGGGGCTTGTAACGCTGCTCATTTATACGATCGCTTTCGTCGGCAAAGGTAGAATCACTTCGGACAGAATGGTTTTGTCCGGTATGGCTATATCCACGCTTTTAAGTTCGGTCACTACGGCTATCATTTTGAAATTCGGCTTAATGAATCAAATGATAAGATACACGTCGGGTTCGAGCGCAAACACCATCTGGAAGGACGTGTTTGTCGCGCTACCGTTTTTCTCGTCGGGGCTTATAGTATCGCTTATAATATCGCGGTCATTGACCGTTATGAATCTCGGCGAAGAAGTTTCAAGATCGCTCGGCGCAAACGTCGCCGTGACGAGAACGCTTTCGACCATAGTCGTTCTCGTGTTGTCGGCTGTCGCCGTCATAATAATAGGTCCCGTCGGGTACATAGGGCTTATGATACCGTATATCGCAAGATATATGGTAGGCACCGATTATCGGCTTGTTTTGCCCGTTTGCGCGGTCTACGGCGGAGCGTTCGTCGTAATAGTCGACTTCGTTGCAAGGCTTATTCACCCCGGAATGGAATACCCGATAGGCATTTTGATAACTATCATAGGCGTACCTTTCTTCATATACGTTTCGCGCAAGCAAGAGGGGGACAGATTCTATGATTAAGTCGACTTCTTACGAGCAAAAGAACAAAATAAGGGTGCTGATAATCATCGGCACGCTCGTATTACTTGTCGCCGTATTTTTGCTCGGCTGCTCTATGGGCCCTTACGCCATACCTTTTGCCGACGTTATCGACACGCTTTTCGGCGGCGGAACGGAGAGAATGAAATTAGTCGTGTTCGAGTTCCGACTTCCGAGACTTTGTTTGGCGCTTTTGGTCGGGTTCGGCATGGGCGCGGCGGGCGTAATAATGCAAAACCTACTTCATAACGACCTTGCTTCACCCGGAACTTTGGGCGTGGCGGACGGCTCGTCGCTGTTCGTGACGCTGTACGTCGCGCTGATCGCAAAGGACGTCGATAAGCCTATATTATTGCCCGTTCTCGCGCTTATAGGCGGACTTATCTCTGCGGGGATAATTTATTTGCTTGGTACTAAACGCAAAAAACCGCTGTCGTCGACCAAACTTATTATGACGGGTGTGGCGATGGGCGCGTGCTATTCGGCAATAGCAACGTTCGTTATGTATATGCTCGACGAAAACCAACTGGAATTTATTCAGCGCTGGAACGCAGGCGAACTTTGGGGCACGCAGTGGAACTATATTCTGATACTTTTCGTTTGGCTTGCGGCGTTCGGAACGGTCACCATGTACTATTCGAGAAGATTGAACGCCATAAACCTTGGGTACGATATTGCGACAGGTTTAGGGGTAAACGTCAAATCGTCGTTTATAATACTTTCGTTTTTGGCGGTCGGAATGAGTTCCGCGTCGGTCGCGTTCGGCGGTAACTTTTTCTTTCTCGGGCTTATCGGCCCGCACATTGCAAGGAAGTTGGTAGGTACCGACGCAAGATTTTTGATACCCGCGTCGGGGATAGCTTCGGCGGTAATAATAATTCTTGCGAACATCTTAGTCGAAGACGTAAGCGTGTTTATGAATATCCCGACGGGCATTTTCGTTTCCATTCTGTCCGTACCGTATTTTTTGTATTTGCTTATCAGGTCGAGGTGAACCTATGGAACATGATAAAGTAATAAGTCAAAGTTTAGTCGCGCGAGGCAGCGCCATCGAAACCAAAAACCTTGCCGTAGGTTACGATAAGGTCATAATCGTCCCCGATTTTGACGTTAAATTAAAGCAAGGCAAGATAACTTCCATAATCGGCGCCAACGGTTGCGGAAAGTCTACCGTATTGAAGGCTATCGGCAGGATAATCCCGAGAGCGGGCGGAACGGTCATCGTCAACGGAGCGGACGTTTCCGAACTTAAAAACAAGGATATAGCAAAGCAACTTGCCGTCCTTCCGCAGACGCCTACCGCGCCAGGAACGCTGACCTGCTTCGAGCTTGTTTCCTACGGAAGATTTCCCTATCAGAAAGGCTTCGGCAGAATGACAAAAGAGGATAAGGAAATAGTCGAATGGGCGCTCGAAGTCACGAACATGAAGGAGTTCCGCAATCGTGAAATAGCCTATTTGTCGGGAGGACAACGCCAAAGAGTATGGATAGCCATGGCGCTCGCGCAAAAGACGGGTATAATCCTTCTCGACGAGCCGACCACCTATCTCGACCTATGCCACCAGTTGGAAGTTTTGGAACTGCTCAAAAAACTCAACGAAGAGCAGGGCGCGACCATAGTCATGGTTTTGCACGATCTCAATCTCGCGTCGAGATATTCGGACGAGCTTCTCGCCATGAAGCAGGGCAAAGTCTTTTCGTTCGGAACGCCGAAGGAAGTCTTTACCGAGCAAATGCTCAAAGAGTGTTTCCGCATTGACGGAAGCATTCAATTTGACCAAATGAGCGGGAAACCGCTTTGCGTAAGTTACGATATTTATAAAGGATAAAGGGAGATAAACGTGAAGATAAGCAAAGAGAGCGTGCAACTCGACAAGCAGGCTACGCAACTACTGAAAGACGGCAAAAAGAAGCAAGCGTTCGAGTTATTCAAAAAGGCTTCGGAAATGGGTAACTTCGTTTCCACCTACAACGTGGCGTGTATGTACTATTTCGGCGACGGAGTGGAAGCAAACCATTCGACCGCGCTCGAATGGTTCAAAAAGGCTTCCGACCAAGGCGACAGGGAGGCGGAAAACCGCGTGGGAGTCATGTACGAAGAGGGTATCGGTACCGATATAGACTTAAATCAGGCTTTTTTGCGGTATAAAAATTCCGCGGAAGCGGGTTCGCTCGGCGGCATGGGTAATCTTGCGAAGTGTTATTTGTACGGCATAGGAACTTCCGTCGACGTTGAAGAAGGTTTGCGTTGGATGGAAACTGCTTCAAAAAAGGGTAACGGGATAGCCACGCTGGAACTTGGAAATATTTATTGCGACGGTAAATTCGTTCCTAAGGATTACGCTATGGCGAGAAAGATCTTGGAACGCGGACTGATGCAAAAATACGGACCCGCTTTGGAAAAACTTGCAGATCTACTGGAAAACGGACTTGGCGGCGAAGTCGATATAAAAAGGGCTGAATATCTTCGTAGGATAGCGCCCGACATCTTCGTCGACGACGATTAAAATCCTCAATGTAAAATCAAGATTTATAACGTATTTTTACTCTACTTTAACACTTTTTTTGCGGGTTTATATAAACTCGCATTATTTTTTTAAAACACCTTTCCATCGTTTGACAAATTATATCGGATACGATATAATTAAGACGAAAGGTGAAAAAATGAACGATAGATACGATATGCTGCTTTTGGAAAACCAGGTGTGTTTTCCCACTTACGCGGTGGCAAACAAAATATTGCGCAGATATCAGCCGCTTTTGAAAGAAATCAATCTGACGTATACGCAATACGTCACGATGATGGTGCTTTGGGAGCGTGAGCGCGTCAACGAAAAGGATCTCGTCAAGGCGCTGTACCTTCAGGCAAACACTTTGACCGATCTATTGAAAAACCTGAAAAGCAAGGGGTTTGTTAATATCGAAAGAGACCAAGCCGATAAACGCAATATAATAATATCGTTGACGGACGACGGGAGAAGATTAAAAGAAAAAGCCCTATCCGTTCCTAAGACAATCGAAAAAGAACATTGGCTGACAGACGAAGAATTCAAAACTTACAAAAGTTTACTATATAAATTGTTACAAGGAGAATGGAGTAAATGATAATCAAAGCGGTAAAGTTCAGAAAAGACGGATTTTACACTCAACCCTTCGTATTCGGCGGAGAAGACGGCGCCGACAAGTACGACCAAAACGTTCAATATCGCGGAAGTTTGCAAAACTACCTTATCGACACGGGAAAGGAAGTTATTCTCGTCGACACGGGGCTGCCGGCGGGTACTCCCGAAGAAAAACCCGACGAAAAAAGTTTCGGCTTTACCGGGTTTGATATTTGCAGTTATATGCAGGCGTTGTCCGCGCTCGGCTATAAGGAAGAACAGGTCACGAAGATTATTTTGACGCATAAACATTCCGACCATTCGGGCGAACTTCGCTCCTTCCCCAACGCAAAAATATACGTCAACGCCGAAGAAACGGGGGCCGACGAACTAAAAGGAATAGAAAACGTCGTTCCAGTATACTTTACGGACGGTGCGTATTATAACTTTCCGGAAAGCCAAAAAATTACGGACGGCGTGTATTTTATCAAGGCGAAAGGTCACACCAACGGCAACGGCATAGTCGTCGTTGAAAACGAAGGATTGTTCTATATGTTGCACGGCGATATAACCTACGTTGACGAAGCGCTTTACCAAAACAAACTTTCGGTCGTGTACGAAGATAAAGCGGAAGCGAGAAAGACTCTCGACAGGGTTCGCGAGTTCGTTGCCAACCATCCGACGGTATATTGCGGAACGCACACCCCGCAAGGCTACGAGAGTCTTGAAGCAAAACGGGTGATGGATCTCAACAACCCCGTTTCCACCACTCTTGCCGAAGTTGATTTTTCGGTATGGAATAAGACGGGCAAATACGTTTGCTCGGTTTGCGGTTACGTCTACGATCCCGCGGACTTCGGCGGCGTAAGGTTTGAAGACCTCCCCGACGACTGGAAGTGCCCTCGTTGTAAACAACCCAAATCAAAATTCAACCCCGCGTAAAGCGTAGTGCGAGAGAAATTATGATCGCTCCGCTTTTTTCTGACGCGGTATTATATAAGGAACACTGCTAAATGATTACAATCGAAAAAAAAACTTACGACCAAGAGCGCGCTCTATACAACGTAAAGGACGCTCTTGTCAAAAACTGCGTTTTCGCAGGTCCTGCCGACGGCGAATCGGTCTTAAAGGAGACGAGAAACGTTAGTATCGAGAACTGCTCGTTTTCACTTCGCTATCCCGTTTGGCACGCAAAATCGTACAAAATAACGGCTTCAAGAATGGACGAGAAGACGCGCGCGCCCATTTGGTACTGCGAAAACGGCGTTATAGAAAATACGAATATAGTCGGCGTAAAAGCCCTTCGCGAGTGCGCCGATACGCTTATTGAAAACTGTGAGATAGACTCTCCCGAGTTCGGTTGGAAGACCATATCTACCACCGTCAAAAACAGTAAACTTACTTCCGAATACGCCTTTTTGGATTCAAAAAACGTAACTCTACGTAAGGTCGAGTTTAAGGGGAAATATTCCTTTCAGTACGTCGAAAACCTCACGATAACCGATAGTTATCTCGACACGAAGGACGCTTTTTGGCACTCTAAGAACGTCACGGTCAAGAATTCCGTCGTAAAAGGCGAGTACCTTGCCTGGTTTTCGGACGGGCTTACGCTGATAAACTGCAAGATCATCGGCACGCAGCCGCTATGCTACTGTAAAAATCTTAAACTTGTCGACTGCGAAATGGTAGATTGCGACCTGTCCTTCGAGTATTCGGACGTCGACGCCACGATAAACGGCTACGTCGAGTCCATCAAAAACCCGAGATCGGGCGTCATCAAGGTAGACAGCGTGGGCGAGATAATTCGCGAAGACGCCGTCTTTGACTGCAACGCGCAAATAATCGTAGACGGAAAACCATTATAAATGTTTGAAGAATACTTTTTCAAAAAACGCCCGAATGCGGATAAACTTCTATCGTTCGGGTTTACCGATGACGGCGAAAGGTTCCGTTACAAAACGAGCGTATTTAGCGGTGAATTTACGCTCGAAGTTACCGTGGATAAATTTGGGAGCGTAGATACCCAACTTACCGAAATAGATACGGGCGAGGCGTATATTCTATACAAGACCGACGCCGTAGGCTCTTTCGTCGGCGAAGTAAGGCAAGCCGTCGGCAAAGTTTTAGCGGAAATTGCAAAAATGTGTTTTGACAGCCTTTCCCTCTACGACGGGCAGGCGGACGAACTCGTCGAGTTTGTCAAAAATGAATACGGTGACGACGCCGAGCACCTTTGGGAAAAATTCCCCGAATACGCTATCTGGCGAAGAAAGGACACTAAAAAGTGGTATCTTTTGATAGGTAAAGTCGAGGGCAGAAAAATAGGCTACGACACCGACGAACAACTTTGGATAATAGATCTTCGCATGAAGAAGGAAGACAAGCAAAGAATTTTATCTAAAGAAGGCTTTTGTCCCGGGTGGCACATGAACAAAAACAGTTGGTACACCGTTGTTTTGAACGACGTTGTGCCTATTGACCAAATCAAACTTTGCGTCAAAACGAGTTACGATTTAGCAAAAAAATAGTTACGCATTAAGTAATTACGGAGAGAATATGATAAAAATCGCTTTTTACGATACCAAACCTTACGATAAAACTTCGTTTGAACCGTATGCCGAGCGTTACGGCGTGCATTTCCGCTTTTTGGAAACCAAACTAAACGAAGATACGACCGAACTTGCTAAGGGCTGCGACGCCGTTTGCGTATTCGTCAACGACGACGTAAACAAAACGGTCATCGAAAGGCTTTACGAGTTGGGCGTAAAAGTCATAGCCTTGCGTTCGGCAGGGTACAATAACGTAGACCTTGCCGCCGCTTACGGAAAGATACACGTCATGCACGTTCCCGCGTATTCTCCTTACGCCGTAGCCGAACACGCGTCGGCGCTGCTTTTAACTTCCGTTCGCAGAATACACAAGGCTTACAACCGAACGAGAGATTTCAACTTTTCTTTGAACGGATTGATGGGCTTTGATCTGCACGGCAAGACGGTCGGCATAATCGGCACGGGCAAAATAGGCCGTATATTTATCGACATTTGTAAAGGCTTCGGTATGAAGGTCATAGCGTACGACGCGTATCCCGCGGCAAACAGCGATATCGAATACGTTTCGCTCGATACGCTGGTTGAAACGAGCGATATAATTTCGCTCCACTGTCCGCTGACCGAGCAGACAAGACACATGATAAACGCCGACAGCATTGAAAAAATGAAAAAGGGCGTCGTCATTATAAATACTTCGAGGGGCGGACTGATCGACGCCGAAGCCCTTTTGAACGGCATCAGGTCGAGAAAGGTCGGAGCGGCTTGTCTGGACGTTTACGAAGAAGAAGCCGACGTATTTTTTGAAGATAGATCGGGGCATA
The DNA here is from genome assembly GCA_017478765.1 of Clostridia bacterium. GTDB lineage: Bacteria > Bacillota > Clostridia > Christensenellales > Borkfalkiaceae > UBA4636. The sequence continues at coordinate 34,087 of JAFVDA010000042.1, forward strand.
TATTGAACGACGAAGTTTTATCCCGCCTGATATCTATGCCCAACGTCATAGTAACGTCGCACCAGGCGTTTTTAACGCAGGAAGCCTTGGCGAACATTGCCGAAACGACGGTCAAAAACGTGCTTTCATTCTTTGAAAACGACGGCGTTTGCGACAACGAACTGTGTTACCGTTGCGGAAACGTCGAACATTGCAAAAAAGAACGCAAACAAAGGTGCTTTTGATTGACGATACTCTTTTCAGGGCTTTTAAGTTGATTATAAGCCCTTTTTTTATGCATATAAGAAAGGATTATCAAATCAACCTTGACTATAATCGTTATATGTGTTATAATCACCATAAATTTGAAAGTAGCAATCAACAAAATATTTGGAGAGAGAGTATGAAATTGATAAAAAGCGCATTGTTCGTGATAGCCGTGAGCGCCCTCCTTTCATTTGTTGCGTGTAAAGGCATAACCTTGTCTAAATACGAGGTAATTGAAAAAAATACGAAGTTAATTATATCGTTGACGAGGAAAAAGGTTATTTGGATGGAATTGCAACGCAAACGGTCAGGGAAAATTGTTCGACGTCACAAGTTAAAGTATTCTCAAATGAAAAATATCGTTTTATCGGATGGGACGACGGTAACGAGTCGTCGGAGCGCAGCGATGTTGTGAAAGACGAGTCTTTGACGTTTACGGCGATTTTTGAACGTGTATATCGCGATTTGAACGTCACTATAACGGCTGATATGCCGGAAGCGGTTGTATTTGAAGGTCAGACCGAACAAGTCGTACACGAGGCGGAGCAAGATTTTCAGCCTGTAAGTATCCAAGTGACATTCGGCTATGAGTTTTTATACTACGAGGTCGGTGGTGAAAAGTATTATTCCGATACTATTGATTTCGATCTTGTGGACAGTCATCTTGACATCGTCGTGCACGTTGATTACGCTGTAAAAGATTTACCGATAGTCAAAATCGACACGCAGAGTATGCCCATAATCGGAAAAACCGATTATGTAGATATGACGTTTGATTTGGTGAACTGTAGTGACGCTCTTTCCAACGTTTCAGGCGGCATAAGGTTGAGGGGTAACTCGACTTTGAACTACGACAAAAAGCCTTATCGCTTGAAATTCGATAAAAAACAAAGCTTATTTGGACTGAAAAAATCAAAAAGTTGGGTTCTCCTTGCCGACTATTTGGATCCTTCGTGTCTGCATAACTATACGGCTCTTACTCTCGGGAATAAAATGGAAAACCTGCCGTTTACTCCTACGCCGAACAAAGTCAACGTTTACTTAAATGATGAGTACGTCGGATTGTATACCCTTTGCGAGCAAATACAGGAGAACGAGGGAAGAATTAATATCGAAAAGACCATCACGGAAGATATGATAGATTTGAAAGATTTTAATTTCTATATCGCGATGGATCAATCGGTTGCCGCCGACCAAGACGCCGTTTTAGATGAAACCTATTTTTATCTTGACGAATACGATAGGTATATCGAATTGAAATATCCCGAAAAAACAGATTTTACGAGCGATGAGCAGTTTTATAAATTCTTTGCAGATCTAAAATCATATATTGCAGATCTATTTGCAACGTTTACTTCATTAGACAGTGAAAAAATCGTCAAGGAAACTAACGTCGGTTCTTTGATCGATTATTATTTGGTTGATGCCGTGATGGGCGAAGTCGATCACGCTTATAAATCTTTTAATATGTACTATACGTGTACATCAAAAAACTTTGAAGAAAACGGAAAACTGAACTTCGGTCCAATTTGGGATTACGACTGGTCTTTGCTTACGCCATGGACGGGTAAACCGTGTACCGGTATGGACGAAATATCCACGCGAGTTGCATATTCAAACGTGTTTTTCAAAGCCTTGCAAAATGAGCCTTCTTTGACAAATATGACAAAAGAAAGGTATTTTTCAAAGGTGTCTCCTATGCTTGACGATTTTATCTCATCGGTAAACGACTACGGAAAAACTATTTATGATTCATTGAAATTAAATTCGATAAGGTGGTACGACGATCCCATATCATTGTTGGATAATAATCTGAAGTTTCTAAACGATTATTTGTCGGCAAGAAAAAAAAGACTCGATACGTATTTTTCAAAACGATAAGCGCCTTATTACAAGCTAAAAACCATTCTTAAAACGGAGTGCGACGCACTTAGTTTTTTAGTATCGTCTCTGAAAAGGAATATGTTTCAAAAGAGTTTTGAATGAATCGGCGCTATTATAAAATAATAATCAACATTATACCTGACGGAATTGACGATACGTTAAATTCGTTGTTTGAAAACTTAAAAAATGAGTAAGACGCTTTATTTTCGATTCATGAAACAAATTTGAATTTCCGCCAAATAAAACTTTCTGTGACGTTTTTCACACGTAGATTATAATTGAAAAAATTAGAGAACTCGACTTTTTCAGAAGTCGAGTTCTCTTTTTTCTACACAAAACTACTTGATAACCGTTTTTATATATGCTATAATACTCTATGCCAAACCAACTGAATAATTAAGCAAGGACTGTTTTTATTCTATTTGGATAATTATACTCTTTTTGCGTTATGTCCATAATGAATTTGATAAAAATGCAAATTTCTACTGGATATAGCGTGGATTTGTTCTTGCTTTTCAGTTGGTTTGGCGACTATCGGAGTTTGCGTTTTTTGTGCGCTTACTTCGGTAGGCGCACTTTTTTTATCGGACAAAACCACCTGCTGTGCAGGTGGTGGCTGGAGTTACGAAAAAAGGCTTTAGCAGCAGCAAGCGTAAGTATTGAACGAAAAACTCCTTTGTGCTAAACTGAATGTATGGCTCGCAACCGTACACAGGCAAGAC